>CBEUCM010000046.1:0-15346 GCA_965541645.1 uncultured Archaeoglobaceae archaeon | reverse complement strand
TGAACTCGTTGAAAAAGGCTAAGATGTACAGCACGGAGAAGGCCGCAAAGAACAGTGCAAAGATTGCGAGAAGCTTTAGAAGGGTTTTCAGTTTCTGGTTCATGGTTGCACCTCTGTCTGACCTCTGCCACAAAGCCTTAAAAACATTGCTATCTGTTAACAATATAGTTAAGGCTCAACCTCAAGAACTTCAACGTCAGCTACATATCTGTTCACGTAGGGTGCAAAGTTCCCGCACTTTCTCAGCTTTCTGACCTCCACCTTCATTCCATGCTTGGCAAAGAGTCCGGCTATCTTTTCAGGAAGCCTGTCCTCCTCATTCTCACTCTCAAATGAGTAGTAATGAACGAAGCCGCCCGGAACAATACTGCCTTTCACCAAATGAACGAAGCTCTCCGCCGAGTGGGGGGCGGGCATCAGTATCCTGTCAAACTTCCCGAGTGAGGGCACAACCTTGTTAACATCGCCCTCAACAACCTTAACCACATCCTCAACCTTGTTGAGCTGAACGTTCTTTCTGAAGTACTCTACTGCGGCAGGGTTCAGCTCTACCCCAACAACCTCCCTCGGCCTGGCGAGCTTTGCAATGACTATCGGATAAGGCCCGACTCCGGCAAACATCACCAGAACCCTTTCATGATCTCTGACAAGTCTGGCGATCCTCTCCCTCTCTCCTGAGAGCTTAACTGAATAGTACACCTTGGTTGGATCTACAAGAAACCTGCATCCGTGCTCCTTAACCACGGTCTCCGTTCTTTCTCCATAGATTGGCTCGTACCTTGCAACTCTGAAAACTCCATCAACCTCGCCAACCTTCCTCAGAATGGTCTTCACATGCTTGTGTCTCTCCAGTATTGCCTCAACGATATCCTCTCTGCGGTGCATGATCTCATCGGGGATTTCTATTATCACCACGTCGCCTATTATCTCGAAGCTCCTTCTGACGAACCTGATTTCCTCCTCGCTGAGCTTGCCTTTGAGTACCTTCCTGAGGGACACATACCTTTTTTATCTCCGCAAACAAAAAACATTACGATGCTGGAGAAAATGGCGGTATATTTCATCACAGATTCCAGATTTGGAAGGCATGAAGAGCTTGCAGAGAAAGCTTTGAAGGGGGGTGTGCGAACAATACAGCTAAGGGAAAAGAGTATGCCTGCCAAAGAAATCTACGAAATCGCAAGAAAGCTGAGAAGACTGACAAACGATTACGATGCCTTGCTGATAATAAACGACAGATTAGATATTGCGATGGCGGTGGATGCCGATGGCGTTCATGTTGGGCAGAGTGATCTACCTGCAGAAGCGATAAGGAGGTACTTTAACGGAATAGTAGGTGTCTCAGCGCATACGGTTGAGGAGGCTTTGAAAGCAGAGATCCACGCAGACTACCTTGGTGTTGGGCCCGTGTTTAAAACCACAACGAAGGAGGACGCAAAGGAACCGATAGGACTTGAGGGGCTTAGACAGATAGTGCAGTCCGTAAAGATCCCAGTCGTGGGGATAGGGGGGATAAGCAGGGAAAATGCACCGCAGGTTTTGGGGTGTGGTGTCGCTGGGCTTGCTGTGGTTTCGGCAATCGCTGCTAAGAACGTCGAGGTTGCTGCAAGGGAGCTTGTTGAACTCGTGCAGAACAGTAAAAGTTAAATATTAACCCTCAAATTGTGAATAATGATAGGACTGCTCATACCGATTGCACTGGTTGTACTGGCATTGATGATTGTGTCCCTGCTTCCGGTCCTTGTATTCGCTCCTCTGTACCTATTCAGCAGTGTAATCTCCCAGAACTCTGGAGACGTCATACTCGCCCTGTCTGGACTTGTGTCGCTCACCTACTATTTTATGAGGGAGTAGGCAGTCAGAGAAAGTTTACGAGGTAGTAGACGGGAGAAGTGTACCCCAAAGTGAAGTATTTAAATTCCGCCAGCCTATTTAGGGCGATGAATGAGAAACTGCTCAAGGAACTCAAAGGATATCAGATCATGGGCAGACATTCGGCAGTGAAAACATGTTTGTGGTTAAAAAAATCGCTGAAAGACCAGGGCGTGTGCTACAAGCAGAAGTTTTACGGCATAAGCAGCCATCGCTGTCTCCAGATGACACCAGCCCTTGTATGCAACCAGAGCTGCATTTACTGCTGGAGACCTCTCGAACTCCTCAGAGGTTTTGAGGGGTGGGATGATCCGGAGTTCATAGTGGAGGAGAGCATAAAGGCCCAGCACCGCCTGCTGAGCGGATTTCACGGAACTCCGGGTGTGAACAAGAAAAAGCTTGAGGAAGCCTACAGACCAAATCAGGTTGCGATAAGCCTGATAGGTGAGCCCACTCTATACCCCCATCTTCCTGAGCTGATTGAGGAGTACAAAAAGAGGGGTTTCACAACCTTCCTCGTCACCAACGGCACAAATCCGGAGATGGTTGAGAAGGTTAAGCCAACACAGCTCTACATCAGCCTCACAGCCTTCGATGAGGAGAGCCACATCCTGCTGAACCGCCCGCCAAAAAGCAACTGGGAAAAAATTTTGCAGAGCTTAGATGTCATGAGGGGCAGCAGGAGCAGAACGGTGATCAGACTCACGCTAATAAAGGGGTACAACATGGACGATGAAGCTGTAGAAAAGTACGCCAAGCTGATTGGCCGTGCCGAGCCTGATTTTATCGAGGCGAAAGCCTACATGTACCTCGGATACTCCAGGCTTCGACTGCAGTATGAGAACATGCCCGAACACAGAGACATCGTTGATTTTGCTGCCAAGCTGTCCAAAGCGACAGGATACGAGTTTGTCAGCGAGTCCGAACCGAGCAGAGTTGCACTGCTCAAGAGGTGAAAAGATGGACCTTGATGAAAGCAGGAAGAGACTTCAGGAGCTTGAGAGGACGAGAGAGGAGCTGCTTAAACTGGCCAGAGAGATGAAGATCAACGCAACAAAGGCGATAGCGTCAATACATGCTGGTCAGATGGAGGAAAGCAAAGAGTACCTCTCCAAGGCCCTCGATGTTCTCCAAAAGGTGGAGACGTTCAAGAGATACCCGGAGATATACTACTCTCTCACCCATGACGCCATGCAGGAACTGGTTGAGGCTCTCGCCTTCCATTCTGCTGTGCTTGGAGAGTTCAGCTTCTCAGTTCCGGCGGAGGTTGAACCCTCAGCCCTTGTAACAGGGCTGGCAGATCTCGTTGGCGAGCTTAGGAGGTATGCACTCTCAAAGCTGATTGATGGAGACTTCGAGAAAGCTGAGAGGCTGATAACACTCATGGAGGACATATATGGGAAACTGATAGAGTTCACATCCCTTCCCGACAAACTTGTTCCCGGTTTGAGACACAAGCTGGATGTTGCGAGGGCGGGAATTGAAAGAACGAAATCGGATTATATCGCAGCAAAAGTGGCAAAGTTGAATGAGAGTCTGGGTGGGAATTGACGACACGGACAGCAGCAAGGGAATGTGCACCACTTATCTTGCAACGCTGCTAATCGAGAGAATAGAGAGAGAACTAGGCAAAGTGGAGGGTTTTCCAAGGCTTATCAGGCTAAACCCGACAATACCCTACAAAACGAGGGGCAATGGGGCTGTCAGCTTTCTTGCCGATGTTGATGACAGAGATGAGCTGATTGACGTTGTAAACGAGATTGTTCTTGAACTCGCCATGCTCGACGACGAGAACACGAACCCTGGCGTTGTTTTTGTTGATGAAGAGATGGCCGTAAAGCTCAGATCATTTGCAGAGAAGGCCATAAAGGATGTGATCAGCATAGATGAGGCTTTGTTCATAATTGGCAAGTACTTCATCCCCCACCTCAAGTACAAGAAGGGTAGGGGACTCATAGGGGCTCTTGCTGCAGTTGGTGCGGAGCTTGAGGACTTCACGTTGGAGCTGCTAACCTACCGCCATCCTGAAAGGTTCGGAACGCCGAGAGAGTACGATGAAGAGAGCTTCTTTGATCTCGACTTTGAGCTATATCCGGAAGTCTTTGACACCGTTGACTGGTGCAACGATGCTGTTGTCTGCATTCCAAACACTCCTTGCCCAGTGCTCTATGGCCTAAGGGGGGGGAGTGTGGAAGCGCTTTACAAGGCGATGGAGATGGCAAAGACGGAGCCATACGACAGGAAGATGATATTCGTAACGAACCATGCAACCGACATGCACATCATAGATGAGGAGGAAGTTGAGAAAGTCGAGAACTACCACTCCTACAGGATTAGAGGAGAGATCTCGACCGAGCCGTACGACATCGAGGGGGGACATGTGTTCTTTAAAATCACAACCAAGTTTGGAGAGGTGAAGTGTGCGGCCTTCGAGCCGACAAAGCAGTTCAGGAACATCATCAGACTTCTGAAGTGCGGAGATGTGGTTGAAGTTTACGGATCCATGAAGAAGGACACCATCAACCTGGAGAAGATAGGGATTCTGAAGCTTGTAAGATATGAGGAGAGGAATCCGGTGTGCGAGAAGTGCGGAAGGAGGATGGAATCAGCCGGTAGGGGAAAGGGATTCAGGTGCAGGAAGTGCAAAACTGTAGCCTTCGAGAGGGTAAAGGAGGAGATCTACAGACCGCTGGATGAAGGTTACTACGAGGTGCCACCCTCAGCGAGGAGGCATCTGGCGAAACCCCTTGTGAGGACTGACTGGGAAAGAAGGCACATATTCAGGTAAAATCTTATTTTTGTCAACTAATTCAGATCATGAAACTCGGAATTGTCGGTGCGGGGAACCTCGGCATGGCCCTCGCATCAAACGTGAGAGAGGGTGTTGAGGTTATAGCCGTAAAAAGGAAACCTGTAAGGGCCAAATTTAGGGTAAGCACTGAGATTGATGCAATATCAGAGTGCGACGTCATCTTTGTGACGCTCAAGCCAGGGGTTTTCAGAGAGACGATGGTGAAAATTGGAGAGATCGCAGAAGACAGACCTGTCGTCAGCTTTGCAGCAGGCGTCAAGCTTGATGAAATGAGGAGGCACATTGAAAATCCCTTCCGGGCCATGACGAACCTTGCGGTCCCAATCGTCGCCTACTACCCGCAAAAAACCGCAGAGTTCCTCCCACTCAAGGCGGAGCTGATGGAGTGCAGTAGCGAGGATGAGCTTGATGCCATGACCTCCTACATAGGAAGCTCTCCCGGAATCCTGGCCTACCTAATCAGCGCCTTTGTGATCTCCGCTCTAAAAGATGGCATTGAGTACACGAAGGCTGTAAAACTCGCCGTCTCTGCATTCAAAGCGTCGGCAGAGCTGTACGAAAAGTATGGCCTCGAAGAGATGACGAGGAAAATTGCCACACCCGGTGGAACGACTGTGGAGGGTATTGCGGAGATACTCGACGCACAGCGGATACTGGTGGGTGCTCTTTCCTCTGCAGCTTCCAAGGCCAGAGTTCTGTGAACATCCAAAATCCTTATAAACATGGCATCCCACGAATAGTGAGGGCCCGTAGCTTAGCCAGGTCAGAGCGCCCGGCTCATAACCGGGCGGTCGAGGGTTCGAATCCCTCCGGGCCCACTCCCGTATGGGTTCATCTTTTTTAACACAAGCTATCCTCCGATCAGGACTGAAGCGGATCGTTATAGACCTAAAATTTATATTCGCCCCCACAAAGTTCAAACACGTGAAGGTGAAGGACGCCCCAAAAACAGCAACATCCATCATCGTGAGGTCGGCAGCAAACGCCAGAATCTCCCAGTCCAAAATGCCCATGCTTGAACTCATGAGGAGAATTTTTAGGAAGGAGGATGTGGCTTTAAAGGCCGTTAAGTTTTTGACAATTGTCGAGGAGAGACAGAAGAGCGGAAAACCACTCAAAGTGGAGGAGTGGGAAAAGATCTTGGAGGAGCTGGAAATGGTTCGCTCCTCCTTCTACTCGATGAGGAACAAGCTTCTCGGGGCTGGGATGATAACGATCAGAGATGGAGAGTACCACCTTTCCGGGGCTTTCAGCCGGGATCTTGTGGACATGGCGAGGTGGTGGTGGGTTGCCGTGCTCGGCTACGACCCCGAAAGTCTCTGAGCTTCGAGCTTCTTTATTCTCCTTTCAATCTCTTCTGCAAGTAACCTGTCGTTAACTGCCAGATTGTAGGCTTCTCTTAATTTCTCCACGTCTCCTGTCTCCTCTCCCCACTCCATCAGCATTCTTGAAATTTTTCTCTCGATTCCAGGATAGGCTGTCCGCAGAGAGGAGTATATGAAGTATGCCTTCTCGTAGTTGCCCATGGTCTCGTAGATCTCGGCCATCGCCAGCCTCGCTTCAGCGGTATCCTTTATCCTCAGAGATTCCTCGATCTTTTTCAATCCAGCCTCTGGATTTGTCATTGCTTGGAACTTGCCCCATTCGAGAAGTACACTTGCCTTTGAATCCCTTACAGCCTCGGTTTCAGGCAGAAGATCCAGTATTCTCAGTGCCCTCCTGTAGTCTCCATCCTCAGACACTTCAAGTGCAAAAAATAGTATCTTCCTAATGTATCCCTTAAACCCGAACTCCTGAAACTCCATAACGAGTTTTGCGGCATCCTCGTACTTCCCTTCCATCAATCTTCGTTCAATTGCCTCTTTCAGGATCATGAACATGTTCTGCAGGGTTTTTCTGTCTCTGCAATCCTTGAGCTCTCTTAAGGCTGTTAGAAAAACCCCAAAACACTTGGACTCGTCCTCCCCCTCAAGGTACCTCGAAAGCCTCTCCGCAATTTTTGCCACAAGATAGATCGTGGCAGGTGTGTCTCTAAGCAGTATCAGGTACTTGCTGGCCTTTTCCGGGTGCTCAAAAATCCTCTTTATTGAATGAACGATGATGGGATCGTTGCTTAAAGCTTTGAGGAGCTTGATGTCGTCCTCATCAATGAAGTTGCTGATGCTCTCGATGAACTTTTCCATAGCATTCTTTGGGCTATCACAGATAAAAGTCTTTTGACCTCAGAACTTCAGCCTCCCAGACAGTACCCTTGCAATGATCAGTCTCTGGATTTCGCTCGTCCCCTCGTAGATCGTTCCAACCCTCGCATCCCTGTAGAAGCGCTCGATGTCGTACTCCTTGGTGTAACCATACCCACCGAAGATCTGCAGAGCTTCGTAGGTTACCTTTATCGCAGTCTCACTTGCAAAGAGCTTGGCAGCCGAGCTTAAGGCTGGATTGGGTTTGCCCTGATCTATCAGCCACGCAGCTTTATAGACCAGCAGTCTTGCCGCCTCGATGTCCTTCCACATGTCGGCAAGCTTGAACTGGATTGCCTGGTGCTCTATCAGAAGCTTTCCGAAGGCCTTTCTCTGCTTCGCATACTCCATCGCCCTCTCGTAGGCTCCTACTGCCATCCCCAGCTGAACAGCACCGACAAAAACTCTGCTCTCGTTGAAAAACCTCATGAGCTGGTAAAACCCGAAGTTTTCCTGCCCGATTATGTAATCCTCCGGCACGAAAACATCCTTGAGATAGACCTCCGCAGTGTCGTGGCAGTTCAGACCCATCTTCTTTATCCTTCTCGCCTCGTATCCATCCCACTTCGTCTCAACAAGGAAGGCAGAAATTCCCCTGTAACCCGCATCCGGATTGGTTTTCGCCAGCACAACAACCCAGTCAGAGACGCTGCCATTCGTTATGAACGTCTTCGTCCCATTGAGCTTCCAGCCACCCTCAACCCTGTCAGCCCTGGTCTTTATTGCCTGAACGTCACTGCCAGCATCCGGCTCGGTTATTGCGATGGCCGATGGAGTTTTTCCCTGCACAACGGGTGGCAGATACCTCTCCTTCTGCTCCTCAGTCCCGAAGTACTTCACCATCGGACAGCCGAGAGATGCTGTCAGAACTGCGGTTCCAATGCTGCTGTCGGCTCTCGCAAACTCCTCTGCGATTATGGCGCATCCCAAGTAGTCCATCCCCGCCCCACCGTACTCTTCGGGAATGTCGGAAGCAACGTATCCGAGCTTAGCCGCCTTCCTCAGAATGTCCCACGGGTACTCGCCACTCTCATCGTACTCTCTTCCGTAGGGCTTTATCTCCCTATCTGCGAACTCCCTAACAGCCTGTTGAAGCATTCTGTGCTCTTCCCCAAGATCAAAGTTCATGAATAATCTTACGGAGTTCCCAAATTTAAAATTTACCACTTTGTGGAACTTTATTTAAAAACAGTATTCATGTTTGTTCCTCTTCCAGCCTGGAAATTTCAGAGTCTATCTCCTCAACAACCCTCCTCGCCACCTCGTGGGAGATAACACCCCTCGAAACCGCATCTCTCACGGCGCTCTTCTTGGCGTCGAGTACGTACTTCCTAACCCTCCTCGTTATCCAGCTGGTATCTCTCAAATTCTCAAGCTCCATCTGCAATTCCTGTACTTCCTGCCGAATCTCATATACAAGCTCAGCAGCAAGCGGTTCCGCAATTTTTCCAGACTCGATCGCCCTGCTCAGCTCGTACTCCGCACTTCTGGCTGCGATGTACCTTGCCAGCACCTCCTCAACTTTCTCCCTCCTCTCGTCGCCGAACACCCTCTTTGCAAACACCTCAAGCGTAAGTCCCTGCACGACGAGGGAGAAGAGAACGACTCCGAAGGTCATTGCAGATATCGTCTCAAACCCCTCTACTCCAGAGAGGCTCAAAGCGAGGGCGATGGGGATTGCCCCTCTCAACCCTCCCCAGAAGACGATATGCCTCCAGATCCGGGGATAGCGCCACATAACCGGATAAACGATCAAAGCCCGTGAAACGATAACTGCAGCAACCGCAGCCGCTATCTCCTTCCAGTGGACTATGTCGAAATGGGTGTTGGTACCTATCAGGATGAAAACGATGGAGTTAACGAGGAACACGACTACTGCCCAGAAATCGGTCAGAATCACCCTTGTTGACGGGGACATTGAAAAGGCCTTTCCGTAGTTGCCAACAACGAGGCCCGAAGCGACGACAGCTATCACTCCGGAAACGTGAAGATGCTCAGAGATTATGAAGCTGGAGTAGGCGAGGATTATTGTTATGGAGATCTCAACAAAGGGGTCGTCGATGCTGGAAAGGATTCTGTAGGTGAGGTAGCCAAGGGCAAAGCCTACGATTGCACCTCCAGCACATACGATTACGAACTCTGCAACTCCCCATGCAAGGTTGATTTCCCCGCTTCTGAGCATTTCAAGCAGGATTGCAAAGACGACGACTGCTGCACCATCGTTGAGGATGCTCTCTCCCTCAAGGATTGTGGACAGCCTTTTCGGTGCGTTGAGGGTTTTGAAGGATGCGAGAACAGATACCGGATCTGTTGGAGAGATCATCGCTCCGAAAAGCAGAGCCATGGCCAATGATAGGCCAAGTAGAAGGCTCAGGGAGTAGCCGACGATAAGTGTAGTTACGAGCACTCCAAGAAAGGCAAGGAGAGAGATCGTTTTAAGGTTACTTCTCAGCTCGTTGATGTCCATATTCAGGGCTGCCTCGAACAAGAGGGGTGGGAGTATGACCAAGAAAACGAAATCCTTCGTCATCGGCACTTCAGGCAGCAATCCGGAAATTCCGACAAAAAGGCCTGTAAGCACGAGAGCTATAGTGTAGGGGATGCGGGCGAACTTAACAGCCACAGCTACTGCGGATGCTATCATCAGAAGCGCTGTGAACTCTACAACCCACTCACCAAGCTCCACAATCAGATTTTTTATGCCCACATATAAAGAAATCGGATGGGCAAAATTCTTAAATTGCAGTGGGAAGAATTACCAACTGAGCCGGGGTTGCCGAGCGGTAAGGCGACGGCCTGCTAAGCCGTTGGGCGTTGCCCGCGTGGGTTCGAATCCCACCCCCGGCGTACAAGCGGAAAGGTTTTATTTTTGTTCTGAAACCTCCAGCATGGCTGAAGAGCTGCAACCGGTGGAGAAGTTCAAGTTTGCCTGTTATCCGGGAATAAAGTGCTTCAATGAGTGCTGTCAGAACCTGACTCTCGCTCTAACCCCATACGACGTTCTCAGGATGTCCAGAGCGCTCAGCATTACAACATCTGAGTTTCTTGAGAAATACACGACGTGGCACGTGGGTATGGCCACAGGCCTGCCAGTTGTTGTCTTAAAGATGCAAAACGGGAAGTGTCCCTTTGTAACCGAGAGGGGATGCAGTATCTACAACGATCGCCCAACACCCTGCAGGCTCTACCCCTTAGTGAGAGTGAGAAGCCATGGTGAGGAGCGATACTACCTCCTTGTGGAGGAGTTCTGCAGGGGGCATGGGGAGGGCAGATGGTGGGATATCAGAGAGTGGATAGAGTATCAGCAGGTTGAGGAGTACAACAGGATGAACGACCTCTTCTTTGAGCTGATATCCGCTGCAAGTGGTAGAGAGCTATCGGAGGAGAAGGTAAGGAAAATTTACGAGTCCTGTTTTGACATTGACAGCTTTAAAGCCACCATCGGAATTGATGATGATGTCGAAGCTGTTATGGCAGGGATAAGGTACGCCATCGAAGTTGTAAAGCATTAAAACTAAAAACCGATTGGAATTTCTGAGCTTATGGACATCAACGAGAAACTGAGGCTCGTCATGAGGAACGCTGAAGAAATTGTGACGGAGGAGGAACTAAGAACTCTGCTCGAAACCTCCGACAGGCCTTCTGCATACGTTGGCTACGAGCCGAGTGGAGAGATACATCTCGGCCACATGATGACCGTGCAGAAGCTCATGGACCTTCAGCAGGCAGGTTTCAGGATCACAGTCCTTCTGGCTGACATCCATGCCTACCTCAACGAGAAGGGTAGCTTTGAGGAGATTGCTGAGGTTGCAGATTACAACAGGCGTGTGTTCATAGCTCTGGGCCTTGACGAGAGCAGGGCGAGATTCGTGCTGGGAAGTGAGTACCAGCTCGAAAGAGACTACGTCCTCGATATACTGAAGCTTGCAAGGATAACAACGCTTAACAGAGCGAGGAGAAGTATGGATGAGGTCAGCAGGAGAAAGGAGGATCCGATGGTCTCCCAGATGATCTACCCGCTGATGCAGGCCCTCGACATCGCCCACCTTGAGGTTGACCTCGCTGTTGGCGGTATTGATCAGCGAAAGATCCACATGCTTGCAAGGGAGAACCTGCCAAGGTTAGGATATAAAGCACCCGTCTGCCTCCACACGCCGATCCTTGTTGGTTTAGATGGGGAAAAGATGAGCAGCTCAAAGGGTAACTACATCTCCGTTCGCGATCCTCCGGATGTTGTTGAGAAGAAGATAAGAAAGGCCTACTGCCCTGCTGGTGTGGTTGAGAACAATCCGGTGGTGGATATCGCAAAGTACCACATCTTTCCAAGATTCGGTGTGCTGAAGGTGGAGAGGGACGAGAAGTTTGGTGGGGATGTGGAGTACCAAAGCTTCGAGGCCATGGTTGAGGACTTCAAATCCGGCTCTCTACACCCGCTTGATCTCAAAATGGCTGTAGCAAAGTATTTAAACAAGCTTCTTGAAGATGCAAGAAAAAGGTTAGGGGTGTCTGTCTGAGCGATGAGGGAGAAGTAGTAAGGGTAAGGTTGCCAAACCGCGATAAGGGAGAGATGTTCGGGATAGTAACGTCCATGCTTGGAGCTGGGCATATTAGGGTTAGATGTGAGGACGGCGTTGAGAGACTGGCAAGAATACCCGGCAAGATGAGGAAGAGGATCTGGATAAGGGAGGGCGATGTTGTCATAATAGTTCCCTGGCCCTTCCAGAAAGATAGAGGCGACATAATCTGGAGGTACACAAACCCTCAGGTTGAGTGGCTTGAAAAGAAGGGTTATCTGAAGTTCTGACATGGAAATCTTAGATTTGCTCACCGATGCTGACAGCAAAAGAGCACTGGTTTTCGGAATAGGTGGTGGGGGAGACATAGTAAGCACGATACCTGTAGCAAACTTTTTCAAAAAGTTCGGGTTTGAGGTTTACCACGGCAGCATAGTCTGGGACAGAATAGTCGTGGATCCGAAGCCCGGCCCCAGAAGCTTGGATGAGCTGGAGGGGGTTAGGCAGCTAAATGAGTGTGTCGGGATTGCAGACGAGAATGTGAGGACAAAGGATGGCTTTATCCCGAACATAGCGAAGGCTGCCAAGCACCTTGGGAGGGTTGTTGCGCTTGACATAACAAAGGGGTCGATGAGGCTTGCAGAGGGAATAGAGGACTTTGCCAGCAGAGAGGGGATATCCGTTATCGCTGGTGTGGATGCTGGTGGAGATGCAATTTCAGTCGGTTTTGAGTCGGGGGTTAGAAGCCCACTTGCCGATGCGATGTGCGTCGCAGCCCTGGCCAAGCTGGATGGTGTTGTTGCCGTAACAGGTTTTGGGAGTGATGGGGAGCTGAGAATGGAGGAACTCCTCCTCAACATTTCTGAGATCCTCAGGAAGGGCGGAATGCTCGGATGCTCGTCCATGAGCAGGGAGGACTACGAGCTGATGAAGAAGGTTAGTGAGGATGTAACAACCGAGGCAAGCATGATCCCAGTTCTTGCATACGAGGGGGAGCTGGGATTAAAAAAGCTCAGAAAGGGTAGAACTGCCTTAATCAGCCCACTTTGCACGCTTGTATTTTACTTTAGAGCACGATCCGTGCTTGAGATGAATGAGGCTGCTAAAATCGTTGAGAAGGTTGAAAGCTTCAGGGAGGCGAACGACAGGCTGCATGAGGCGGGAATACTGACCGAGTACGATTTTGAGAGGGTTGTCAGCGGTGAAAAATTTTAATCTTCGAGCAGCTCGCTCAGATCGATGTCCTCCTCTTCAATCTCGAAATCAAATTCGTCAACCTCTTCCTCAATCTCCTCTTCAATCTCCTCCCCGCTCTCAACCTCTTCCGCAGCGTACTCTTCCTTCAGCCTTAGCAAAGCTTCTTTGACAGCCTTTCTGTACTCATCGAGATCTGTTCCGTAGATCTCCTTTGCAAGCCGTGCATTTTCAGTACTCCCGCTCTCCATCTCCTTTATCCTCTTTATTGTTGCCCTCGCCGTCTCAACAACCCAGTAGTATCCCGACTCAACGTCGGCTACGTTAATGCTCTCCGGCCTTAGAGATACAAGCGTTCTCGATCCCGCCTCAAAAAGCCTCACCTTTGCCGTTACGGCAACAAGGGTGAAGGTGTCGATCTCGGCGATGGCCTCAAAGGCGTCGGGCTGATATCTGCTTATGTATCCGACAAAGGTGTCTGTCTGATCGAGAATCCTGATTCTCCAAACACCGCCCTCCTCTCCCACCTCGGTTTTCTCGGTCAAGGCCCCTATCACGAAAACCCTGTTGCACTTCAGACCGAGAGGTGTGAGCACATACACCGGGCTCTTCTCCCTCTCGTCCTTCATAGAGTATGTGGAGTTCATCAGCTCCTTTGCAAAAACCCTCCTTGCAACCTCCCTCCTCATGAAGTTGGTCATTTTTTACCCCTCCTCCAACTCAGCCAGAAGCTTTTCAATCTCCTCTCCAATGTCCGGCCTGTAAAATTCGACGCTGCTTGCGATGAGATATCTGGGAGTCATCCTCCCCGTAACCCTGAGATACTTTCCGAGAAGCCTTCTTTTTAGCTCTGATAGAACCGCCCCTCTGTCAAGATTCTCCTCTGCAATTTTTTTCGCCCTTTCAAGGTCAATTCCCGTCAGGAATTTAACGCCCTCCTCGTCGATTATCACCTCATACGTTCTCTCACCATCGTCCAGCACTCCCTTCACTCTCAAATCATCGTACCATTCCGTTTTTCCGTGCACAGGGCAAATGCCGGATTTGACCACTCTTCCACACCCCTCTACACTGCACCTCTGGATCAAACCGCTGTTTTGCTGTACTGCAACCAGCGCCCCAACAACCTCGACATCCTCCTTCGCCTGGGAGATGGGGGCGACCTCAATCTCCTCATCAATCTCCTCAATTTCACTGTACCTCGTTACGTTCAGCCTGATGTTGCCCGCATACTCATCAACCACAACGTTCTTGAAGGCGTAGCTCTTTCCCTCCTCAACACTTGGTTTGTTGGCCTTTGTCCATACAAGAAATCTTATCACACCCGTGTCGTCCCCTATTAACCCCGTCTGGGCGATGGATGGACTTCCTGGCTCCCAGAGCTGTACAACTTTCGCTTTAACACTTACCCACTTCCCCGACTCCTTTATGTCCCCTATCTTCGTGAACTGCACACCCTCATCCTTAGGGACGTACTCCCTTCTTATGTAGTTCTCCATCGTTTTAACCGCTTCACTCTCGGGAACCTTGAATTCCAGAACTAGCTTTTTCATTTTTTCGAGAATTTCTTTCCTGTTAACCCCATAATTCTTGTACTTCTCGTAAATTTCATCTGTCAGAGTTTCGACCCTTTTGATATCCATTCGACCACCTTTAACTTCTTACTTGGACTGCCTAAATAATGTTTCCGAACGGTTAATAATCCTCCCACCCAACACTGTGGTGTGCAGATACTGACACCAGACAGCGAGGGGATAAAGAGAGCGGTGGAAGTTCTCAAGAAGGGGGGACTCGTCGCCTTCCCAACTGAGACCGTGTACGGACTTGGATGTGATGCGTTTAATGAGAGTGCTGTGAGAAGGGTCTTTGAGGTGAAGAAGAGGCCGCTATCGAAGCCGCTTATAGTTGGCGTTGCCGATAAAGATGAAGTGTACGAGCTTGCTGAGGTAAACAGTGTGGCGGAGAAGCTTATGGATCTGTTCTTTCCCGGCCCTCTAACACTTGTGCTCAACAAGAGGAGTGTGGTTCCAGATATTGTAACGGGTGGGAGTGAGAAGGTTGCCATCCGGATGCCGGACCATGAGGTACCACTGAGGCTGATTGAGAAACTCAGAAGGCCTGTTGTTGTACCATCGGCCAATATAACTGGCAGGCCAAGTCCGACAGCCTATGAACACGTTGTGGAGGAGCTTGGAGATAGGGTGGATGCGGTAATCGTGGGAGAGTGCAGGGTTGGTATAGAGTCCACGATCGTAGATGTCACGGTAAGGCCTGCTAAAATCTTGCGGGTTGGTGCTGTGAGAGTTAGCGAACTGAGGAAGCATGTCGATGTGGTTGTGGAGCAACATGTGAGTGAGTGCAAAACCACATACAAAACCACCTGTCCGATATATCTCTTTGTAGGCAAGAATACGGAAGAAAAGATCCAGGAGATGGCCAAGGAGGCCAAGAGTCGTGGAATGAAGGTTGTTGTGATTACAAGAGGGGAGCTGGGGAGGAAAATTGAAGAGTACTCTTCCAACGTTTTTGCTGCAATCAGAAAGGCTGAATCCATCAAGCCAGATCTGATCATTGTCGAAGGCCCAGCTGAAGAGCACGAAGGGCTGATGGACAGGCTGTACAGGCTGGCAGGAGAAAGGGTTATCAGAACTTAAGCCGTACAGAGGTTCGTCCCCAATCTATGCCTGAGACCGGCTCAATCGGCGCGGGCGATT
>CBEUCM010000045.1:0-16520 GCA_965541645.1 uncultured Archaeoglobaceae archaeon | reverse complement strand
GTTTGAGTGCGGGAGGTGGTTGTTTGAGGAGTGAAATTATTTCGGGATATCACAATTGGAAAAAGGTTTAAATAAAAAGCGATTTTACTCATAGCGGAGAGGTGATAAATGTGAGATTCTTCATCATCGGTTTCGGCCAGGCAGGAGGGAAGATACTCGACATGTTCATTGAAAATGAAAAGAGGAGAGGATCGAACATCAGAATGAGGTGGCTCGCAATAAACACTGCCCGAACGGATTTGATGGGCCTGAAGCATGTCCCCCTTCAGGATCGCATTCTCATCGGTCAGACGATTGTTAAGGGTCATGGAGTTGGGACTGACAACAAGTTGGGTGCCAAGATAGCCCAGGATGAGATCGAGACCATCCTCAACGCAATAGATGAGAGAGGAACACACGACATGGATGCGTTTCTGATAATCTCTGGCCTCGGTGGTGGAACGGGGAGCGGTGGTGCACCTGTTTTGGCAAAGTACCTCTCCGAAATGTATTCCGAACCTGTTTATGCTGTTGGTATTCTCCCCGCCCCGGAGGAGGGGAAGCTTTACTCCCTCAACGCTGCGAGAAGCATGATATCCATGCTGAAGTACGTGGACAACCTCATTCTCGTTGACAACGGGGCGTGGAAGTTTGAGGGCACAAGCCTCAAGGAATCCTTTGCCAAGATAAACGAGGAGATAGTCAGGAGATTAGCTCTGCTTGCAAGGGCCGGAGAGCCGATCGAGGAGGACGTTGTTGGAGAGATGGTTGTGGACAGCAGTGAGGTCATAAACACCCTGAGGGGTGGGGGGATCTCGTCAATCGGCTATGCCACAAGCTTGGCTGAGTCAGCAGAGAAAAAGAAAAGAGTGAGACTTCCATTTTTCAGGAAGAAGGAGGAAGAGGAGCTTGAGAGCATCGAAAACGATAAGCCGATGAAGATTGCAACCCTCGTGAGGAGGGCAGCACTTGGAAGGCTGACGGTTCCATGCGATATAAGAAGTGCTGAAAGGGCTTTAGTCTTGGTAGCTGGACCTCCAGAGCATTTAGACAGAAAGGGACTTGAGAAGGCAAAGCTGTGGCTCGAAGACCAGATTGCCGGTGTTGAGGTTAGAGCTGGAGACTACCCAACCAGAAAGACGAAGTACGTTGCTGCCCTCGTTTTGCTGGCAAATGTTACCGAGATCCCGAGAGTTAAGGAGCTCCAGAGGCTTGCCGCTGAAGCCAAGGAGGGGGCGGAGGAGGCTGAGAAAATGCGTCTGGCAAAGACCATTGAGCTCTTCGACGAGGACATTGAGCCCCTCATATGAAGTTTATCGTGGCCTTAACGGGAGCTTCAGGGCAAATACTCGGTATAAGACTTATAGAAAAGCTGCTTGACGCTGGGGCAGAGGTTTACGCTGTCGCATCCAGAGCGGCAAAGATTACCCTGAAAGCAGAAACCGACTACGATGAAACTTATCTGAGGGACCTGGCAACCAAGTACTTCGATGAGGATGAGATTGCAGCACCCTTCGCCAGTGGAAGCTTCAGGCATGACGGCATGGCTGTTGTACCCTGCAGCATTAAAACGGCCTCTGCAATTGCCTACGGCATAGCAGACAACCTCATAACCAGAGCTGCGGATGTAACCCTGAAGGAGAGAAGGAGACTGATCGTTGCTGTGAGAGAAGCGCCACTGCACTCAGGGCATCTCAAAACCCTCATAAGACTCTCCGAAATTGGAGCTGTAGTTTTTCCACCTGTCCTCTCCTTTTACAGCAAGCCCAAAACTGTTGACGACATGATCGACTTTACAGTTTCCAGAATTGCCGAACTGTTAGGTGTTGATGTTGAGTATCAAAGATGGTAAAATTTTTCTTTTCAGCAGGTAAGCTACCACATGGCTGTGATTGTTGGTGCGATAAGAACACCTGTTGGCAGGTTTGGCGGCTCTTTGAAGGACGTTAAGGCCTACGAGCTTGGAGCTGTTGCAATTAAGGGCTTGCTGAAAAAACTCGGCATCGCTCCGGTTCCTACACCAGAGTCTGTGGAGTTCTATCCCGAAAAGCTTCCAAAAGGTAGGATCGAGCTTGAATCTGCTTACGACTACGATGGGACGGAAGTGAAGATTGATGAGGTCATAATGGGAAACGTTTTGCAGGCTGGACAGGGGCAGAATCCTGCGAGACAGGCGTCAATCCTTGCAGGAATTCCCAAAGAGGTTCCGGCTTTCACCGTAAACAAGGTGTGTGCAAGTGGTCTGAAGGCAATAGCTTTGGCCTACTACACGATAAACAGCGGTGATGCTTCAGCGATCATTGCGGGTGGAATGGAGAGCATGAGCAACGCTCCCTATGGCCTGCCAAAGGCAAGGTGGGGGTACAGGATGTCCGTAACAGCCTTTGATGAGCTAATGGATCTGATGGTTTACGACGGGCTGTGGGAGAAGTTCTACGGCTATCACATGGGCATAACTGCGGAGAACATAGCGGAGAGATACAGAATAAGCAG
Organism: uncultured Archaeoglobaceae archaeon; assembly: GCA_965541645.1. Taxonomy (GTDB): domain Archaea; phylum Halobacteriota; class Archaeoglobi; order Archaeoglobales; family Archaeoglobaceae; genus Archaeoglobus. Next base: position 14,048 of record CBEUCM010000045.1, on the reverse strand, counting down.
GGAAGAGCAGGATCAGCTCGCCTATGAAAGTCATATGAGGGCAGTTAAGGCGATCGATGATGGCAAGTTCGCTCAGGAAATTGTGCCGGTTGAGGTGAAGCAGAAGAAGGGCACTGTGGTTGTTGATACTGACGAGCATCCGAGAAGGGACACAAGCCTTGAAAAGCTGGCAAAGCTTCCGCCTGTGTTCAAGAAGGATGGGACTGTCACTGCCGGAAATGCGAGTGGTGTTAATGACGGTGCCTCTGCTGTTTTGGTAATGGACGAGAAAGCAGCGAAGGAGTACGGGCTTGATGCAAAGGTCAGAATAGTAGCAGTGGCATCTGCTGCGATAGATCCTGCCTACATGGGTCTCGGGCCTATACCGGCCATAAGGAAAGCCTTGAAAAAGGCAAATCTTGAGATAAAGGACATTGGACTAATAGAGCTCAACGAGGCCTTCGCAGCGCAGGCACTGGCATGCATAAAGGAGCTCAACCTCGACATGGACATCGTGAACGTGAACGGAAGCGGAATCTCCCTCGGGCATCCAATTGGCTGCACAGGTGCGAGGATTACGACAACGCTCATATACGAGATGGAGAGGAGGGGTGTTGACTACGGCCTTGCCTCCCTCTGCGTCGGTGGGGGGCAGGGAATGGCGATGGTTGTCGAAAGGATCTGAACCCAATTTTTGGGTCAACATTTTTAACCCCTCAAAACTTTTCTTTACTCGATGACCGTCAGAAGTCTTCTTGCTGAGGTAACTAAGGCCGCTGAAATTGCGGCAAACAACAGACACAGATTTATGGTCATTCTTTGCTCGAAGGATCTGGATGAGAGAGTTATGAAACTTGTCAAGAGAGTCTATAAAAGGTACCGCAAAGTTTCCGGTAACGATGATCTGCTGATTGCGGGAAGAAGCGATTTTCTCTCCCTGGCAGAGAAGTACTTCAACGGTAAGAGAGTTCACTACAAGGACTCCCCAGAGGTGCTGGGGCAAACCTACGGATCCCTTCTGATAGACTTCACCCAGGGCTTCCATCCAAACGATCTCGGAATAATCGTGGAAACGATAAAGGAGGGAGGAATAATAATTGCAATCTCGCCCCCAGTCGAGGCGTGGGAAAACCTGAAGAGCAGGTGGCATGAAGATTTGATCAGCGAGCCCTACACTGTCGAAGACATTACGGCCCGATTTTTCAGGAGGTTCATGCGTCGCACACTGCTGTCTGAGGGAATCATAGTCTTCGACGCTGACAGAAGGAAGGTTGTAAAGGAGTACGAGTTCACAGCTAAGGAGGTATCAAGGGAGGAGATCTCGATACCCGAGAGAATCGAGATAAAGAGGAAGCTCTACAAGCTCTGTGCCACACAGGACCAGATCAGAGTGTTACAGGTTTTTGAGCGGTTTTTTGTGAGGGAGAGGGAGAGAAAAGCTGTCGTAATTACAGCAGACAGGGGGAGGGGGAAGACGGCAGTTCTGGGGATCGTCACGCCCTACATAATCTCAAGGATGCAGAGGATACTGAAGAGGCCCGTTAGAGTTATGGTTGTTGCCCCCTCTCCTCAGGCTGTTCAGACCTACTTCAAGTTTCTGCTCAAAGCCCTCGTCAGGCAGGGCATGACGGACTACTTTGTTAAGGAATCCAATGGCATGATAACAGTTGTGAACAGCAAGTATGCGAGGGTTGAGTACGTGGTGCCAAGAAGGGCGATGATGGAGAAGGACTGGGCGGATGTTGTGATAGTCGATGAGGCTGCGGGAATAGACGTGCCGGTTCTGCTGAAGATAACAGAGGGGATGAGGTACATGATCTTCTCAACCACGACTCACGGCTACGAGGGGACAGGAAGGGGATTCAGCATAAGGTTCCTCAAAAGGCTTGAGAGGGATGAGACGGTGGAAATAGTGAGGGTGCACATGGAGGAGCCGATAAGGTACGGCAAGGGTGATCCGATAGAGAGGTGGCTTTACGATGTCCTCCTGCTCGACGCCCAGCCAGCAGAGCTTGATGATGGAGATGTTGAGGCGATTAAGAACGGCGAACTGGAGTTCAGGGAGCTGGACAAGGACGAGCTTATGAGTGATGAAAAGCTGCTCAGAGAGTTTTTCGGGATATACGTCCTTGCCCACTACCGCAACCGTCCATCGGATCTTGCAATACTATCAGACATGCCAAACCATCTCCCCTTCGTTGTCACTGTTAACGGAAAGCCTGTTTGCTCGCTCCACATAGCCGTTGAGGGCAGGCTCGATGATGAGACAATAGAAAAGATAAGGGAGGGGTACAAGCCGAAGGGGCAGATAATACCCGATCTTATGCTCAAGCACTACTGGAGCTTTGAGTTTCCGAAGATGGTGGGGGCGAGGGTTGTCAGAATAGCCACCCATCCGGCAGTGATGGACATGGGTATTGGCAGCTACGCCCTCTTCAAAATCCTTGAATGGGCTTACAAGCAGAATCTGGACTGGGTTGGCTCGGGCTTTGGTGTCTCACCCGAACTTCTCAGATTCTGGGCGAAAAATGGATTCATCCCTGTGCACATAACACCTCAGCGAAATGAGGTCAGCGGGGAGCATACGGTTATAGTGTTGAAAGCCCTGAAACACGATGTTGAGTGCTACATTGACGAGATAAACTCTGAATTTGTGAGGAGACTGATTGAGTATCTTGCAGATGAGCTGAGAGATCTTGAGACTGAAACTGCAATCCTGCTTCTCAAATCCCTCAGAAGGGACATTGAAATGCCAAGACTGGAGTTTGGGAAGGTTGAGAAGAGGAGGATGAGCAAGTACTTCCAGGGGATGAGCCTGTACGAGTACGTTTCCGACATTGTCCGACCCCTTGTTAGGTACTGCTATTCGAGAACCGACAAGCCGGAGCTTGAGGAAAAAGAGGAGCTGGCCTTGGTTGCGAAGTGCCTTCAGCTCAGGTACTGGAAGGAGATACCGGGAGAGGGTTTTAAGAAGTATAGGGTTCTGCTGAATGCTGTTAAAAAGGTATGGAGATGGTACTATGGAGAGGATTAACTTCGATGAGGAGTTTGTGGAACCAATAGTTTCCGGAAGGAAGGTAACGACTGTAAGGAGGGGTATAAAGAGCTATCCTGTGGGGAGAGTTATTGAGCTTACAGCGGGCGGCAACACCTTCGCCCTTGCAAAGGTAAAGAAAGTCGTCGTGAAGAGAATTAAAGAGCTGAGCGATGAAGATGCAAGAAGGGATGGATTTGAAAGCAGGGATGAGCTACTTTCAGCTCTAAAAAAAATTTATGGTGATGTAAAAGAGAACGAATTCGTTACGGTCGTGCACTTTGAGGTTCTCAAGTCCTGAAGTACCTCTCCAGGATTCCCTTCAATGCCTGGGCATGCCTGTACTCGTCTCTCGATGCCTCATCCCAGATGTCGTGGGCCTCATCAATGCCAAGTTCCTTCGCCCTCAGGGCAACCTTTCTCTTGTGCACATTGGCCTTCATCTCCCCTCCAAGCATGTACTCGATGCTCTCCTTCAGAGTCTCCTTTATCATGCCATTAAGCTCAGCAAAACGGGCAGCATGCATGGCCTCGTCCATCGCAATACTTCTAAGCACAGCTGCAATCTCCGGATATTCTTCTCTCTCCGCCTGTCTCGCCATCGCCATGTACAGACCTACTTCCATCGTCTCTCCACGAAACTCGTTCTCAACGGCCTCCTCAAGCTCCGTACCCTTCGTGATTCCAATCACGTTTTTGTTGTCTCCAAACTCTACCATATTCGAATGTAACTAACACGTTATAAAAAAATTTTGTACGAATTACGTACCAGAGTTACCGATCTTTGGGGAGCATGAGGGTGAGCAGGAAGGCCACGAGAATTGGCAGGGTGAGGTAGGTAAAGTAAACGGTGGCGCTGCTTATGAAGTACATTGCCCCAAGGGTTAGCGCAACTGAGATAGCCCTGCTCGTGAGTCCGACAAATCCCGTAGCACTTCCGTGAACATCCTTCTCACAGTACTTCCCGATCCAGTCCATTATCACGGCATAGGCGGGGAGCATCAGAAGACCGCTGATCGCCATAAAGCTGAGCAGGAGAAGCTTATTTACCGCCACAGCGAGAATTGCAAAGAAAACCATCATAACAGGGGTTATGGCTCTGAGATAGAGGGTTCTTGCATTCCTCCTCGCAATTCTGTCCGGTATGAAAACGATCCCTATCAGACCCATAACTATCGCCAGAGCCACGGCATCTCCGGCTATCTTCTCAAGCCCCACGCTGCTCAAAGCCGGCTGCAGCCACGTTGCGAGGTTGTCGAAGGCTGCAACACCAAAACCGAGAATTGCACCGATTATCCACAGGTCCCGCCTTCTGACGACCACTCTGAGCATTTCCACCACTTTTCGTCCCTCTCCAGCCTCAACTCTTACCCCTCTAATTCCAGCAAAGACGAGCAGAACTCCTGCAAGTGCCACGGCAGCAGATGGAAGTATCACAAGCTCAATTCCGCCGATGTCGTAGAGCTTAACTCCAGAGGCAAGGGCGAAGACCGTTCCAAGGTACATTGAGAGGCTTAGAATTGATATGACCATTGCCCTTCTGCTCTCCCCATAGACCTGTGATGCATATGGCACAAAGGCGTTCAAAAGAAAAGGCTGTCCAAGGGCACCTGAAAGCTGGCACACCACCATCCACCAGTAGTTCATGCTGAAAAGTCTGCCGAAGGCTGCAAAGAAGGTTGTAACGCTACCAAAGAGAAACCATCGCTTGAAGTTGCGATCAAGCAGCAGACCACTCGGAATCGTGAGGATCAGGAAAAAGATTGGATAGGTAACGGCCAGAAGCCCAACAAGCTCAACGCTAACTCCAAAATCCTCTGCTGCGTAGGTCACAATCGGCGAGAAGGTAACCCACACTGCCTGGGAAGCAAAGACGATCAGCAAGAACCCAATGGTCAGGACGGTTCTCATCTGTACCACTGGATTACTATCTCCTTTATCATCTCCACCGCAACCTCCTCGGGGATGGATTCGAGGAGCATTGGAATCACACTCGAACTCAGCTTCCCGGAGTTGAGATCCTCGATTATCCGGGCAAAATCTCCGCTCTCCACCAGGGATTTAAGATACTGTCCATCAACCTCCGACTTCATACCGATAGCTTTCTCAGCATCTGCCAGAAACTCGTCCACAAGCTCGTCGTGGATCGGGCTGAGGGTCATGTGGATGTTATCCGGCACGCCGTACTTCTCAAGCCCCTTCTGGAGATGGAGGTGCCAGCCAAAGCTCTTCATATTGTTCACGAATCCGAGCAGGTCGATGTCGGAGTGCATGGACAGTACGCAGCTCTCAACCGGCCCGACACTTTCAAATCCCAGCTTTTTCAGTCCTGAGTAAATCCTGTTTCTTGCCGACAGCACCTTGGAGGCGAGGCGCCTGTAGCCATCAACCTCTAAGTACTTTATCACGGCAAATGGGGCTGCGAGCGGACCAACAGGTCTGGAAGACAGCACAGCCTGATTCACGAACACGTACCCGGGAGATGATACGTCAACGTACATCGAGTGTTTTTTAAGCTCGGAATCACGGAATAGGACGACAGAAGATCCCTTTGGAGCGTAGCCGTACTTGTGCACGTCAAGCGAGATGGAGGTTACACCCTCAACTCTGAAGTCGAACCTCGGAAGGTTTTCACCCAGCATCTCGAAAAAGGGCAGAATGAACCCACCAAGACAGGCATCAACATGCAGCAGAGTTTTACCATCCTGTGCAATCTCTGCAACCTCCTCTACTGGATCGATCGTTCCAAAGGGCCAGTTTGGTGTCGAAAGGGCAATCATTGCGGCTTTGCCCGATACAGCCTCGTTTAGAGCATCCACATCCACCTTCGTCCTGTCATCTATCCCAACCCTCGTCATTTTCAGACCAAGGTAGTCGGCGGCCTTGCAGAAGGCCGGATGGATCGTCACCGGAGCCACAATCTCAGGAACCACATCCTTTCCGGTCTTTTTCCTGTAGTAATCTCTCGCAGCCTTTACAGCGAGCATTATGCTCTCAGTCCCTCCAAAGGTGTATGAGCCTACGACGGTATCCCCGCCGTGCATCAGTTTTTTTGCAAAACCCACAACTTCCCTTTCAAAGTGCATCGCACTCCTGAAGACTGTAAAATCCAGAATATTTTTCTCCGCAAATCTCAGCAGGGCCTCATTTGCAACCTTTCTTATGTCCTCATCACCCGTTTCGTAAACATAGGCAAAGAGCTTGCCCGTGTGCGGATCGATGTCCTCCTGTTCAATTTCATCAAGAAGTCTAACCACATCATCAATTTTCATCGTAAAAAATGATATGGGTTCAAGAAAAATTTTTCGTTTTTAATCAAACCAGAAGGCCATTCCACCCTCCATGACCTTTACTCTCTTGAAGCCCGCACCAACCAGAATTCTTGACGCCTCATAGCTCCTCAATCCAAGCTGGCATATGATGATGATCTCCTTGTCCATCGGTATTTCGCCAAGCCTCTCCCTGAGCTCAAGCAGGGGTATGTGGAGAACCTTGTCCGATTCGATGTGCTTGCTTCTGAACTCCTCAGGACTTCTAACATCCAGAAGTACCACATCGTCCCTCTCGAGGATCTCCTTTACATCAAAGGCCGTGATGCCCTCAAACATACCGTCCCTCTTGTTCCTCGCAACGTTCGCTGCCACTATAACTGGATCAAGGGCTGGAGAGTAGGGGGGTGCGTAGGCGAGATCTACGTGGGAAAGCTGATCTATCGTCATTCCAGCCTGGATCGCCATAGAGATGACATCTATCCTCTTTGCAACCTCTCCCATCCCTGTGGCCTGAGCACCGATTACCTTCCACGTTCCCTTCTCCACTATGAGCTTGAGCCTGATGTATCTGGCTGCAGGATAGTAGTGTGCCCTGTCCGGTCCGGGAGCGAGAACTGTGAGGTAGTCAATCCCGGCCTCCTTTGCCTGAGCCTCGTTTAAGCCGGTACCTGCAACCGTGAAGTCGAAAGCCTTGAAGACGCATGTTCCATAGACACCAGGGAACCTTTCTTTCCCACCGGTGATGTTCTCACCAATTACTCTCCCCTGCTTGTTTGCCACGTCACCAAAGGGTGCAATCACCTTTCTACCAGTGATAAGGTTCGTCGTCTCAACACAGTCTCCTCCAGCGTATATCCTCTCGTCGCTCGTCTGCATGTACTCGTTGACCCATATTGCTCCAGTTTCACCTATTTTAAGTCCTGCCTTCTCAGCAAGCTCCACATTTGGCCTCACACCTGTGGCAACGACCACGATCTGTGCAGGGATTTCCTTGCCGTTGGCAACAACACCTGTAACCTTGCCATCCTCGCTGAGAATCTTCTCCACCCTTGTGTTCGTCATAACTTGTACGCCTTTCTCCTTCAAATGCTGCTCCACAAGTGCGGCGATTTCCCTGTCCAGCATGTTTGGTGCAACCCTGTCAAGCATCTCAATCACTGTCACTTCCATATCGAGGTTCTTCAGAGCTTCTGCAGATTCCAGGCCAATAAGCCCGGCCCCTATTATAACGGCTTTCTCAGCCCCCTCCTCCCACATCTCGATTATCTTTTCAGCGTCTTCCGGGTTAAAGAGCGTTACAACTCCATCACTGTCTATTCCCTCAATCGGTGGCCTTACCGGCTTTGCACCCGTGGCAATTACAAGGTAATCGTAGTTTAGCTCATCCTCCTCACCGCCCTGCTTGACAATCTTAACAGTTCTCCTCTCTCTGTCTATCTCAACAGCCCTCGTCAGTGTGAGAACATCGATGTTCTTCAGCCTTTTGAAATAGCTTTCATCTCTCACAGCACCATAGGTTGTCTCCCTGAGGTTGTCGATCTCATGTACCAGACCACCAACATAGTAGGGCAGCCCACATCTTCCAATGGAGGGATACTTTCCTGCATCCACGACGGTGATACTTGCTTCAGCATCCTTCCTTCTTGCTCTTGAGGCAGCTTTTAAACCGGCCGCTCCTCCGCCAATAATGAGTATCTCCATACAACCACCGCATTTGGCACGCCGACGTTGAATAAATCACTTGCTATTTTTTACCTTCAGAACAAAACTGTAAAGCTCTTCAACCGTCGAAATATCTTTTTTAATATTCAAAAATATTTTTCTTTTTATTTCCACATCCGGAACCCTTCCGTAAGTTTGCAAAACTCTCATCAATCCCCTCTCGATCTCCCTACCCTTCGGGTCGTCATCGGTCAGAATTATCGCATTCCTCCTCCCCACAGCGTCTGCGGTTGAAGAATAGCCAGAAAAAACTATGATCTCCCCCTCAACTCCCAGATTGCGGAGGGACTCGACATCCTTAGCACCTTCCACGATTATCACCCATCCCTCCCTCGATCTCTGCTTTAAGTCCTCTATGGCATCAAAAAGCAGTTTATAGTCCTCAATCATATATCCTGTCTTATCCCCGGCTCTATCTGAACGATCACATCCGCAATAATCCCTCTCTTCATCCCACCCCTGACGACTGTGAAGGAGTTAAAGTACACGGTTTTAACCTTCCCAAGTTCCTCATCGCTCGCCCCAAAGCTTCTTGCAATCTCAAAGACCTTGTTTCTCACGACCTCAAGGATCTGCTCGTCATCAGGCAGGCTTCCGGCCTTGAATGGACAATCCTCGACGTTTCCGTTGTAGGCTGCAAAGCACTTCTCCGTGTCAATGCGGGCGTAGAGAGTCAGACTTACCCTTGAAACGGCAACACCGACAGCGTTGACAGCTTCATGGTGATCGGGGATTATGTAGGGTACACCCACCCTCTTTGCAATGTCCGGAACCAGGTAGGGAGCTAAGTAGCCAGTACCAACTATTTTGCTGCAGCCCAGCTGCATTGCCGTCTCAGCAACCACGGACACGAACTGATCTATAACCTCCTCAGCATTGCAATTCTCAACAGCTCTCGACGCTTGATAGTTGCCAATCTCATGCCCAGCACAGTTGAGGGCATCTGTTAAAGTAAAATCCTTTCCGCCAAAGGCTATCGATCTGCAGCTAACTGGGCGAAGCTTGTTGTCAGACACAACTGAGTCACCACCAAAGGGTATGCTGAAGGAGTCAACGCACCTAATCAGTGTTCTCCTGCCGGCAATGTCTATCCCCTCTGCGATCCTCGGCACACCATTTACAAGCTCAACGAAGTCTGTAGAAGTGCCTCCAATGTCTATCACCAGTGCATCGGTCTCACCTGTTAGATATCTCGCTCCCAAGGCAACAGCTGCTGGAGAGGAATTGTAAAGCTCGGAGGGATTCTCAAGAACTATCCTGTACGGCACAATCCCGCCGTCACCTTTAAAGTAGTAGAAATCCCCCGCATAGCTGACTATAAGTTTAGTAAGCTCGTGGACAGTCTTTTTAATCTTTGCATTCACAACGGTGGTGTTTATCCTTGCCGGATAGTTGAGTCCACCAACAAAATGGCTGAGAGCTACCCTCTCCTTCTCCACGAACTCAGAAACAATCTCCAAAATCCTGTTTTCTATGTAGCTGTTTCTGACGGAAAACTTGGAGGAGATGGCAATGTTATCAAACTTGCTCTCCTGAACGACCTTCTTTACTTCATTCTCATCTATCCCCTCCGCAACATCGCCCCTGTGGTTTATGTACCCCTTCAGGGGAATTCCGTATGAGGAGTAGTTCAGTCCAGGGCCTGGAACGATGAGACTGAGCGTCTGGTATTCACTAAACTTGGATATTATGAGGTTGAGAGGCCACGAAGTGCTGACAACAACCTTTTCCTCCTTCAGATCTGCAAACTTTGAGACCTCCTTCAGAACTCCACCCAGTCCAACATCGTTGGGCATCTTTATCGTTCTGATCTCATCTGAAACTATCGCAGCGTCGGTGTTGGTGCCGCCAATATCAATCCCAATTATCATTGCTCTCAGAGGAACTGCTGATATAAAAAAGGTTATCCTAAAACCTACAAATATTAAAGTCAATTTTTAATCAAAATGTTTGCCGCTCCATCAAGTTAAATATACCTGAGCTGTAGTTTCAACATGATTGTGGATGTCCTGAAAAAGCATGAGGCCGAGTTCTTTGTAATGTATGCATCAAGCAGAAACGCCAACTTTTACTATGCCACGAAATTCAAAACCTACGATCCCGTCATCTACATCATTGGCGTTGACGGTACAGACCTTCTGGTTGTTCCCGAGATGGAGAGGAGGAGGGCCGAGAGGGAGAGCAGGGTTAAGGAGATCGCACCACTTGAGAACCTCGGGTTTAAAGAGAAAGTTAGGGAGTTGAGGGATGCAAAAAAAGCCCTATTGTCTGTTCTCATCTCACTTCTAAAGGAAGGTAGATGCAGAACCGTCCTTGTCCCGGAGGAGATGCCATCCTTTATGTCCTTCGAACTGACAAAGCATTTTACCGTGAAAGTTGTTAGAAATCCCTTTTCCAAGCTTAGGATCGTGAAGTCAGCCTCGGAGGTTGAGAAGATTGGAGATGTGAGCAGGGCGATAACCTCAACCTTCGAATGGTTTGTGAAAAATTTCAGTTTTGAGAGGTGTGAGGAGGCAAGAAGGGCCATAGAGACCCATCTTTTCTCTCTGGGATATCTGGCGGAGAACACGATCTGCTCTACTGGAAGGCTCTCTGCAGATCCCCATGAACTCGGCCATGGCGAGATTGAGGACCATCTCGTGGTGGATGTATTCCCGAGGAGTCTTGAACACCTCTACCATTCAGACTTCACAAGGACTGTTTTTGTAAACAGGAATCCGGAGCTGGAGGACATGTACTCAGCCGTGATTGACGCACAGGAGGAGGCCATTAAAATGATAAGGGAGGGAGTTGATGGAAGAGAGGTGCATGAGGAGGTAAAGGAAGTTCTGGAAGAGAGGGGATATAGAACTGCAAACGGTGAGGGGTTCATCCACTCCACAGGGCATGGGATTGGATTGGAGATTCATGAAGAGCCAAGACTGGGCGAGCAGAGCGTTACGCTCAAAAGTGGGATGGTGGTTACGGTTGAACCTGGACTTTACTACAAAGATGTGGGTGGTGTGAGGGTAGAGGACACCGTGCTCGTAACCAGATCCGGATGTGAAGTCCTCACACCCTATCCGAAGTTCATCCGGCTTTACTGATTAACTTACCGGCTTCTCGGCAGTATGTACTCCTTCGGTGCAGACTCTATGGGTTCGAGGTACTTCCTCAACACCTTCGGAATCTCCACTCTCCCATCCTCAAGCTGGAAGTTCTCGATTATCGCCGTTATGGCTCTTGTTGTGGCTATTGCAGTCGAGTTGAGGGTGTGCACGAAGCCCTTGCTCGGCTTGCCCCTCTCCTCTGCAAAGCGGATGTTCAGTCTGTAGCTCTGCCAGTCCGTGCAGTTGCTGCATGAGACCATCTCCCTATACTTACCCTGAGCTGGCATCCACGCTTCCAGATCGTACTTTTTGGCTGCAACTATCCCCAGATCCCCTGTGCAGATGTTCACGATTCTGTACGGAATGCCCAAACCCTGCCAGAGCTTTTCGACGTTCTCAATCAGCTTTTCATGCCATTCCCAGCTCTCATCTGGGAGGCAGAAAACGAACTGCTCAACCTTGTTGAACTGATGGACACGGAAAATGCCCTTGGTGTCCTTTCCATGCGCTCCAGCTTCCTTTCTGAAGCAGGGCGAGAACCCTGCATACAGCAGGGGCAGCTCCTTCTCGGCGAGGGTTTCGTTCATGTGCATTGCCGCTATCGGATGCTCACTGGTGGCGATGAGATAGAGATCCTCATCCTCAATCTTGTAAATTACCTCCTCAAAATCGCTGAAAGCTGTTACACCGCTGTAAGCTTCCCTTCTCAGCATGTAGGGCGGGTTGACAATCGTAAAGCCTGCCCTCTTCATGAAGTCCAGGGCGTAGAGGTTCAGGGCAAAGTCCAGCCACACAAGATCATCGAGGAGGTAGTAGAACCTTGCCCCCGCAACCTTTCCCGCCCTCTCGATGTCGGCCCATCCAAACACCTCAACGGCATCTGCATGACCGAGGGGTTTAACATCTGTAACCTCATAGCTTGCTTTTCCACCAGTTATCTCCACAAAGGAGTCAACATCCTCGAAGTACACCCTTGCTTTACCCCAGTACTTAACCGGAACGTTTTCGGTGTCATCTTTACCTACAGGAACGGATTCATGAAGTATGTTGGGGATTGAAAGTAACACAGACTCCAGCTCCTTCTCGATCCTTTTGAGTTCCTCATCCGCTGCCTTAACAAGGTCGCTGATTCGTTTTGCCTCCTGTATGATTTTCTCCCTTTCCTCGCCCTTTGCATCCTTCACCATTCTGGCGAGCTCGTTTCTCCTCTTTCTGAGCTGATTTACCTCTTTAAGCTTCTCCCTCCACCTTCTGTCGAGTTCTATAGCCCTGTCAACTATGTCCGTACTCAACCCCCTCCTTTTCTGGGACTCGTAGAGAATCTCGGGGTTCTCACGCAATGCTTTAAGGATGCTCCACATCAGATAGGAAAAGAACCTCCTTGTTTATAAAAATACGCCCAAAAGGAGCGAGAAGTAAACGATGCCGAGGGTCATGCTGGCGAGCTTGTACATCTTCCTCGCCTTGACTCTATCCGGATGCATGGCGAATTTAACAGCTCTGTACAGGAAAAATAGGACCGCACCACCTGAGATGACCAGATAGAAAGAGCTCAGCGGTAGTAAAACGTAGAGGCTGGCAGCGAGCAGGAGCATTACAGCAGTGGCTGCAACTATCGCCCACGAAGCCTTCTCCATCCCAACCACAAGCGGATACATCGGAATTCCGGCAATCCTGTAGTCCTCTTCATAGTGCATCGAGATGTACCAGATGTGCGATGGGATCCACAGCAAGACTATTGCTGCAATTATGAAACCCGGCAGTGTAAAGCCCTGAACAGCAACCCATCCGGCAAGGGCTGGCATGGCTCCTGCAAATCCACCCAGAACGATTGAGAAGGGGTTGGTTCTTTTCAGCATTATCGTGTAGATGACTATGTCAAAGAAGAGGCCAAGAAAAACAACAGCAGCGAACTCGAGACTGACAAAAAGGCCAGTGATCAGACCTGCAGCAAACAAGGCGAAGCCGTAGATGGCACACTCCAAGGGTGAAAGGGTGCCTGATGGTAGGGGCCTATTTCTTGTTCTGGGCATGAGGGCGTCGATATCTCTGTCCAGCCACATGTTCACGGCAGTTGTGCCCGAGATGGCCAGGTACATGGACGCAAAGGCCAGAACAAATCTTGAATCGATCCCTCCTGAGCCAACAAGATAGGCTACAATAAAGGTGACCATCAACAGAACGGTTTGCTTGGGTTTTGTCACATCCACAAACGCCCTCAGCCTCACAGGCTGATGTTTTACTGCTGATTAAAAAAGGTTTTTCACGATATCTTTAAACCTATCTTCGACGTTTGTGGATAGGTGTGGGGGTTAGTGTGGGATAAAGGGTGTTAAGCACGGATCCCCATGGTTCTGCGGATGTGCTCAATCACTCCGCTTTTTCCTAAACATCTATTCCAGCTTTAATCAAGGCTTTCTTTATCCGCTCGATCTCCTCCTCAGGCCTTTCAAACCTTCTCTCAAGGAGTTCATTCGTTTTGTCAAGATGACAGTTCTTCTCTTGTAGCTCTAACCTCTTTTACTGCCTCATCCTGCTTTTCAAGCATCAGTTCTTGCTTCTCCAGCATTTTTCCACCGTAGGTTGCAATCTTGGCCAGCTGCATCGCTGTAAGGTAGCGGTAGTAGGACTCTGTCCCCATCACCCTTCCATCGTAGTCCTCAACCCTTATATCTTCAACCTCGGCATTCTCTGGCTTTTTCCGTTTCAGTGCCTCAAGGAAGGCATTCGCTCTATCATCATCCGACTCAATTAGAATTTCCATAGCCTGCTCTCCGTCAATTTTCAGCGAAAAGTCTGTCTATTCCAAAAGATTCGGCTAAGCCGAGGAGGAAAGGGTGGTAGCCAACATCCCGAACTTTACCGAATATTTTGAATTTGACCATCGAACAATCCTGCTTCTTAGGGGTAAAAACTTTGCGTCTGAAGCTTCAAAATTTAAAAACCTATGGC
>CBEUCM010000044.1:0-16613 GCA_965541645.1 uncultured Archaeoglobaceae archaeon | reverse complement strand
CGTAAGCTCCGGTATCGAAGATTGCAATCAGATCTCCAGCCTCAACCTTCGGCAGCTTTCTGTCTTTCGCCAGCACATCTCCACTCTCGCAAATCGGCCCAACGATTGTGTACACCTCTTCTTCTTTGCCATCCATCTTGTTCGCAACCGCAACCCTGTGGAAGGCGTTGTACATTGCCGGCCTTATCAGCAAGTTGAAGCCAGCATCCACAGCAACAAAGTTCTTGTATGCCTTCTTAACAGCATTAACCCTCGTTATCAGGATGGTGGTGTTGCCCACAATGCTCCTTCCAGGCTCCAGCCACAGCTCTGGATCAGATTTAAGCTCTGCCTTCCTTTTCTCAAATTCTGGGAGGATTGCCTCTGCAAAATCTTTGGGAGTTGGGGCTCCTTTTCCCTCATAATCGATGCCCAGTCCACCGCCCATGTCCACGAACTTGAACTCCACACCCTCTTTTTCCAGCCTTGCAACGATATCCATAACTCTGTGCAGAGCGTGGACAAAGGGGGAGAGATCGAGAATCTGGCTGCCTATGTGGCAGTGAATGCCCACCGGCTTTATGTAATCAAGCTTTAGGGCAAGTCTGTAGGCTTCAACCGCCATATCGTGCTGCAACCCGAACTTAGACTCTCTCAGCCCTGTGGCAATCTTCGGATGCGTTTTGGGATCGACATCGGGATTTATGCGAAAGGCTATCTCAATCTCGCTGCCATGCTCTTTGGCAACCTCTGAAAGCGTTTTCAGCTCATCAAGGCTGTCAACGCTGAACTTTACACCGCACTCAACACCCTTCTCTATCTCCATTCTGCTTTTCGAATTCCCGTTGAAGAGGATTTTATCCTTCTTGAATCCTGCGAGAAGTGCCAGGTAAAGCTCCCCGTCACTGAAAACGTCCGCTCCAAACCCATGAGAAGATATTATCCTCATTATCGAAAGGTTGTTGTTGGCCTTAACAGCATACAGGAGATGCGCATCCCTGAAAGCCTCTCTGTAAGCTTGAATATTGCTGTCCAGAATCGACTTGGAGGTTATGTAAACGGGCGTGCCAACACTGTCGACTATCTCAGTTACCGGCACGCCCTCTACGTGCAGGATTCCGCCTTCGGAATGAAACATGTTATCTGGAAAGCTCTATCTTCAGTCTCTCCGGGTCGTACTTCCAGTCTGCAGGCAGCACGCCCTTTTCCTTGTAGTAGTTGGATAGCCTCCAGATCTTTGCCTCTATAAGCTGCAGGCCTCTCCTGTTGTGCTTGTCCTTCCTGTACACCTCGAGGTGCCTCCTCAGCTTCAGAGCCTTTTTGATTAAAGCTTTCAGGTCCTCGGGATACTTTATCTCCACACCCTTCTCCTTCAGGATCTTCTGAATCTTCTTGCCGGTAATCTGCTTTACCGATGGGATGCCATAGCGGTCTCTAAGTATCATCCCGATCTGGCTGGGCTCGTATCCCTCGTTGTAAAGCTCCACGACCTTCTTCTCGACCTCTTCTGGAGACATGTCAACCCACTCGGGTGGAGCATCCCTGTAAACCCTCTTTGACCCGGACTTCCCCCTTCTCCTTGCGTGAATTCTTGCCATTATCGTCACCTCCTGTCCCCCTTTTCCAGCGTTGAATATATAGCTGTTTCCGTGGGTAGTTAAACTTAACTAATATCCAAGCTCAGCCAGCCTCTCCCTCAGTATCTTTGCAGAATTCTTCAGATTTGCAATTTCCTCCTCTGTCAGCTTTACGTCTGCAATCTCAACCCCGTGCTTCCCGAGCTTTGCCGGCACTCCAACGGCAACATCGCTTATGCCATACTCGCCCTGCAGCACAACGCTGGTCGGTATTATCTCCCCGGTGTCCTCAACAACAGCCTTCACCATCCTGTAAATAGCAACTGCCGGGCCGAAGATCGTGGCACCCTTTCTCTTGATAACCTCTGCCGCAACAAACCTCGTGTCCTTCTCCACCTCCTCCCAGTTCACCTCTCCGTCAAAGTCTGCCTGACTCTTTGCAACGAACATGCTATCTCCGTGCTCACCAATTATCCACGCTCTCCTTATGTTTTTAACACCCGCAGCGTGAAGCCTATCCTTTAGCCTCTGCGAATCGAGCTGGTTGCCCATGCCGAAAACCTCGTTTCTCGGCTTTCCGCTCTCCTTCCACATGATGTAGGTCATCACGTCCATGGGGTTGGTAACAACCAGAATCTTGCTTTCTGGGGCAGCCTCAGCAATTTTCTTCGCAATGTCCTTTATTATCCCGGCATTCTTCGTTGCAAGATCAAGCCTTGTCATCCCGGGCTTTCTGGCCATGCCGGCAGTGACAACGATTATTTCACTGCCCTTCAGCAGGGAGTAGTCACTCCCTCCGACGATTTTCGGGTACTTGTCCAGTCCGGCAGCAGCGTGCGAGAGATCCATGGCCTCTCCGACTGCAAGGTCCTCGGCGATATCAACGAGAGCCATCTCCTCAACATCGAGGTTCAGCAGACAGGTAAAAGCGGAAGTGCTACCAACTCTACCCGCACCAACAAACCCAAGTTTCATGGATAAAAATTGACTTAGAGCTTAAAAGATTTCACATTTGCAACCGCCTGTCTTTGGGGACGAAGTTTCTCAGGAACCTGCCGTTGCCTTTGCCACAGCCCAAAAAGTAGTTTCTCCATTTTACTATCCAGTAGCCTTTAACCTCAGCCTCAACGTCCTCTCCAGCCAGCCATCTCATAGCTTTTCCATCGTCAAGCTGCAGGACGTTTTTTCTCGCTGCTTTACCAACAATGAAGCTCCCCTCAATTGACAGCCTAAGTCCGTCTCTCTCAAGTGTGCCAAAGTATATTCCCCTGTGCTTGGCGATGCTGTCGAACTCGCACCCCTTGTATGCGTAAACCCTTCCCTTCCTGCCGGAGTAAAATCTCAAATTCAGCTCAACCCCAAACTGCTCCTTCAGCAATCTTGCTACGGTTTCCTGAACTTCGCCACGAAGAAGGCTTCGGTGTCGTTGTCCTGGGGATGAATCCTCAGACATTTCCTCACCTCCTCAACGTATTCCTTTCCATCAAACTCTGTAAACGGCTTGGTTCGGTTTACGGGGATGTCTACGTCCTCAATTTCTGCATCAGTGTTTCTCAGAAGGTAGTCCACAACCTCCTCGTTTTCTGCAGGCTCTAAGGTGCAGGTTGAGTACACAACAATCCCTCCAGGTTTTACTGCTTTATAGGCGGCCATCAGCAGCCCTTTCTGTAGCTTCGAGAGCCCATAGCATTCTCTTAGCTTCCAGAGCCGGATGTTCTTGTAGTTCTTCCTTATCATACCCATGTTGCTGCACGGTGCGTCAACAAGCACGGCATTGAACTTCTCAGCCATTCTCCCAAAGAATCTGCCATCCTTCTCCGTCACCTTTGCAATCAGAACACCACAGCGCTGCAGATTCGAAATTAAAATGTTTATCCTGGAGTGCTTCACGTCGTTGGCAACTATGCATCCCTCATTATTCATGTACTGTGCGATCTGCGTCGTCTTAGCCCCTGGGGCTGCTGCAATGTCCAAGACCTTCATACCCGGCTTAACCTGCATCACAACGGGTGGGATCATCGAGGCTGCTTCCTGCGAGAAGATCACGCCAAGCTGGTGTTCTGGAATTCTGGAGAACTCATCCGTGCTTAAAAAGAACCCCTCCCTGCACCACGGAACTCTACCGAGGATCAGATTCTGCAGCCTTTCCACAACGTCATCAATCTCAGCCTTGAGAGTGTTCACTCTAATGCTGATTCTGATTGGCTTTACCATGTACCTGTAGAACTCATCACTGCCGTCGATCTTCTCCAGTCTCTCATACAGTTCCGGGTTGATGATCCTGAACTTTTCCCTGATCTCCTCTACGGAATCTTCCGGGTTTATCTCAACTCTCATCTCAGTTCCGGGAAGCTGTAAGCTTTGCTCTCATGGAAGGTGAACTTGATGGTTCTGAACTCCTTCCTGAACTCCACAACCTCCTTTCTGATCTCTTCCAGGCTCCTCTTCTCCTTTATCACGGCATCCATCAGCTCGGCAAGTCTCTCCATCTCTCCTTCCTTCATCCCCAGTCTGGTTACCTCCTGAACCCCTATTCTTATGCCAGATGGGTTTCCGGTTTTGCTCAGAGAGTCCCACGGGAGAAGGTTCTTGTTTAGTATTATCCCAGCCTTCTCAAGCTTCTTTGCAA
The DNA here is from genome assembly GCA_965541645.1 of uncultured Archaeoglobaceae archaeon. GTDB lineage: Archaea > Halobacteriota > Archaeoglobi > Archaeoglobales > Archaeoglobaceae > Archaeoglobus. Next base: position 12,428 of record CBEUCM010000044.1, on the reverse strand, counting down.
CAGCCTCTCCCCCTCCATGCTCTCTAACATCAACAGCGACCTGATGAGTCTCTGTGAACCCTGCCCTCTCGCCAAGAACTTTGTAACCTCTCGCATAAAGCTCCTCCGCCAGCTTCTTGGCATTCCTAACTATCTGCTTTGCATACTCCTGGCCGAACTCAAGCATCTCTATTGCCGCAATCACGTATCCTGCAAGGGTGTTGAGGTGGTGGTTGCTAACAACTCCCGGAAAAACTGCCCTATCAACTCTCTCTGCAAGCTCTTTCCTGCAGGCAATTATGGCGCGCTGCGGGCCGAAGAAGGTTTTGTGGGTGGAGCCAGTCATGACGTCTGCCCCCTCCTTGAGGGGGTTCTGAAAAGCTTTACCAGCGATAAGTCCAAGAACGTGGCTTGCATCGTACATAACGTAAGCATCAATCTCATCTGCGATCTCCTTGATCTCTCTAACGGGTTGTCTGAAGAGGATGAGACTTGATCCAAGCACGAATACTTTGGGCTTTATCTCCTTGGCGAGCTTTGCGGTGGCATCAACATCGACGTTCATCATCTCGTCATCAAACGGGTAGTGGTAAACTCTAAGGCCTCTCAATCCTGCAGCAGAGACGGTATCGTGGCTGATGTGCCCACCACAGGGAATTGAAATACTCATTATACTGTCTCCAATGTCTGTTAGTGCAAAGAAGGCAACTATATTTGCCAGAACACCGGAAATTGGTTGCACGTTGACATGCTCAGCTTCAAAAATATCCTTGGTGAGGTTTATTGCCAATTCTTCGATCTCGTCAATGTACCTGCAACCCTCGTAAAACCTCTCCCCCACCTTGCCCTCGGCATATCTGTGGCCAAGATCCGAAACATAACACCTCCTTACTGCGAGAGACGTTATATTCTCGCTTGCTATCAGCGGGATCGAGGAGTCCATCATCTCCGTGTGCTTCTCGATAATCTCGAAGACCTTTGAGGGATTCATGTGGTCAGCTACTGACAAAAATATATAAGGCTTCCGTGTACGCTTTTCATGGAAACAAACACCATATCCTCCAGAGATATGCAGATTCTCGACATGAACTGCGAGTACTTCGGTTTGAGCAGGTTGCAGCTTATGGAAAACGCCGGTAAAGACCTGGCGGATGAAGTTTCCAGGAGATTTGAGTCTGGGAAAGTTGTGGTTTTTGCAGGACCCGGAAACAATGGTGGGGACGGATTTGTTGCTGCAAGACATCTGAAGGGCTTTGAGGTGGAGATAAGGCTGATGAGCAGGGAGATAAAGACCGACATCGCTAAGAGGAACTTTGAGATCTGCAAAAGGGCTGGGATGGAGATCTGCGAGGGTGTTCCAGATGCAATCGATGCGGACATAGTTGTCGATGCCATGCTCGGTACGGGTGTGAGGGGGAGGTTGAGAGAACCCTACGCTTCGGCAGTTGAGCTGATAAACAGCAGTAATGCCTTTGTTGTTGCAGTTGACGTTCCCACTGGCGTAAATCCTGACACGGGAGAGTACGAGCTTGCAGTCAAGGCAGATCTGACCGTTACCTTCCACAAGGCAAAGCCCGGGTTGAATAGGGCGAGGGATGTTTGTGGCGAGATCGTTGTAAAAAATATAGGCATACCCCCTGAATTTGAAAGATTTTGCGGCCCGGGAGATGTTAAAAGCAGCTACAGGAGAAGGGTGGATGCCCACAAGGGTGAGCATGGCAGAATTCTGATTGTTGGTGGTGGGGATTACACAGGTGCTCCTGCACTCGCCAGCCTTGCTGCCTATGCTGCTGGTGCAGACATCGTAACAACTGCAGTTCCGGAAAGGATTGCAGGCATTGTTGCGTCCTACAGCCCAAATCTGATCGTTAGAAAGCTAAAGGGGGACAGAATTTCACTGAGAAATCTGGAAGAGGTGGAGAGGCTTGTGGAAAGGCATGATGTTGTAGTTGCAGGGATGGGTGTTGGTGAGAACGACGAGTTTGGGGAGTTTGTAGCTGAGATACTCAAAAGCTGCAAGAAGGCCGTTCTTGACGCCCAGGGCATCGTTTCGGAGATCCCGGAAAGCTGTGAGTGCATAATTACTCCCCATGCAGGGGAGTTCAGGAGGGTTTTTGGAGATGCTGAGATTATGGAAGCAGCAAGAAAGGCAGGCTGTGTAATCCTGCTGAAGGGTAAGGAGGACAAGATTACGGATGGCAGGAGGTTTAAGGTCAACTTTTCGGGAAATGCCGGAATGACGGTGGGTGGTACGGGAGATGTGCTTGCCGGTGTTTGTGCAGCATTACTTTGCAGTGATGATGCCTTCCATGCTGCCTGCTCGGCAGCCTTCGTTACCGGACTTGCAGGTGATATGTGTCTGGAGGAGAAGGGGTACAACTTTACGGCGATGGACGTTGTGGAAGCTTTGCCCTATGCCTTCACCAAGTGCACCGACTTCGTGTAGTGGTCGTGAAGATCAATCCCCCATCGCAAAGCACTGCTGTCGTGGCTGATCACTCCGCTCTGAACGTCGTACTCACCATTATTAAGAAACAGTCCCAGACACAGTCCCTTGTTGGATGCTATGCACACCATTCGCAGATCATCGCACACGGACAGTTCTCCTCTGAAGTTTTTCATGATGTTCCTGTACCTTTCAAGTTTAACCGCAACATCTCCGCTCACAACAACCGAGACGTCAGCCCTTTGAGATAATCTGACAAGTAAGGGGACGTAGTCGGGAAGGAAGAACCCGAACACGGCCCTTACCCACTCCGAACCCATCACAATCTCCATGAACTTTTCCTTGTGCCTTAGAACTTCGTTCTCCCCACTCTTTATTATTCTGTAATTCCCCAGCTCTCCAAGCCTAAGCAGCAGATGGGGTGGGATTGCAGTTAAATCGTGCTCCTCCCAAAACTCCCGATTTTTCTTTAAGACTGACATCGTCCTTTCGAGCATGTCAGCAGCGTGAAGCGTGATTAGGCCTTTGAGTGTTAGAGAATGCCGTCTTCCATTTTTTCTCACCAATCCTTCGCTTACAAGCTTTTTTACGTGATCCGAAACTGCTGATGGGCTGATACCAAGCATTTCCGAGATTTCGGAGTTCGTCAGCGGAGAATTCGATAGAATGGATAGTATCTCATGCTTCCTTCTTGGCAGTAGCATTGGAAAAATAGGTAGTAGTGGTGGTATAAATATTTTTTTCGAACTGATATGTAAATTTAAGCTTGCTACTTAACTTTTCGAGAATTTTTAAGCTACATACTTAAAAAACGAATTAGTTTTAAGTTTTTATTTAACTGGAGAAAAGTTTAAGTATCTGAGAGTGTGGTACTTAGTGTCGATAGGGAATGGAGGTGAAGGAATGAAGAAAGTGGTAGGTGTATTGCTGGCGTTAGTGATACTTGGGAATCTTGTGATGCCAGTGATGGCAGTAAACGCTGCGGTGGGGATGAAGCCTATAGTGGCAACAAAAAGGTTAGAGTTGCATAAGAACATAAACATTGTAAAGGTTGATCCAGCACTCAAAAATGCTACACCGTATTGGATAATTATCGTTGCTGGAAGCACGGAAAAGGGTAGATCGGCAACCTTCAAGTACATAGGTAGCAGCACAAATCTGACCAAAAAGGAAAAGACAGAGCTGAAGAAGTTTGTGAAAGAACTATGGAGAAAATACTATGTAAAAACCGTTAAAGACGGAAACGTGACTTTGATTACTTTGAGTTCAAAATCGGGTATAAATCTTACACAAGTAAGAAGAAGCAATGCTGAATAAGGTTATTCAAGCTGTGAACGAGTATTTCAGGGAAAAATACGTCAGAAATAAAGGAGAAGTCGGGATACTTTGGAACGGCAACGAACATCAAAGCATAATTGAGATATCATGTATTAAATGGGGTGGAGTTAGCCGAGATTATGCAAGCGTAGCTGGAGAAGCTGCACCGGAACCAGACACATGGGCGCAAACTCCTCCGCCTGATGGGTTCCCAGAATGGATGTGGGAAAATGCAGATAGTCTGGTCGTGGACCCACTACTACAACCCATCCTACTGCTTACCAAATGGTGTTTGTGTCCCAACTGGAGCGGCACCAAGTATGTGTAAGCATTTTGCGGATATTGCTAAAAACAAACACAGCAGGGGGCAGTATCACGATGCTTATACGAATCTTGGATATGCAAGTCATTTCATGACGGATGTCGTGCAACCTTTGCATACTGGGGCAGAACTCAGTCAGATTGTACTGTCAAAAATTCGATTTGGCGATATAAAGCATATACACTATGCATATGAGGGATACGTCACAAATAACTGGAACTCGGGATACAACTTCAGATCCGTGGTTGAAAATAACTGGTATTACTACCCAATTAGTGATCCAGAGCAAGCAACGAAGGATTTGGCCAGCTATGCACACCAATACGCCTTTACGATCGTCTGGACAATATTCACAAATCCTGACAATTGGCAGACAGATCAAAACCTAAGGAAGATAACTGAGAACTGTCTGCTTGAAACGTCAAAATACGTTCTTGGGTTAGTTAAATACGTGAGGGGATGAAGATGGTCAAAAAGCGTCCTGAATTTTTAATAATTTTTTTAATAGCTCTTCTGGTGATTCCTTCCGTATTCAAGACAAATACAACATTCAGCGGACTTGTACTGCTACTGCTGGCGGTGATAATGCCTTTCGTCATCTCCAAACACCATAGGATATTTTCGAAAATATCAACACTTTCGCTAATCTTTGCACTCGGATTGGTGGCCAACTTAGCAGTTACGGTGCTTCTGCTGCAAACCAAAGACATGTACGTTGGCATGGCTTTGCTCACAACTCTCGCCTTCACGCTGATCGTGATTCCAGATGTTTTCGCAACCTCCCTGCTGACGAGGATGGGAGCAAGCGAGAACGACGTTCTGGCGTTCTACTTCCTCTTCCTGCTGTTCGTGTTCGTTTCCGGATTTGTTACACTCTTCGCTCTGCTTCCCACGGGAAGCGTGTTGCCGGAGAGAGGTTATCACAGGATGTCCATGTTACATCAGGTCATGCCCGTCTTAACTCTTTACCTTGAGCTGGTAGCCGTGCCCTCAGCGTTCTGCTTGCTCTACAGGCGTGCGAGATCTTTCTTCATCTTCATCCCAATGCCTTTGGCCTTGGTAGTAGTGATGTATCTAACTTTCAGATAAAATCATATCATTAATGCATGCTGCTAAGTAGCATAAAATTTAAATAGATTGAGTATGCGAGTCTCAGCTCAAGAGATAGTGGGATGAAAAAATTTAGTGAGTCTGCTGTTAGTGCTGGTCTTGGTTGGTAGCATGTATAGTCCAGTAATCGCTTGGGGTGGACCGACGCATTACAGCATCGTAAAGAAACTGGCTGATAGAAGCGGACTTCCATGGCAGGTATATAGTTACAAAATCGACTACATAAACGGTGCTGTTGTGCCGGACATATTCGTAGGCAATGATGGAGTAACGGTATCGCAGGGATGGAGCAAGCTGGCTCAACTCTTCCACTACGACGATGGATTCAACCGTTTAGTGTGGCAAAGGGCTTCGACGGATCAAGAAAAAGCCTATACGGCAGGGTGGTTGACGCATCACGTGTCTGATTACTATATCTACGGGTGGAAACCATCATGGGTGACTCCGGCGTATCCTTACGGGAAGCCCTATCTTAAATACAAGGGTGTTGAACCGAGCAACCTTCCTCAGCACCTGTTTGTGGAGTACAACGTAGATTGTATTACCTACTACGAGAAAAATGGAGCTGCACCCTGGCCGTGGGAGTTTAAAGTGTATTCGTCTTTCATAAAATCGGTCGTGCAAGAATGCAAAAACCGATACGGTGGTGACTTCCCGATTCCGACGGAGGACCAGATAAACCAGGAGTTTACAGATTTAATGGCAGAAATTGTAGCAGAGAGATGTCTTTTAGCTGGGATAAATATCTTGCAGCCAAAGTCGTATTCGGAGATTACGAAAAATGGTGGCAAGCGTCGATAGATGCGTCGCAATTACCTTGCGAATCTGCGAATGGCAAAATCTTTCGATGGAAAAAATGGAGACAATCGCTAAGATCGATCGCCAAGATCGATCGCCAAATCGTTGAAATAAAGAAGGAAGTAGGACGTGAGTTGGTAAAAAGTGTGCTCTGATTCCGCATGGCAAGTTCGACAACAAAACAGGAGTGTATACAGTTTGGTTCGAAGTGAAAATAAGCGGTGATGAACTCAGCAATTGTATACTAACATACTGGTGAAAAAGTGAGGAAAAAATGAAGATATGATAGGTTTTAAAAATTTTTTATATTTATTGTAGGTGGTGAACTATGCAGGTCAATTTCCGGATTGTCGCTACTGTCGCTGCTATCATCGCCACCATAATTATTCTCAGCCGATCTCAGGTAAACATCGTCGAGTATCGGGTTACGGTTGAGCCTGTGAATCGCAATGAAGCTGTCACAATTTACGTCCCGGTAGCGCTTAAGGAAGACGGAACGGTCCACGATGTTATAGAAAACCTTGCAGTGAATGGGACGAAAGCTGTAGAGATCGTGGAGACCGAGCACGGCAAGATGCTCAAGATCGTAACGAAAAATCGAACAACGGTAAGGGGTTACTACTCACACAGAGTTCCCGTCTTCAGCAACCTTGATGTCATCAAACCGAGCACGGCAAAGATCAAATCGTACTACGAGCCTACAGAAGTTTACGTTTATATGTCCGGAGATGCAGACAAAGTCAACCTCAATTTTGAGATCTGGACGAAGTGGTCCGGCTTGGGTATGCCGGGGCATGCGGGCTACGTCTGGAGCTTCTGGCTCAACGGTCATCTGGGCGAGGTTACCTTGAGGAAGGGGTGGAACAACTACACCGTTGCATGCATGGTCGTTTAAGACATCGTTAGGTGGAGGACAATGATGATTTTGCATTTCGACTCTTGAATGCCGTTACTGATGCTGCATTAATCTAACAATTCTTGATGTTATGTACTTTGTGTGGTGCCAAATAGCAACACTTAAATGTATGTTTACTAAGTGTGTCTGTGTCTAAATGTATTGGGGTGGTAGTATGAAAACACTACTCTGGAGTGCTGTGGTCCCAATTGTAGCAGCTGAAGAAAACCACTCCTTTCCGAGTAGTTCGGGCGTGATACGATTCCGAACGACATATTCTACGCCGGGATAGCTATCTCCTTACTCCTTGTTTTCTACGACATCTTCAGAATTTACAGGAACGTGGAAGCGTGAGGAGGTTTATTGCATACATTTTTGCAACATCCGCAGCATTCTACATCTTTTTCTCATACTCTTCAATCTGGAGCACGATCTTAGCTTCTGCCCTGCTTGCTTTGGCAGTAGCTGTGGTGGAGAATGGGAAATTTGACAAATACGTGGCAAAGATGTTGAAGCAGAGTAATCTGAGTGTATCTGAATTGGATGTCTGTCAGCTAACCAAACGTCTTACCAAGCGAAATTTTGCAGCGATGTACATTGCGAGCTTCATAATCTACACCATTGTCCTTGAAACGATAAGGATGGTGGTTAGATGAAGCGCGTCGCAATACTCTTCCTCATTGTAGCCTTAGCAGGATGCGCAACTCAGCAGTCCCAATCCAACCTGCAAATAAAGGGCTATTGGGACAAAATCAGCTCTTTCAAAACTGAAGTAACCTATACAATCGGCAATGAGAGCTACGAGGCCGATATAGTTTATGTAAAACCCGACAGAGTTATGAAAATCGAGAATGGGACGGTAGTTCTCATAGATGGAGACATGAAAACCGTCGTGAGCGAAGGCAAGATGTTCAAACTTGCTGCAAGCGATTTCGATCTCGACACGCTCGATCCGTTCGTGGCGATACTGAACAATCTCGATTCTCTGAACTTCAAGGCTGAGGATGGAAAACTCGTCGTCACTTCTGAAGACTTCAGCTTTGCTGTGGAGCTTAATAGTAGCTTACCCGCTAAAATTGCAGTAGTGTACCAGAACTCGACGATTGCGATTGCCAGTTACATCAACATCAGTATCAACGATGCAGAGGTAAACGATAGCATAATTTACGACTTTCTGCAGCCGGAAAACGAAAGCAGGTTGCGAGGCGTTTACTACTTCTTCTCCCCGTACTGCCCGCACTGCAGCGAGGTAAAGCCGATAGTTAAGATGTGCAACGTTACGTACTGCAACGTCAGTAATATGAGTGCTGACTGCATGGAAGTTATGCAGAGATACGGCGTCATGTTCGTCCCTACCATCGTTTCCGTCAACGAACTCAACACCACGATCTTTGTTGGGGAGAAGAACATCAGAGAAGGCTTTGGTGTATGGTGCAGGTATAAAATGGGGTAGCTGGGTGATGCTGGAGTGCTGTGTGATAGCTGCAAGTACATGATATTAATTGCTGTAATCGTTACAACTGCAATGCTCTGTGTCGATCTAACTTTTGGATTCGGACTTTCAAAAGAGGGACTTATCTTTGGAAGCATATTCGGACTATACTCTGCATTCGTAGCAATGCTGATAGAGCGAAAAGCTCGGATCTCAGCAGCATTGCAATCAGCATTGGTATCTGCACTAATAGTTGGGGGGGGCAATACTTATGAGATCTATAATGCCAGAACTGTTTACTCCTGAAAGCGGTAACAGTTTTGTGATAGCCACAGTCTGGGCTTACGTACTCTTATGGTACATTGGTAGAAGGTTTGGTAGGCATGTTGAGTAAAAATCAAAACCTCTCCATCCCCCTCCTCAAGTACTCCATAATATCAGAGGTGATGTAGTCCAGCACAGTCCCCTTGGCCTCAAGAATCCGCATGTACTCCACAACCTCGCTGTACTCCCCGCCCGCAATGGCGTTTGCAATGACTGCAGCTCCCTGGGCTGACTGCTTCCCCCCCCCGAACCCCCTCAATAGCATAACCTCTCTCCCACTCCTGTCCTTTATCCTCCTGAGTAGGTCTCCTGCAAACTTTCCAGAAAGTACGTAGAAATCCGGATTTACAGATACCTCCATGGCCCTTAGCCCCTTCATAACGTACTCTGCCAGAACGTCCAGCGTTTCTGACTCATTGAGCTTCCACTCTCTCGCAAAGCTCTTCACCCCCCCGCTGAAGATCATCGACTTGGGGAACTCGCCAATTAAGTATGCCAGTTCAGCGTCAAGAGCACCAATCGAGGTGTACCCGGGAAAGGATGTCGTCCCCCCCATCCCGTCCACGATCCTGCCGTTCTTGACAGCTATAAAGGCGTTGAAACCCTCACCCACCTCTGCAAGTATGAAGTTCAGTCTTGTGATTTCCTCATCCTCTGAAAGCCTGGTAACGGCTAAAACAGCTGAGCACAGCTTGTCTGCCGTGCCAAGGTCTATCTTGTTCATCTTCCTCCACGATGGGACTGTTGGCAGATGTATGACTGCAGGGATGGTGTAGAGCGGTATATCTCTGTTTCTGATCATTTCAACGAGGTTTCTCAGGCCTATTGCCCTCTCTCTGTCAAAATTCAGCGTCATCAGGAAAACATCGACCTCATCAAGCTCCGAGAACTTCTTTACCGGTAAGCCGTAGCCTGAGAGTCCTGCTATAACTTCAGCCCCAGAATCTTCCAGTGCCAGAATAAGCTCTTCCGGGTTTCTCCTAACAGCTTCAGTCGGCAAACTTGCTCTGTATGCCACCTTTCCGTCTTCCAGTGCCACAACATCGTACGAACCTGTCCCAGGGTCAATTCCAGCAGCGATCATTCTATCTACTTCCAGGTTCTACCTTCCAATATGCCTCTTATCTTGTCAGTAGTACTCCTCATAACCCTTTTGAATTTTGCCCTCACACCATCTCCCTCCTCAAGGACCTCAACCCTGAAGTCCACACCGAGAAGGCGGAGATGCTTTAAGAATAGCTCAAACACATCGTTGCTGGAAAAGCTTAGCGTGGTTTCCTCGTATATTGTCCCACCCTTGCTGCAGTGCTCAATGCTCCTCCTCATCGACTCCAGTATCGCCTTTCCCAGTCTGAGGCACCTCTCGTCAAATTCCCTTTCTGTCTCCTGAAACTCGAAGCTCTGAAAAGCTTCTCTAACTATTCTGGAAAGCATGAAGTCCCTTCCATATTCCCCAAAGTAGCTGAAGGCGTAGCTAAGATCGGAGATGTTTGCGTAGCTCGTTGTGTACTTCAGCGGCTCTGCGAGCATTTTGACGTCCTTGAACACTATACCCTCTCTTTTATTCTCATTAAGATCGCTTATGACCGCTTTAATATTATCGAGATCGTCTGCTGCAGTAATGAGATGGATATCCACCATTTTAAGCCCGTATCTGCTGGCAATCTCCTCCTTGGTCTCTACGCTGACAGGTTTGTTCGTCTTGCAGTGTCTTATGTCGAAAAGAAAGAACTCAAGCCCATCAATCCCGTAAACCTCTGTGGGGACATATGGTGAAGCTTTGCCTACAGCCTCGCAGCAAAGCATGTAATCCGGATATTCTCTGAAAAACTCGTCTTCAAACCTTTCACGGACTTTTTCCGTTGTGTAGGGGCATATCAGCCCCCTCCGTGTGATTCCGTACAGGTTGTCACCAATTCTGACGACCCTCACGTTGTATCCGTTCATCTTTTCCTCAAGGGCTATTCTGCTATTTCCAAAGTGTTTTCTCAGTGCTGGGTTGAGGACAAGAATCCTCTTTATCTTTGGAAATCCCCTGAAAATTCTCGGCCCGTCCTTGGTTTTTACAACAACCGTCCCCTCCTCATACACTCCAAATTTTTTGTCCAGCCTGAAAGCTTCGACAACATCCTGAAAAAAGGGATGCTTAACGAGGGCACGCCTGAGTATATTTCGATCCTCAAGCCTTCTGGCTGCTGAAAGGGAGAGATTGAGGGCCTCGGCAACAAAATTCATGACTTCGAGTACAGGAATCTGATAAGGTCTCGCTCCGTAATTATACCATCCAGCCTTCCATCATCGACTATCAAAGCCACACCGTAGCCCTTCTCAAGCATGGATCTTACGAGCTGGGATATTCTAATATCTCTGGGGAAGGTTAGCACCTCTTTGCAAACCAGAAGCTCATCGTTTGCAAGGATGGTCGAGACGGGCTTCTCTATCGCCTCTTTAATGTTTCCGCTTGTAAGCATTCTAAAAGCTTCTCCCATCCCGAAGTACCTCAGGATCTCCCTTACTGTGATGAGACCAACAAGGATGCCATCATCTATGACCGGCAACCTCCTGAACTTCTTTTCGATCATAATCTTCATGGCGCTTTCTATCGTGTCCTTGGGCTTTATCGTCACAACGCTTTTTGTCATGTAGTCGGCAGCAACTCCATCAAGATCTGAGTTTTGCCCGAGGTATCTCAGCACGTCCCTTTCCGTTATAATGCCCACAACGACATCCTCTTTATCGACAATCGGGCATCCACCAACCCTCTTTTCGAACATTGTCTCCACAGCATCTTCAAAGGAGTCCGTATAATCTACCGTAACAACCTTCGTTTCCATGATCTTCTCAACTTCCTCGTTCACGGCTGCAGCCAAATTACCCCCATACTTGGCCTTCACTATTCCAAACTTGCTGCCACCACCAAAGAGGTTGACGAAGTCTGTGGCAGAGATTATACCCTCCAGCCTCCTCGTCCCCGCATCGGCAATTGGGATTCTCCTGAAGTTCTTCTTTATCATGCTCTTGAGGGCGTGCATCAGGGTTGATGTAGGGGGGAGGGTGAAAACGTCCTTTGTTGCCACATCCATTACACTTCCGGGTTTTTTCAAAAGAACTCACCCCTCATCTTTCAGCTTCAGCACAGTCTTCGCACAATCTCAACCCGTTCACGCTGTAGAGGGTGTCGGAGTACTTTCCGCACTTGTCGCATATCCCCGACATCCCTTCAAGTTCCTCCTCCTCAACCACCGGCCCCTCCAGGGGTGGATTCTCGTAGCCTATGGCATCCTCAACAATGAGAGATGCAAACTCTCCCAAGTCGAGGGACACCCCCAAGATGTCGTTGTCCGTTATGATCCCAACGAGCTCTCCAGAGCTGTTCACAACAGGCAGTCTCCTTATCCCCCTCTTCGTCATGATCCTGGCTGCTTCTCTTAAACTCGTTTCCGGCTTGATCGTTATGATGGGCTGGGACATGACCTCTTCCACCAAAACCTTGCTTGGAATCTTGTTCCTCGCAACAACCTTGGAGATCAGGTCCTTCTCAGTTACTATACCCACCGGTGTGCCATTCTCAATTACAACTGCACTGCCAACCCCGTGCTCAACCATTTTCTTGGCGAGATTGTGGACACTGTCCTTTCTTTTGACGGTGCAGACGACCTTGGTCATTACTTCCTTCACTGGAATGTCTGTCTGCATTTGTACCACCTATTGCCAAAGTCTTCCAATGTATTAAAAGCTTTTTTGATGAAGCTGAAATTGCGGATCTGAAACTGCTGAAAAAAATCAATCCTGGAAAAGTGTTATA
>CBEUCM010000043.1:0-17264 GCA_965541645.1 uncultured Archaeoglobaceae archaeon | reverse complement strand
GAGTTTCACACAGGGGTTTGTTGAAGTGGGAAATAATTTCGGGAAAAGACACTTTGTTCTTTGGCAAAAAATCTTTAAATACTTTAAATCAGATTAAACCCTGGTGAAATCATGGGGCTCATTGATAAGATTCTCGGGAAATCTGAAAAGATCAACATAGATGAGTATGAGGAACTCGACCTCAGCGAGTACGAGGCGGAGATGGGTGCTGGAGCGGCGATGTTCATAAGGGTGGCCGAGATCACCGGGCTGAATGAGGTGCCTGAAATAAAGAGGGAGATATACGATGGGAATATCGTAATTGCGGATATCGCCTTCATCAAGCACGATAAGCTAACCCTCGACAGAGTGTTGAAGGATCTGAGACAGCTCGCCGAAGATGTGAAGGGAGACATCGTGGGGCTTGGCGAAGATTACGTGCTCATAACCCCCACGGGAATAAAGGTTGACAGAAACAAGATAAGAAGCGGCAGATGATTCCCTGTCCAAGCTGCGGAAGAGGACTCAAGACTCTGGTTACAACCTACGATGTTCCATTTTTTGGCAAGGTTCTGATTACCTCAATTAGCTGCGAGTGTGGATTCAGGCATGCGGATTCTGTGGTTGTTGACACAAAAGAACCAACGAGGTACACGATAAAGATAAACAGACACAACCTTTTCACCAAGGTCATAAGGTCAACCTCGGGAACGATTAGGATTCCGGAAATTGGCGTGAGCATAGAGCCTGGCCCGGCAAGTCAGGCCTTCATAACAAATCTGGAGGGTGTGCTGGACAGAGTGGAGGGAATTGTAAGGACAGCCATGAGGTGGAATGCCGACAACGAGGAGAAGGTCAGGAAGTGCCAGTGGATCCTCGAAAGGATAAGGAACACGATAGAGGGCGACGAGGAGCTGACGCTTATCCTCGAAGACCCCTTCGGAAACAGCCTCATAGTATCCGATGAGGCTTTCAGAGAGATCATGAGCAAGGAGGAGGCTGAAGGGCTTAAAACCGGTTTAACCGTGATTGAGCTTACCGGCCTCAGCGAGGAGGAGCTTGAGAGAATGTAAGTTACTTCTTGTTGTCCAGATTTTTGATTTCCTCCATCAGGGCTTCAAGATCCCTCTTCCTTTTCTCCTCCAGCTCCTCATCCGTTGGCGGCTTGTAGCCGTAAAGGACCTCCAGCTCGATCATCTTCATCGTCTTCTTGTACTCCCCATAAAGTCTCCCGAGCTGCCTCGCAAACTCCGTTAGCTTCTCAGGCCCGAGAAATATTATCGCAGCAATGAGGATCAGCACAAGTTCCCCCCATCCAAGCATCGCTTATACTCTGTATCACCACTTATCAGCTTTCCGGTGCCATAAATGCACATTTATTTGCATAAATTTTTTAATTTATTAATCATTTTAAGGATATGGAAAGTTATGAAATCAAGTTTACAAAGGCAGAGAAGCTTATCGTACTGATTGCTGCGGCAATAGGGTGGTCTCACGACGCTGTTGGACTCACCCTCCTCAACTTTCTTGCAGAACCTATAATGAGAGAGTTCAACGTTGGAACCTTGGAGATAGGATTTGTGTTCTCCGCCCAGTACGTTTTCTGCATATTCGGGGCGATGCTTTTCGGTGAGCTTGGCGACAGGTTTGGGAGAAAGAACGCTCTCATCCTGTCCATACTGTGGGTCGTCATTTTCAGCGTACTTTCTGCCTTTGCACCCAACTTCTGGACTCTGGCAGCACTCAGACTCATTTCAGGAATGGGTGTAACGTGGGGACTGGCCTTCACATACATGAGCGAATTTTACTCTCCGAAGAGGAGGGGGCTTTTCGGCGGCCTAATCCACGCAACCTTTATTTTCGGTTTCATCCTTTCCGCACTCTCAGTATCCCTCATCTACCCGCACTTCGGATGGAGGGCCTGCTTCTTCATAACCCTCTACCCCCTCCCCTTCCTGCTGCTCTTCCTCAAGTACCTTCCCGAGTCCAAGATCTGGGAAAAGCACATCACAGGCGAGAGAACCCTCAGTATTGGAGAGATCATCAGAAACAGAACCTACCTCAAACTGCTCATCCTTGCAACCTTCCTCTTCTGGCTGGCAGAGTTCGCCTACCACACGATAGTTGACTGGTCTCCCACCTTCCTGATAAGGCAGTTCGGGTACCGTCCTGAAGAGGCGAGCATGCTCGTCATGAAGATCTCCCTTGTTGCCCTGGTCGTTCTTCCTTTCGTTGGATTTGTGAGTGATTATGCAGGCAGAAGGGTGAGCTTCGCAGTCTCATCCCTCGTCGGACTGCTCGGCTGCTTGCTGCTCGGCTACTTCACACTCATAGAGTACAATCCGGAAATGGCGATTCTGTCGCTGTTCGTGATTCCGATAGGCTTTGGATCCCACGCACTTTTTGGTGTCTGGAGCAGCGAGATGTTTCCCACACGAGTCAGGGCGACGGCAACCTCAGTCATTTTCAGCATAGCTCGCGGGCTTTCAGTTGGCGGTTTAGTTGTGGGATATGTTGCAACTTTCGCAAGCATCCTTGTGGGCATGCTCCTTGGGGGGATAGCCTTTTTCCTAATGGCAATTGTGCCATGGCTTCTGCCCGAAACAAAGGGGAGAAGTCTGGAGGAGTTTTAGAGGTGAGAACGTGGATGGGGCCAAGGTAGTTGCAAAAGCTGTGGCTAAGGAGGGGGTAAAGTGCGCCTTCGCACTGCCCAGTGGTGAGATACTGCCGGTGTGTGAGTACCTGGAGGAAGAAGGAGTAGACGTGATTTTCACACGACATGAGCAGGCTGCAGGGAATGCAGCCGATGGCTACGCCCGGATTACGAGATCTCCTGGATTCTGTCTCGTCCCAACAGGTCCAGGTTTGGCAAATCTTCTGCCGGCGCTCGCACAGGCATACTACGCATCCAGTCCGGTTGTTTCAATAGCGGGGCACAGCAAGTATGTCAATCTGGACAGAAACGCCTTTGAGGAAATTGACGGTCACCTGTGGGTTAAGGAGTACACGAATTGGTCCAGGCTTGTCACATTTACCCACAGACTTCACGAATACGTGCAGGAGGCTTTCAGAAGAGCGTTGGGCGGGAGGTTTGGTCCAGTCTTACTGGAGATCCCCAAAGACATTCTCAACGCCGATGCTGGTGATGTTGAACTGGCTGATCCGCAGAACTATCGCTTTACCGGCCGGATTGGCTGCGATGACGAACGCATTTCAAAGACCATAGAGCTGCTGAGAGATAGCGAAAAGCCGGTCATAATTGCAGGTGCCGGCGTTTACTGGAGTAGAGCAGAGGAATTGCTTGTAAGGTTTGCGGAACGCTTCTCAATACCGGTAACGGTTAGCGGCCTCGGATTTGGATGCATACCCTCTGATCATCAGCTTTACGCAGGTCAGGCAACCGCATCTCCGGTGCTGAATGAAGCAGATCTTGTACTTGTTCTCGGCAGCAGATTTGACGAGTTCCTGAGCTTTGGTCAGAGGTTTTCGAAAGACGCCAAGATAGTGCAGGTGGACATTGAGGGCAGTGAGATAGGCAAAAACAGGTACATCGATGTTGGAATCCAGTGTGACGTTTCAGCTTTCCTTTCAAGGATGCTGGATCACGAGATAAGGGTTAGCTTCACCTCGTGGGCCGAGAAAGTGAGGGCTACAGTTTCAGGAATAGAGAAGATGTTCGAGAGCGCTGCACTTTTAGACGAGAAACCGATGAAGCCCCAGAGACTGATGAAGGAGCTTTCAGACATCATAAGCAAAGAGGACATAGCGATTCTCGATGGTGGGGAAACTACAGCTTGGGGATTTCTCTACCTCAAGGCAAGAAGGGCCGGGAATATCATTGGCTCTCAGGGTCCCTTCGGACATCTCGGCGCTGGTGTGCCGATGGGCATAGCTGCAAAGGCTGCGCATCCAGACAGGAGGGTTTTTGTCATTACCGGGGATGGTAGTTTCCTTTTCAATGGTGTTGAGATTGACACTGCAGTCCGGCATGGATTGCAGGTCGTTGTTATTGTCGTTAACGACTCAGCATGGGGTCTGGTTAATCATACAAGGCTGCTCACAACCCGATCAGCGGAGAGGGCAAAATACGGGGTGATGCTCAACGAAAACGTCAGATATGATAAATTTGCCGAGAGTCTGGGAGCTTACGGAGAGTTCGTGACCGATGCGAGAGAGATTAAAGAGGCAATAAACAGGGCTCTTGATTCCGGAAAACCTGCTGTGCTGGACGTGAGAGTAAAACTTGATGAGATATCACCCTTAGCCTACCTCCTCTCAGGCTCGGAGGGCTGAAAATGATTCTCCTCACAGGTGGTTCGGGGTTCCTTGGAAGGTTTATTCTTGAGAAGGTGGAGGATGCTGTCGTACTTGACCTGAGGGAGCCGTACAGAGGGGAGTTCGAGTTTGGCAGCGTAACATCCTGGCCAGACATTGCAAACGTTATACGAAGATACGATGTTGACGGCATTATCCATGCAGCCGCTGAGCTTTCGGTGAGGGCTGAAAAAAGCTCTATTGATGCCTTCAGGATAAACGTGGAGGGCACTCTCAACGTGCTCGAAGCGTGCAGAATTTTCGACATTGGTAAGGTCGTATTCATAAGCAGCCACTCGGTTTATGGCCCAAGAACTCAGCAACCCCCAACAGAGTTCTCCTTCAGAGATCCAACCTCCTTTTACGGTGCAACAAAGGCCTGCTCTGAGATAATCGGAACTTACTACTCCTACGCTCACGGCATCGATTTTAGGGCTGTCAGACTGCCAATTGCTGCCGGCCCCTTCAGGAGCGGTATGGGTGCATCCGTGATCTTCTCATCCTTTATCGATGATCTGTTTGCAGGTAAAAAGCCCGTTATTACGCTACCCCCTGAAACGAGACTCCCTCTGCTTTACGTTAGAGACGCTGCAGAACTTGTGGTGAGGTTATACAGGGCAGAAAAGGTATCAAAACCCATTTTTAATGCCGGAGGGATTGCTGTTTCGTTGCAGGAGATGGTGGAGGAGGCAAGGAAGTACTTCCCGGACTTCATTCCTGACTTTCAGGTTGATGCCGAGGCTGAAAGAATCGCCAGTGTGTGGACCTCACTGACCGCAATTGCCGAAGCGTCGGGAATCCTTGAGAGATACCGGAAAATAGAGGAGCTGGGCTGGGAAATGCAGTTTGATAGTGTTGACAAAATTGTGGAGGATCACATCAGAACTCTGAGGGAGGTGAAAAATTGAGGGTGTTCATCGCCGGTGCCGGTTTGATGGGACAGGGGATAGCCGTGGATCTGGCAAAAAGGTACGATGTTATCCTGTACGACGTGAGTGAGCAGGCAATTGAGAGGGCAAGAGATATGGTGGGAAAGCTGGCAGAGGGATACGAACTTGAGGGCAAAGTGGATTTCACCATGGAGATCGGTGATGCAAAGAGCTGTGATCTCATTATCGAGTCGGTTTTCGAAAATCTGGATGTAAAGGTGGAGGTCCTGAGCAAGCTGGAGAGGATTACATCCCCAAAGTCCCCACCCCTCTGCTCGAACACATCGGTGATATGCGTTGACGACATCGCTGAAAGGCTGGATTCGAGGGAGAGATTCATGGGCGTCCACTGGATGAACCCTCCCCACGTCATGCCTCTGGTTGAGATAATTCTCTCACAATACACGAAAGAGGAGAATGCAGATTTTGTGGAAGATATACTGAAAGAGATCGGAAAGGAGACCGTCATGTGCAGAAACCAGTCTCTCGTCAACAGGTTCAACGCTGCAGTGCTTGCAGAGGCCTCAAAAATGATTGAGGAGGGGGTGGACCACAGGCATATCGACAGAGTATGGAAGGCACACCTCGGACTGCTCTACACGCTGTTCGGCCCCCTTGGAAATCTGGATTACATCGGTCTGGATGTTGTCTATTCCGCCTCTCTCTATCTGCATCAGCGATTCCAGGACGAGAAATACAGACCACCAGCCTGGCTGAAAGAGAAGATTGACAGGGGAGAGCTTGGCGTCAAAACCGGCAGGGGAATTTACAGCTACACCGACTTTGAGAGTGCCTACGTAGATAGGGTAAGGAGTATCGAAAGTCTCCTGAAGTTCCTCGGATTAAAATGACACTAATACTGATGTTCTTTTTGACACTCGCAGCCTTCACCGTAAGAGTTGTAACCGGATTCGGCAGTGCCATCTTCTTAGCGCCGATTTTCTCCAACATACTTCCACCAAAGGAGGCTGTGGTGCTCATAATTCTCCTTGAGTCCTTCATAAACATTATATTCGTACTCAAAGAGAGGCTGATGTTCAGTCTGAAGGAGGTGTACGGAGGAGCCTTTGCAGGCATCCTGGTTGGGATACTTCTGTTCGGATGGGCATCGCAGGAGGTTATTGGCGTGTTGATCGGAATCAGCATGGCTTTGCTGGCACTGATAATGCTGCTGGGTGTGGATTTAAGGGTTAGAGACACAGGATCGATGTTTTTTGGACTGGGTTTTCTCAGCGGTGCAATGGGTGTTTTAACGGGGGTTAACGGTCCACAGATAATTCTGGGTCTGACAAGCCAGGGATACAGCGCCATGTTCATACGGGGATTCATGATAACCTACCTGATCGTAATAGACACGATTACACTCCTCGCTTTCATTTTATCAGGACACGTCACCGCTGCTGTTCTGACAAAGTTCCTTTTCCTTGCACCCTCTGTTGCCATAGCGTACTATGCGGGCAGGAAGATTCTTGGAAGACTTGATGGTGAGATGCTGAGAAAGATCATGCTCACCCTTGTGCTCATGCTCTCTTTCGTTGTTGTGTTCAGATACGGAGGTGGTCTTATTGATTGAGTTTTCATGTGTAAGATTTGTGTTTGGCAGCGGAGTTATAGACAGGTTGCCGGAGGAAGTTGGCAAGCTCGGTAGAAAGATCGTTGTCGTAACAGACAGGGCGCTTAAAGACACAGGAGAGAAGGTATGCTGTCTCCTGCACGATTTTGACTGCGAAGTTTGGAGTGATGTGGAGGCTGAGCCATCGGTGGAGATTGTCGATGAGCTGATCTCCTGCTGCAGGTTCGACACCGTTGTAGGGGTTGGTGGTGGGAGCACAATGGATGTTGCAAAGCTTGCAGCAACGATAGTCAGCACGGGAAAATCGGCCAGAGATTTTGTTGGCTTGCAGCTTCCTGAGAGAAGGGCAAAGCTGATTCTCTGTCCTACAACAGCAGGAACAGGATCTGAGGTCACAAAACTTGCCGTGTTTAAGATTCCCGGAAGAGAAGTAAAGTACGTTTTCGACAGTCGATCGCTCTACGCCGATCTGGCTCTGGTAGATCCTATGCTCACCATCTCCGCTCCACAAGGTGTTACGGCAAATTCCGGGCTTGATGCCCTCTGTCATGCTATTGAAGCCTACACCTCCCTCCACTCTACCCCTGTTTCAGACATGTTTGCAGAGAGGGCTATTGAAATAGGGTCCAGAGCGCTGAGAGAAGTTTACGCCAATGGAAAAAACATGAGGGCCAGAGAAAATATGTCCTACGCTGCACTGCTTGCAGGTATTGCCTTCAACAGCGCTGGAACCTCCTTGGGTCATGCACTTGGCTATGCACATTCCTTCATCCATGGCTTTCCGCACGGAAAGAGCGTTGCGATAACGATGCCCTACGTACTGCAGTACAACGCCATTGCAGACTTGCAGAAGCACGCTCGGATAGCCGAGCTGCTGGGAGAGAGAACTGACGGACTAAGCCTAAGAGATGCAGCCTACATGGCAGGAGTGGCATTCAGGAAATTGCTGGAGGATCTAAACTTTCCACTGACTCTCTCAGACGTCGGTGCAACAGATGAAGATGCTGAGGAGATAGTCAGCAGAATCTTCCTGAGTGAAAAGCACATATCCAGAAATCCAAGAATCGTTAAAAGGGAGGACATGAATGAACTTGTCAGAAGGGCAATTCATGGATTACTCTATGGCCTCAAAAACTACTGAAAACCCGTTAACAGTCATGGTATCAACCCTCATTTTGTATCTGTCTGTGTAGTACTTATCAAACACGTGCTTCAGGAGGTTCAGGTGGATCTGAGAAACTCTTAAGCTGCGCATGTCATGGTAAAACACAAAATTCAGCTTTTTACCCACTCTCTCAACTTCTGCATGCTCAGCCCTGTTGAGGATTTTCCAGAGTTTGCATATGTTTTCGAGCAGATCTTCAAGGCTAAGATCGCTTATAGGCTTCTTTGACAGGTACTTTACAGCCATCTCTATCATGCTCTCTCTGACAGCTCTATCTGCATCACCCTCTGCCAGAGCAGTGTAGTGATCCTTAGCACACAAGGTGAAGTTGAGGTCTCTCACGAAGCTGAGAAGCATAAGGTCCTCCTCCCTGACATCCTTCGCCTGCTCAGACCTGTACAAAAGATCCACTGCTTTTTCAACCACTGCGCTTAGAGTTCTGTGCTCCTTTTTGAGTTCCTCAATCTTCCTGTAAGTTTCTGAGGAAATGGTTGTGTGAATCCGTGTTTTAGGCATGAACGATAGTGGGGATAGATCTTTTTAAATCTTTGTTGCAGACCCAAAAATTTATTATGCCTCTGAAAGAATTAGATGCATGTCGCTTAGAGAGAAAGTAGAGGAGGTTGTGGAAAAGGATATCCGCCCCGCTCTTATGAGGGATGGTGGAAACATAGCTGTTGTTGATGTTGATGAGGAAACCGGAACTGTGAAGGTCCAGCTCCTCGGAGCTTGCGGCGGATGTCCGATGTCAATGATAACCCTCACAACTTTCGTGGAGAGGTACCTGAGGGCCAAGATACCAGAGGTCAAAAAAATAGTCCCAGTGTAGAGATATGATAAGGCTGATCGAGCCTTTGAGGAAGATAATACTGGATGGCGTTGCGCACTCTGGGGTCGAGGTTCAAGATGAGCTTTTCGGAGGCTTCTGTGATTGTGGGGGCATAATGTTTCAGAAGCTCTGGATCGAGAACGAAACGAGGAAAATACTGATATCAGAGTGCGAAAAATGCTGGAAAAATGAGGCCACAATTTTTAACTCCCTGCGGTTTGAGGGTAAGCAGGACGTGGAGGTTCTTGGAAGGCACGAGTTCAAGAAATTTCTGAGTGAGGTTCTGGACGAATCGGAGCTTGAAGCCTTAATAAACAGGGCGAAAAATAGGGAGTACCACCCGATGAAGTACTCCAGCGCCAAGAAGAAAATTTCCAAAATGAAGTTGGAAGTCGAGGAAGTGCTGGAGCTGCTGCAATGATAAAAAGGATAAAGAGGTTCAGGGAGAACCTTTGTTTGTACAGCGAGATGACCGATATCACGTCGGTCTCTCGCCGCTATTTCATTATTGGCTTTTTTGACGGTATCCTGACCATTCTCGGTCTGATAATCGGTGCACACATGGTCGGAGAGGCGAGTTCAAAGCTTGTGATCTCAGCAGGATTCGCAACCGGCTTGGCATTGGGAATTTCAAGTGCATGGGGCGCTTTTGAAGCGGAGAGGATAGAACAGAAAATCATGAAGGATGAGAAGGAGAGGGCGTTGCTTATAAGCTCCCGTGAGTGCTCGATTGACAGGGCCCATCGCTTTGCGGCCTACATCTCATCCATCGTGCATGGAATTGCACCGATAATCGCAGCGTTGATACCAATAGCCCCCTACATCCTACTGCCTCCAGATGAGGCTTTCATAATTGCAGTATCCCTCGGTTTCATCAGCCTGTTTGTTGTCGGCGCTGTTATGGGAAGGGTTGCGAAGTTCAACGTCGTTGTGAGCGGTGTGAGGATGCTGCTTGCAGGTGTTGTGACCGCTGTGATTGTCATTCTGCTGAGCCCGAGCCACTTCATATGAAACCTTTTTTAATTCTCCCCTGACTTAGGCTATGGGCAGAGCGTGGAAGTTTGGGGATGACATCGACACGGATGTGATAATTCAGGGGAAGTATTTAGTTATAAATGATCCAGAAGAGCTTGCAAAGCACGTTTTTGAGAATATCAGGCCAGAGTTCCCCTCAAAGGTCAAGCCGGGTGACTTCGTCGTTGCCGGGGAGAACTTCGGATGTGGGAGCAGCAGGGAGCATGCTCCACTGGCATTGAAAGCTACAGGGATCGAAGCAGTGGTGGCGAAGTCCTTTGCAAGGATCTTCTTCAGAAATGCTGTGAACATTGGTCTCAGGGTGGTGGAGTGCAAAGACACAGACAGAATAGATGACGGTGATAAGATCGAAATAGACTACGATGAGGGTGTTATCATCAACAAAACCAAGAACGAGAGGTACAGCATAGTGCCGATGCCCGGCTTTCTGAAAGAGATCATGGAGAAGGGCGGCCTCGTAAACTTTGCAAGAGATCTCCTGAGGGAGAGGGCATGAAGAAGATCGTAGTAATTCCGGGGGATGGTATCGGCAGGGAAGTGATGGATGCAGCGATGCTCATCCTGCAGAGCTTCGACCTCCCCTTCAACTACGAGTTCTACGATGCGGGGGATGAGGCAGAAAGGAAGTACGGCAAGGCCCTGCCGGATGAAACGCTTGAAGCCTGCAAAAGCAGTGATGCTGTCTTGTTTGGTGCTGCCGGAGAGACCGCAGCGGATGTGATTGTAAGGCTGAGGCAGGAGCTGAAGACCTTCGCGAACATCAGACCGGCAAAGGCGATCAGGGGTATAAAGTGCCTGTATCCCGGGCTGGACATCGTCATTGTGAGGGAAAACACGGAATGTCTCTACCGCGGATTTGAGTTTGAGTTTGATGGTGTTGCTGAGGCAATCAGGCTGATAACGAGAGAAGCTTCAGAGAGGATAGCCAGATACGCCTTTGAGCTGGCAAAGAGGGAGGGCAGAAAGAAGGTTACAGCCTTGCACAAGGCCAACGTCATGAAGAAGACCTGCGGGCTTTTCAGGGATGCATGCAGAAAAGTTGCCGAAAGCTACCCGGAGATAGAGTTCAACGACTACTACATCGATGCAGCCTGCATGTATCTGGTTATGGACCCCTTCAGGTTTGATGTCATAGTCACTACCAACATGTTCGGAGACATCGTGTCGGATCTCGCCGCAGGACTCGTTGGTGGGCTTGGCCTGGCTCCATCTGCCAATGTTGGAGAGAAGAATGCGATATTTGAGCCCGTTCACGGTGCTGCCTTTGACATAGCTGGAAAGGGGATAGCGAATCCAACT
Source organism: uncultured Archaeoglobaceae archaeon (assembly GCA_965541645.1). GTDB lineage: Archaea > Halobacteriota > Archaeoglobi > Archaeoglobales > Archaeoglobaceae > Archaeoglobus. The sequence continues at coordinate 6,141 of CBEUCM010000043.1, read as the reverse complement.
GCGATGATACTCACGGCCTGCATGATGCTGAGACACTTCGGCTTCATCGAGGAGGCAAGAAGGATAGAGGATGCTGTTGAAAGGGCAATAGAGAGTGGAAAAACCACACCCGATCTTGGAGGAAAGCTCAGCACGATGGATTTCGCCAAGGAGGTTCTCAATCTTCTGGGCTAATCTGCCAGTTCAACTTTCGAGTTGACAGCAATCACCCAACAAGCTCCATGAAAGTTTCGAGTTTAGTACCCTTTAACCCCTCCACCAGCTTCCTATCAGTCGTGATTAGCTTGGTGTTCAGCTTTACGGCCAATGCCACGAAGAGGGCGTCGTACACGGTTATGTTGCTGTCCACGGCAAGCCCTACAGCGTCAGTCATAAGTTCCTCCACCCTAAACACCCTTGACGTACCGATCAGCTTCCTAAGCAACTCAACCCTCCTGTCCACCTCTTCGGGAGGTATTCTGCCCATCTTCACGTGCTTCCAGAGCACATTCGCAGTTTCAGCGTAGGCCAAATCGACCGTGGCCTTCTTCGAGGTAACGACCCTCTTGCAGACATCGTAGAACTCATCCTTGACGATAACACTCGCAAAAACACTGGAGTCAGCGACTATCATTGTCCCTGTCCTCCCTTATCATCTTCCAACTGGGCGTGGTGGATGGTGCGAGTTTCTCGTTCATTTTATCTATTTCTCTCAGCACGTCCTCTGACTCAAGTTGCCTAAGCTTATCTTCTATAGCTTCTATCAAGTATTCCTTCCAGTTAAAGTCGTACTTCCTCATCTTCTCCTTCAGCCTCTTAGGAACCCTGATGCTAATCACTTCCTGCATGTATTCAGTTTTGTTTACAATAATATATACTTTTTGTTTACGTACTTTGCCATCATAACCTGCGGATTACCAAACTAACGTTTGACAAGTCGTTAACTTAAATAACAACTTCCGTTAAAGTTTTTCATGAGCTACGAAATTTTGATGCAGAGGCTGGGCTTTCCAGACTCAGAAGGGCTGAGAAAAATTCTGGAGTACCTCATGAATGAGGAAGAGGTGAAGGTTGCCGCCTCACTCCCAGGCTCTCCCGAAGAGGTTGCAGAAAAGCTGGGAATGGACGTTGAGAAGGTAAGAAAGATCCTGGAAGATCTGTTTTTCAAGGGGGTCGTTTTCCCAAAGGACTTTCAGAACAGGAACTACTACCGCTTTGCGAGAGATATCATCCAGCTCCACGATGCAACGATGGCCTCCGTCCACATGAGGGACCCAGAGTTTGCAAGGCTGTGGAAGGAGTTTGGTGAGAGGGAAGCCCACGCGAGAATGGGGCAGCTGCTGTCCATGGCGAACTTCAAAGTGTGGAGGGTTGTTCCTGCATACGGAGCGATAAAAGATCTGCCAGACGTTCTACCGCAGGAAAACATAGTGGAGATGATAAAAGCACAGGAAAAAATCGCTGTGGTGCCATGCTCCTGCAGAAACGTCACGCATTTGGCTGGAGATGGATGCAAGTTCACTGACGAGATGTCCCTGTGGCACTGCATACAGTTCGGGAGGGGGGCTGAGTACGTGGTGGCAAGAGGCTCCGGAAAAGAGATAACGGTTGATGAAGCTCTTGATATCATAAGAAGGGCCGAGGAGGACGGTCTTGTGCACACATGGCCCAACACGGGGAAGGTGGTTGACAAGAGAGTTACTGTCAACTGCAACTGCTGCAGTGACTGCTGCGAGTTCTTCCTCTCTGCAAAGTACGGGAATGTCCCAATAGAGAGCATGCTTGAGAAGAGTCGCTACATTGCCTACGTTGACGAGGATCTCTGCATAGCATGTGGGATGTGCGAGGAGCGCTGTCACTTCAATGCAATCCAGATAGAGGACGTTGCCAAGGTTGACGAGGAGAAGTGCTTTGGCTGCGGAGTGTGCGTTGTTGGATGCGAGCAGGAGGCGATAAAGCTCAAAGCGGTCAGGCCACCTGAGCACATCCCAACCTAATATTTTTCCCTAATATTTTTCAAAATCTTTCAAGGTTAGGCATCGAAATCCATCCCGCTCGAGCTCATCAAGCAGGTGTTTTGATGGCCTTCCATGGTAGAAGATGATGATCTCAGGGTTGCAGTGGTGGACCATCTCAACGATCCCCCTGTAGTCCAGATGATCGCTCAAAGTTATCCTCGGACATCTGTAAAAGTTTTGGGCCGTCAAAATGTACCCTCCATACTCATACACTCTCCTTGGAGAAACTATTCTGCTTCCCGAATGCCCATGCTCGATTCCAAGAGCACGGCATATTTCCGCTATCTTTCTCTCTGCTGTAAAATCCACACCGTTCTCCAGCAGTATTTCCGCAACTCTCTGTGCCTTCCCTATCGGATACGCCCCGAGCGCTGCTCCAGCAGAGGCTGCTTTTACCAGCCTGTCGATCTCCTCTTCAAAGACATGTTTTGGATGGCCGTAGGTCGCTTCGGTGATCAGAAAGCTGCATTCTGGCAGATCCCTGTAATCTTTCACGTCCCCCGTAACCAGAATGTCGTGGTCCACAAAATGGAAGGCCGCTGAGCCGTGGATGTGATACGTGGGATATGTTTCTACCTTCACACCGGAAAGGTGCAGCTTGTCACCCACTTCAAACGTCCGCCCCTCAAATCTCTCCTTGGTTACAACTTCCAGAATTCTCGCAGTTTCTGTGCTCGCAACAGCCCCTCCATTGCTCACGTTCCTCTGTCCATGGTGATCGGAGTGGGCGTGGGTTATCAGGTTGTAGCCCTCTCCGGGCGAGGAATCGATGTGGAAGGGGATATCGTCAATTAGCAGTGAGAGGTGGGGTCTGAAGCCTCGTCCGTACCTCCTTCTGTAAATTTTAAAATCCACAGTGCCTATCACCGGCAAGATTTATAACACCTTTGCGGAAAGTAAGTACACGATGAAAATCAAGGAGTTCGAGGAGGAAGTTAGAAATCTGTTCGACGAGGATCTGGTGGAGAGGGCCAAGAACCTGAAAAAGAGCGGTAACATATTCAATCCCGTTTTCTACATATACTTCACGAGGATCTTCGAGCTTTCCGCGATAATAAATGGTATCGTACTGCCAAACAGGTACGAGCTTGAGGAGCTTTTCAGAACCAGAAAGGACTTCCTCCAGATAGACTACGGCACCATAGGAGAGACGCTCAGAAGGGCCTGGCTCTTTGAGAGGGAAAGAGGTGTGGAGTTCACCTTCAGCAACAGCGTTGAGGACATGCTGTATGTCCTCTATAGAATGGGGAAGCTGCAGAGCAAACTCGACAAGATAATCCTGAAGTATGCGGAGTGGGATAAGGATAAGCTTGCGGATCTGTACTTCACGATTCTGATGATTCTTCTGGAGATCGAGGACAGGATCAACAGGGAGATCGAGGCCGAGAAGCAGTAAAATTTATTTTATTTGAAATCAAGTAAATTTATGATACTTGACTTCAGCCGTACATTGCTGATAGGAAGTATATTTTACTCCCGCCACTCTATCGTGTCCGACCCTCAAAAGGGGGTGTTTGACAGAGAGAGGGCTGAAGAGCTGATAAGCCGCCAGGAGGAACTCTCCGACGAGTACCGGATACCGTCAACCCTTGACGTGGTGGCAGAAACCGGAGAGGCAATGAAAAGGTATCTCGACTTCATCCTCGACGTTTATGATAAGCCCTTCATCCTCGATGGCTACGTTGAGTCCAGAGTGGCGGGGCTTGAGTACGCATTACAGCATGGCGTTGTTGACAGGATCATATACAACTCCATAAACACCATAAACACGAGGGAGGAGCTGAGCCTCATAAAGGAGGCGGGAGTTAAGAGTGCCGTTGTGTTCTGCTACGATCCCTCCCACACAACCCCATCAAGACGCTTCATGCTCCTTCCTGACCTGATAAAGAGGGCAAAGGAGCTGGGAATCAAAGACATAATGATAGACGTCGTGCCTACCGACATAAGGAGTCTTGGAGAGGTTATTGAAACCCTCCTGCTTGTAAAGTCCGCATACGACTACCCGGCAGGGTGTGGGCCGGCAAACGTTTCCTACTACATGGCAGACTACCTGAAAAAGGAGCTTGACGTCAGAATTCTCGTCAGCAGTGTTGACTCCGTTGCCCAGCTCTTCTCCGACTTCATCTTCTATGGCCCCATAGAGAGGAGCAGCATAGCCTTTGAAAGTGCATATATAATCGAAGAAGTTAAAGAGGGTCTGAGCGTACCGCTTTACAGGGTGATGACAAAATGAAGGAGTTCGTGGAAGAGGCTCTAAAACTGCAGGGCACAATCGTGGAGACGATAGAAAAACACAGGTTTGAGGACTTTAAGATCGAGCATGCCGAAGAATTCGTAAGTGCTGTGAGAGACATGAAAGCGAGGGAGGGGCAGAATGAGTATGCGCTGAACCTGTACAGAATGAGCGTGATCAACCACTACGAGACTCTGCTCCAGCTTGCGGAGAGTGTAACTCCCTTCGAGTCTGCCTTTCTTGAGTGGATGCAGACCCCTGTGGTCATGGAGATCCTCTTCCAACTCGACAGCTCTTTCAGAGAGTCTGTTGAGATCTTTGCAAACACTATTGACGAATGTGACGACATCCTGTCTCTGGAGGCCATGAGGCTGGCAAACGGTTTTTATGGTGTAACATCTGCAAAGGATTTTGCCGCCATCCCAGGATCCACCTTCTCCGTTTTGGCTAAAATAGCAGAGAGAGTAGAGGTTGACAGAGATCACCTTAAGGCCATCCTTTCCGCAAAGTCATGGGGTCTGAACACCTCCTACATATTCGGAAACACCTTCCTAAGGGTATTCGGCAAAACCGGAGATTTTTCAAGGGCTATTGAAGCCGAGAAGGAGCAGATGAGAAGGATGCTGCTGGACCCTGTCAAGCTGCAGGTGGAAATAATGCGATCCTACGGCTTCTCATCCTTCGATCCTGCTGAGTACATGGAGCTGTACAGGAAAAGAATGTATGATGTTGTGAAATCGTCACTTCCCGATGTTCACATTGCAAACGTGGTGATGCTCCCAACGCACGTTGGGGATGTTGGCCACCACATAGGGTGGCAGTACTACAACATATGCAGAGACGAAATGAACATGGAGCTGCTGAGAAGCCATTTCTCTTTCCTGAAAAGAAATCTCATCTCAGCACTCGATCAGGGATTCATAAAACAGATTTTTGACGTATCCTACTTTGCCACAGCCCTGTCATCACTGCTTCTGTACAGACTTCTGTGGGACGAGGGATTTACTGCGGAGATGGTCGTGAAACTCTTCACGGAGAAGTTCTACAACTACATCATGCTGAACCAGTTCGGGCGCAATGTTGTGAACGAACTTCACATCAACGATCTTCTGGACTTCGTTTTCAGGGGACAGCGACTTGCAGAGAAGGGGTGGAAGGTGAGGGGCTTTGAACCCGACTTTAGCGAATACGAGCGATCAAAGCTAAATGAAGGGGAGACGCACGCCTTCCCCTTCTGCGTAACCACCACAAAGTTCGCAACACTGATGAAGTTCGCTGATATGCCCTGTCTTCTCGCCCCAGAGCCGATAAGCATTTACTCTCTCGTCAATGCTGTAGCCATGAAACCGGAAGTACCCTTTGCCCCTGTGAGCATGTGCAAAAACTGTGCCACAGCGCATGTGCAACCAGCAAAATGCACGCTCTGCATCGCAGAACGCTAAAAAGTGTAAACATCGATTCCAAGTTTTTCCGCATCCTCGAGAGCTTTTTTGTCTATATATAGCTGACAATTGCGAGTTTTGGTTTAACGCCTTTTACCCTCCTGTCCCTCTCCTTTCCGCAGCAATATTGCAACGTCTCCTCTACTGACGCTGGACTTCACAAGTACATTCATCGGTTGGCCACACCCGATGGATAGCCAAATATATCCCCTTTATCTTCCTAAACCCACTTTTCCACTTCTCCGATGCATTATACTTTTCGAATTTTGGTCTTTTGCGAACTCAGCTGAGTCGTCGTTGAAAATTTAGCTGGAGAGGGGCATGTAATGCAATTCCAAGTCTGATAAAACAGAGCCTAAAAAAAATGTTGGGATGACTTTAGATCTGCCAAATTCCCTACTATTCCTCTAAAATTCTCTCTGCCTCTTCTCTGTAAGCATCCATTACGTACGGGATGCCAGAAACCTTT
>CBEUCM010000042.1:0-17275 GCA_965541645.1 uncultured Archaeoglobaceae archaeon | reverse complement strand
GGTACGTGGGGAGGAAACCCGGTAGCAAGGGAGGATGGTACGAGTTCTATGGCATTGAAAAATAGCACTTCCTAAGCTTTTTATTACTGTTAGTAATTTTTTACCACGTTCCGATTACAAATATTTATATACCCGGAGTGCTGGTTACGACCATGGTCAAAACTGTGGAGGAGATAAACCAGAAGATCAGGGAGGGCAGTGTTGTTGTCGTCACCGCAGCCGAGATGAAGGAGATAGTAGCGGAGCTTGGTGCGGAGAGAGCAGCAAAGGAGGTGGATGTCGTCACAACTGGCACTTTCGGGGCGATGTGCTCAAGCGGAGCCTTCTTCAACTTCGGTCATTCTGATCCGCCAATAAAGATGCAGAGAGTTTGGCTGAACGATGTTGAGGCTTACACAGGCATAGCTGCTGTGGATGCCTTTCTCGGTGTTACCCAGCTTTCAGAAACGAGGGAAGGTTATGGTGGGAGCCATGTGATCGAGGAGCTTGTTGAGGGCAAAGAGGTTGAGCTCAAGGCCACATCTTACGGCACTGATTGCTATCCGAGAAAGGAGATTCACACCGAAATTTCACTGGAAGATCTGAACCAGGCGATAATGCTCAACCCGAGAAATGCCTACCAGAGGTACAATGCAGCAACGAACAGCTCAAACAGGATTTTGAGGACGTACATGGGGACTCTGCTTCCCAACTTCGGGAATGTGACATTCGCAGGTACTGGAGAGATCTCACCGCTCAACAACGATCCCGAGTACAGAACCATTGGCGTCGGAACGAGAATCTTCCTCTGTGGAGCGAAGGGTTACGTGATTGGAGAGGGTACGCAGCACTCCCCACCCTACGCCACCCTCATGGTCAAGGGGAATCTGAAGGAGATGGATGCAAGGTATATGAAGGCAGCCTACTTCCCAGGCTATGGGGCTACGATGTTTGTAGGCATTGGCATTCCAATCCCTATTCTGGATGCCGAGATGGCAAGGTTCACGGCCATCAGGAACAGCAAGATCGAGACGAAAATTCTGGATTTCGGGGTTCCGAGAAGGGACAGGCCGGTGGTTAGGAAGGTTACTTACGAGGAGCTGATCAGCGGTAGGGTTGAGATTAACGGTGAGGAAGTGAGGGTCTCTCCGCTCTCGAGCTTCTACATGGCAGAAAAGATTATGAAAGAGCTCAAAAAGCAGATTGAGAGGGGGGAGTTCTACCTAACAAGTCCAGTGGACAGAATTCCGCAAAGGGCTGTGCTGAAGCCGATGAGGCAGAGGGAGATCAAGGTCGTGAAGAGTGTGATGACAAAGGCCCACACGATCTCCCCGGAAACAACCATAGAGGAAGCGGCAAAGCTTATGATCGAGAAGGGGTTGAACCACCTTCCCGTTGTTGACAATGAGAAGCTTGTGGGAATAATAACCTCTTGGGACATAGCAAAGGCCGTTGCTGCCGGGAAGAAGGGGAGCGTTGAGGAGATAATGACGAGGAGAGTTATTGTGACCCACCCAGAAGAGCCCATTGAGGTTGCAGCAAGAAAGATGGAGCAGAACGACATCTCCGCACTGCCAGTTGTTGACTCCAGGAGGAGGGTGCTGGGGATCGTGACAAGCGAGGACCTCAGCAAGCTAATTGCGAGGTGATACCATGAAGATGATACTGAGGTTCGACTCAAAGACCGTTACAAAACCCGTACTGTCCAAAACAACCCTTGAAACAGGTGCATTGATAAACATTCTGCGTGCAGAGGTTGGGGCCAGAAGGGGAGAGATCCTGATTGAAGTTGAGGATGAGAAGGCAAAGAAGGTTGAGGAGCTTCTAACCGCTGAGGGCGTTGAGGTTGTGGAGGTTATCGAGGCCATACAGAAGGATGACGAGAAGTGCGTTCACTGTGGGGCGTGCACAAGCATATGCCCAACGGAAGCTCTGAACTTCAATGAAGAGAAGAAGGTCGTAGTCGAGGCAGAGAAGTGCGTTCACTGTGGAGCCTGCGTTAAGGTGTGCCCAACACAGGCCCTCAGCCTCCCTTAGGTATTTTTATTTCAAACACCGTCCCCTTCGGGACGTTGTCCCTAACCTCTATCCGGCCATCGTACATCTCAACAATTTTTTTGACGATAAACAGCCCCAGTCCTGTTCCCTCTCCTGTCGTGAACCCCTCTTCAAAGACCCTCTCCTTTATATCATCTGGAATGCCCCTTCCCGTGTCCGAGATTCTCACAACTCCGAACTCTCCATCTTCATCAACCTCCACTGTAATTCTGAAGTTCTCGCTGCCATCATGGCCGTGCACAATTGCGTTGTGCAGGATGTTCTGAATTGCAGTCACCAACGCCTCATTTGCCCGAACAAAAACGTCCTTAAGCTTCACATCGATCGGCGCATCTCTGTACATCTCCACAACTTCCTTCACAACTTCAGCCAGGTTGACGGGTTTCAGGCTTTCGATGGCCTTCTCAAGGATACCCGCATTCTTTATCAGCTTCATGGTGTAATCGACCCTTTTCATGGCGATGGGGAGTACCCTATCCACGTCCTCTGGTGAGTGCTTTATTATGTCCAGCACCCCACTTATTGCAGCGAGTGCGTTGGCAATATCGTGCCTCAGCACCTTGTTGAGGAAGGCCAAGTATTCTCCCTTCCTTCTCAGCTCCTCGTTCAGCCTGTAGATCTCGGTTGTATCGATGACCGTTGCTGCAACAGCCGGTCTGCCTTTGTGGGTAATTCTTCCCGGTCTGGCAGTTACCCACCTGACCTCCCCACTCTTGGTTATTATCCTCCAGCTGTAGGTCTCCATCGTTTTTCTCCTGCCACTCTCCCTCTCGACATACCTCCTATAGACCATCTCCCTGTCGTCAGGGTGAATCAGGAAGAAGGGGCTCTTTCCGATTATCTCATCCTTGGAGTAGCCGGTCATTTCCTCAAATGCCCTGTTGACATAAACCATCTTCCCATCCTGGATGAGGTAAACGGGAGTTAAGGATTCCTCCACCAGCGTTCTGTAGAATTCCTCGCTTTCCTTCAGCTTCTGCTCCAGATTTTTTGCCCTCGTAACATCAATCCAGTTTCCAATGTACAGCTTTTTGCCCTCGTAAAGCAGCACAGTTGCGAAGCCCCACACCCACCTAACCCTGCCATCCTTTGTGATGTACCTTGCCTCGTAGAAGGTCACCTCTCCCGGCAGTTTTTTCAAAAGCTCAACCAACCTCGCCCTGTCATCGGGATGGGCAAGATCAAAAACGCTATCAAGAGAGTAAATTTCCTCCTTCGAATAGCCTGTCGCCCTCTCAACAACATCATTAACGTAGAGAATCCTGCCCCTATCATCGTGGATGTACACGGCTGCGAGAGACTTGTCCACAATTTTCTTCCAGAATTCAGCATCATGAATGTTATGTTTCATCCTACCAAAGTCACCGGGACTCTATTTAAGATTTGGGTTTCCTCTTTTTCAGCAGTGACGGCAGGTGGATCACATACCTCCCATCCTCCTGAAGGGCAATCACTATCCCCTCACCCTCAAGAAGCTTCTCCAGATTGATCTCGTACCTCCCAGGAGAGAGAATCCTCACGCTCTCTATACCCATCTGAGTGAATTCCTTCTTTATTTCCTGCTCGATTTCCTCCCTCTCCCGCTTTTCGTCCGGAACATAGAGAAACTTGTTGTTACCGCACTCACAACCGCTAAGCACTCGCATGTCCCCACTTGGATACAGCTTTCCGCACTTTGTACAGCGATGGGCCATGACAACCACTTAAATCTGCACGAGGGCTTTGATCACATCCTCCTGCTTTTCAAGTGTTTTAAGCCTGTTGGCCGGGCCAATTACCGTCAGCCTACCCTGCTTCCTGCCGAAGAGCTTTGACAGAAAGGTTTTTTCCCTTGCAGGATAGGATTCGACCTCAATGCCGATGAACTTGTCATGGTCTATCTCAAGCATCGTCATCTCTATCAGCTTTGCCTCCTCTTCAGGTGTTAAACCGCTCTCCAAAACGACTATTCTGCCTTCTTTAACGTTATCCAGGATCATCCGGAGCTTCTCCATCGACGGCATCCTTTCAAGCATGTCCTTCGAGATCAGATTCATCTGCACACCTTCCATACCCATCACCCGAACCTCTCGGCCATTGCTTTGTAGAGGGAATCGATATTTATCCCCTTAAGGGCGGAAATCGGCACAACGGGATGCTGGGGGAAGGCAGACTTGATCCTCGCTGGAGAGGCGTTGGGCAGATCTATCTTGTTTGCAACTATCAGCAGGGGAAGCTTCCTCGCCTCCATGTTGCCCACGATCGTCACGTTGACCTGCGTGAACGGATCTTCAGTTGCGTCCATCACCAGCAAAACACCATCAAGGTCGTCCAGCCATTTTATCGCCTCAATAACACCCTCTGTAGCCTCTTTTGCCCTTCTCCTCGCCTCTTCCTCTTCAAGACCATACTTTAGAAACTCCTGAAAGTCTATTTTTGTGGCCAAACCGGGAGTATCGACTATGTCTATTGTCAGAGTCTTCCCGTCAACCTCTATCTTCACACCCTCCCTCAACCTCGCCCTCCGGGTTTCATGCGGTATGTCGCTCGGAGAGCCGATGATGTCTCCAGTCCAGTCTCTGAGAATGCGGTTGGCGAGTGTAGTTTTGCCAGCATTCGGAGGGCCGTAAATTCCTATCCTCATCTTGTCCTTCTTGAAGAACAGCTTCAGTATGAATCCGAATCTCTTCTTTATGGCGAGCATCAGTCCCATTTCAACACCCCTCAGGATAATTTTTGAATAGGTGATAATTAAAGCTTATCCTCTTTTCGCAATCATGAAGGCTGCAAGGGATATCAGGAAGGCTGCAACTGGAATGAGGAGGTCGAGTGCACTGAACCTCTGCACAGCGTAGGATTCAGCCACGAAGTCGGCAATGTCCGAGCTGTCGATGATTACTCCAACCTCTCTGTTCAGCTTAAGGCCATACATGTTCATGTTTGCAGAAGTTACAAGCACTCTGTCATCGGCAACAACAGCTTTTCCATGCAGTTTGTCTGTAAGTACAACCTCAGCACCCATTCTCTTTAACTCCTCGATTGATGAGGCATACTTTCTATCCATCACCACTCTGACTTCAGCCCCATTATTCAGGGCCTTTTGAATGGCCTCCCTCAGCCCCTCTTTGGTGTACCACTTCAGGTTCACGTAGGGTGCAATTATGTACAGGCGATGTTTGGCTGAGGAAACGAAGTCAAGGACAGGGTTGCAGTCGGGAAGGATGAAGAGTGTCACGTTCGCTGCGAACTCCCTATACTCCTCTCCACTACCTTTCAAAGCCTTCCATTTTGAGCAGTAGGTGGGCTTTTCAGCAGAGTACTTGGCGTCGTTCTCAAGGAGTTTGTACAGGGCTTTCGAGATCTTTTTGCTCTCAAACTCCACGATGTAGCCCTTCTTTGCAAACATCCAGTTCTCGGTCGTGATTACAACCCTCTCTCCGTTTACTGCAAACTTGTAGTGGAAGTTCCTGTAGGATTTTGCAGCCAGAAAATGAGCATTCTGGATCTCAAGCTCCCTGCACGGAAGGCTTGGTGGGGAAGCGTCAACGAAGAGTTCCTTGGGTGTGAAGGGTGAGGAGTATGTAAAGCTGGCAACGCTCCAGTTGTCACCACTCAGAGTGTAGTCGGAGGGTGTGAGGATGACTCTACCCTTAACATTGTCTGTAACGCATGAAAAGTTGCTCCAGTCCTCGTATCTGAAATCCCATCTCCCATCGTTCCTGAAATAGATGATGCCGTCATCGAGAATCGTTATATCCCTGCCATAGTAAAAGCAGTCCCTGCTTACGTTGTCCTCAACGCATATCTCCTCTCCCCTGTTCGAGAGGGCAAAATTGTCAGAGAAAGGCAGGTCAGCTTTCCCACCGAAGTGATCTCTGAACTCTGCAGGATTTTTGGCTGCGACGTGCGTTCCTGCACTGCTCTCAATCTTTCCCTCACCATCTGTGAGAATGCAGTCTGAGTTGCATTTGAATTTCACGTACTCCGCTCCATCACTACCGTAGGGGTTGGGACAGATCTCAATCAGGGTGGCAGCAAGAAGAATTAGCAGAATCGATTTCATTCCTCAGCTCTCCTATCGTCGCATACCTTTCAGCCACAACGTTGTGCTGGTGTATGCTCTCCTCATTCTCCTGCCTCAAAAAGGCGATAACATCATCCGGTGCATCAGGAAAGGCCCTGAGGAGTTCTGCAGCCATTATTCTAACCCCATCCTCCACAAACCTGGTGTTGCGGTGTGCAGCTTCAACGACCTCCAGTTCATCTTCCCTCTTAAGGATCTCGTAGGTCTCGTAGCTCATGGATGCTTTTGCAATATCAATCAGCTTGGCTATCGGCACCTTAAAGCTGTCGGTAACCTGAACTTTCAGCGTGGCCCTCCCACGCTGATTGTGGGAGGCTACAGGCACGACATCCAGTATTTTCTGGACCATCTCGCTTTCAATCCCCATCTCCGCCAACCTCTCAGCAGCCCTCGCCCTCACAAGTTCCTGCGCACAGGGGCAAACTGTAATTCCCGTAACCTCCACACCAACAAAGACGAGGCTCCTGCCATCCCTCGATATTGTTGCCTCACCGAAGATCTTCACAACCTCCTGCGTCCGCTGACCTGTTTTTGGCGTCCTTTTCCTCATTATCAGCTCGGCGGCCATTTTAGCTTCCGCTTTAGTTGCGTATTCATGCCTGTCCAGCAGATGCTTGGCCACCTCAACGACCAGATCCTCTATGTTCTCTATCGGCCTCGCTGTAAGGGTTTCAATTACCTCGTCTATCACCTCAAAGTTCCTGCTGAGATTAACACCTTTAAGATGAGCGGGAAGATCCACAAAAACGTCAAAGGACGAGATGAGGATTATGGGTCTCTTACCCTCCCTCCTAACCTCCACGAGCTTTTTAATTCCGGTCGCACCCACCCTGCTAAGCCCAATTGGTACTTCGGGGCGAAGAATCTGAACATCCGGGAGCATGATGAGAGTCGTCTCGGGAGTTTATATGATGTGCGGTTATGGACTGCACAACATTATATCCTATCATAAATCCTTTCCCGCCTGTCGATTCTAAAAACTGCCACAATTCTATTGCCCCAGTCAATGTAGAAGATGACCCTTAACTTGCCAACCCTAATTTTGTGAAACTCCGTTCCTTCAACCTTCTCTGCACCCGCTGTGAGCGGATTACCTAACTTGCGTAGAGCTTTCAGTATTCTACCTTTTTTGATAAGCTTTCAAGGAACTCCTCAACTCTTCTGCTGAGTTTAACTCTAAACAAGTCTTCTTTCGACTTCTTCAAGATCGACCAGCTCCAGTTTTCCCTCTTTATAGGCTTTGAGATCCTCTTCAAGTTCTCTCAGTTCCTGTTCACTCAGCTCATCAAAAAGCTCCCTCTCGATCCTTTTTAGCCTTTCATCCATTTCTTCAAGCTTATTCTCGATTCTGCGGAGAAGTTTAATGGCCTCATCTATTATGTCACCTTTCCACGTAAAAATAAAAATGTTACTCACCAACTTTATGCCAACAGTCCAACAGTAAGGCAGATCTACTGTATACACTTTAAAGTTAAGAAGAACTAAAGCTAACCCAGGGGATCTCTACCCCTCTTCAGCAGGAAGGAGTACTTTGGATCGAGGGCATTGAGCATGGCGCTCATTATCCCCCTCAGCTCCTTCCTCTTTATCTCAGCCTGCCTGTGGGCGTGGATTAGGGGTATTAGGTAGCCATCACCTTCGAGGCTGCAAAGCTTCGCCACAAGCTCGTCGTCAACGGGTTTTGTGGTCTCGATCATGTATATGCTTGCAGAGTCGGCAAACCTCACAAAGGCCCCGTAGATCTCAGCTTTATCAACACTCCTGAACCTTCTGGCATACCACGGCAGCGACTTTTCAAGCTTTGGCTTGAATGGAATATAACCTGCTTTTTCCTCCCCAAACTGCTGCCTTGCGAGGTAGTCCAGAACTGCCGAGTCTGTTATCGCAGAGTTCCTCGTAAACTCGTTGGTGTAGAAGCTCTTTGCCACAAAGATAGGCTGCTTTTCAAGCAGCTTGTCGAGGGCGTGCAGATACTCGATGTACTCAAGCAGGATCATCAGGTTGTCCTTATCACTGCCCTCTCCCTTCCTGCACCCCATCTCTATTCTGTCAAAGTACTCCGTCCTCGTGAGCAGGTAGTTCTTTCTGGCCCTTCCAGCTCTCACATCCTCCGCCATCTCCTTGTACCAACCCTCAAGGACCATCACGAAATCACCTATGAGATCATCCAGATTGTAGATCTGCGAAAGCTGCGAGTACATCTCCCTGTCTATGTACGCTGGGGGTCTGATTATTGCTCCCCTCAGCGTCCCGTCCATCAGCACGATTTCTTCATCTGCTAAACTGCCCAGCCGGTACTCGCTGGTGTGCATGTGCAGCCTTACCCTCTCATCGATGTGCATGTGCGGCTTCAGAGTTGTGATCTCATGAATCTCCCTCACATCGCTGCCAACCGAGGCGGCTGAGATTATGTAGAAAACGATCCCGCTCAGCCTCTCAACGCCTCTGCTCCCATCCACCCCACACGCCTCGCATGGCTGCTGCTCGGGCAGTTCCAGCCATCTGTGCTTTATGCTCTCCGCAATCTCCACAACATCCCTGTAGCTGGATTCAAGCGTGCTCTCAAACTCCTCAAACAGCTCATCACTGAGTCTCCACATACCCAACCCTCGACGTGCCGGAATGGAAATCAACAAAAATAACTCTGTCAGCAGCATCTTTCAGCTCATCATCGTGAGAGACTATCACAACCTGAGGAATCTTCCTGAGGTAGTTCGTTGTGATATCAACAAGCTTCCTCCTCCTCTCTTCATCAAGGTAGGGTGTTGGCTCGTCGAGAATCAACAGAGGAATCCTACCCTTTATCATGAACATGGACAGGGCTAATCTGAAAGCTAAGCCGAGAGCAATCATCTCTCCCCCACTCAAAAAGGCGATGTCCCTCTCCTCGCCTTGGTAGAGAACAAAAACCCTCAGCCTCTCCTTTCCCTTCTCCGTCACCTTCTTCAGCTTTATCCCAGAGTACTTCCCTTCCGTAAGCTCTTCGAATATTTCACTGGCGTAGCTCTCAACCTCCTTCATTGCAGCCTCAGCAACAATGTTCTTGTACTTCCTGAACTTCTCCCTGATTCTCGTCAGTTCCGGAATTATCCTCTTCTCTATGATCTCCAGCTTTCTCTCGTAGTCCTTCAGCATCGAGATCTGCTCCTCCAGGTAGGAGAGGTCCCTCTCAATCTGCCCAATACTCACCTCCATCATCTTGACCCTGCTTTTCAGGGCCTCAACTTCCTTCGATCTGTCCACAAACTCCGATCTTATCCTCTCATGCTCCTCCTCGCTGTAGTCTTTCTTAGCTTTCTCCAGATCGCTGACAACCGCATCCACTTCCCTCCTCTTTTCCTCCATCTCCCTCTCAATGTCGCTCAACTCCCTCTCAATTCTCTGCAGCTCCTCTTCCTTCTTCCTCATCCTCTCTTCCGAGTCTCTCAAACCAAGCCATCTCTCGTAGTATCCTTTCAGAGAGTTCATCCTCTCACGAAGCCCATCCAGACCACCAAACTGCTGTACCTGAGCCAGTATCTGATCCCTCTTTTCTTTCTCATCCTCCAGAATTTGCCTAACCTCGGCCATCCGCTTCCTGAGAGCATCAATCTTATCCAGCGACCCTTTAAGGATTTTCTCCTGCCCCCTCAACCGCTCCAGCTTGTCTCTCAGCCTTTCGTACTCTCTGCTTATGCTCTCAAGTTTTGCCACATCACTTCTGCCAAGCTCCTCCTTCAGCCTTTTCAGCTCTTCAACAAGCTGCCTGTACCTGAGGATCTTTTCCTGCTTGCTCATCGCTTTTTCGACAATTGCCCTCTTATCCTCAAGCTTCCTCTCCACTTCCCTCAGCTTCTCCAGCTCCTTCTTGATCCGGGCAATCTCCTCCCTGTATTTCTCAAGAATCTCCCTTCTCTGCACATCGTCAAGCTCTCTCCCGCAGGTTGGACAGCTTCCTTCAGCCTGCTTGAGCTCTTCAACGGCCTTCTGAAGCTGCTTCCCCCTCGTGGTCAGCGAAGCCTTCTTTGCTGCAAGCTTTTTGAAAGCTTCCTGAAGATGTCTTTGCTCCTCAGCAGCCTTCTGCAATGCTTTATGCAGCTTCTCCACCTTTTCGGGAGTGTATCCCTCTCTCTCAAGCTTGCTCTCTATCTCCCTTGCACGCTCAACCTTTGCCCTCAGAGACTCCCAGAGCCTGAAATCTTCTTCGATTTTGCCAATTTCCTGCTTGACGTTTTCTATTTCCTTTCTAATTTTCTCAAGCTTCTCCGCATCTTCCGAAAGCTTCTCAAGCTCGGTCTTTATTTTCACCATCTCCTTCTCAGCATTTGCAACTCTCTGCTCAGCCTCCTTAAGCGACGTCGAGACCTCTGTGTACAGCCCTTCAAGCTTTACATACTCCTTTGCTTTCCCCTCAACATTTTTCAGCTCAACCACGTCCTTCTTAAGCTGGGACAGCTTTTCCACAGCCTCATCCCTTTGCTTTTCGAGCAGCTTCCTCTTCCCCTCCAATGATCGTAAATCCCCCTGAACTCTGTCAAGTTTCCTTCCAAGCTCGTCGATCTTCTTTTTCCTTTCATCCAGCTCTTTGAGCCTCTTCTCAAGTTCAGCAACTACTCTCTCGATTTTTGCAACCTTTCCCCTCCCTTCAACTATCAACACCTTCGTTTCCTCAAGTTTCTTTCTCTTCTCATCTCTCTGCCTGAGTATCTCATCTTTCTGGCTTAAAAATGCTCTAAAACCTTCCTTCTCCTTCTCGAACATCTTTATAACAGTTCCAAGATTCTTCCACGCATTCTCGTAATCATCAATTCTCGTTATCCTCCTGATTACCCTCTCCCTGCCCTCGTCATCCCTAACTATCGCATCAATCTCCCCCTGCCTCACGTATATCGCACCCGTGAAGATGTGCGCCGGGCAGATGTGCTTTTCAACCCACTGGCTAACCCTGTTGTCCCCCTCAACCGTCTCCTTCCCTTTTAAAAATGAATCGGCATTGCTGCTCCTCTTTATGGTTATTTCCTCACCATTTACCTGCAGCTTGAGAGTGATCGAGTATCCCGATGAATTGAGCCTTACAAGCTCGTCTTTTCTGATTCCCGTTGGTTTTGGGCCATAAAGGGCGACGAGAATCGCCTCAAGTATCGAACTCTTCCCGGCACCATTTCTACCTGCAATCAGGTTTATTCCGGTATCAAAAACAACCTTCGAATCCACATGGGATCTGAAGTTCCTGATCTGCACCTCTCTGAGCAAGATCAGATCACTCACCTCCGAAGAAATCAAGAAGTGTTTTCGCTGTTTTTCTCTTAGCTTCAGTTTTAGCTTTAACTTCAGTTTCGGTTTCAACTTCTTCAGTTTCAACTTCTGCAGTTCCAGCAGGTTCAGGTTCACTTTCAGTTTCAGTTTTCTCCTCAGCTTTCTCCTCCTTCTTTCCATCAAGCTCGAAGTGCTCCTTCACAAAGCCGTACACTTCATCAACGTCGTCTTTAAGCAGCTCAAGCAGTTTAAGCTCGAAATCCGTGAAGAACTCGTTTTCAGATTGGATTACAACCTCCTCTACCTTCTCAACAACCCTCTCAAACCTGAGTTCAGCATACTTTGCATTTTTCTGTGCCACCTCGCTTAACTTCTTCAGATCTGGAGTGTGCGGGCATTTTAGCTTTGCAATCAAAATTCCCTCCCTGTTCACGCCCTTCAACACCTCCATGAACTTCCTCTCAAGCTCCTTAAGATCCTCAGCCTCTATGCTGACATCGTACAGATCTCTGGTCTCAATTTCGATGAACTTCGGCTTAAATCCATCTACTACCACAAACCCCTTGCTCACCCCTTTAACGACTCTCTCAGATCCGTGAAAAATTTTGTAGGAAGCCTCCCTCAGATCGTACCTCTCCAATGAGCCGGGGTAAACGAGAAATCTGTCACCAAGCTCGTAGATCCTCGGCAGATGTATGTGTCCAAAGGCGTAGTAGCTGGCTTCCGGAAGTTCGCTTAGAGTTACATCAAAGGCCATGTCCAGCTCAATGTCCACAACCTCCTTCACAGCTTGATGGAGAACCAGCACACTCTTATCACTCTCAGGTTTTAAAATAGGCAGAACCTTTTCAAGCTGCCACTTGCTTCTGTGCCTGTCCCCAAGTATCTCCACGTCCTCATACACACCCTTAACAAGGTACACATTCTGAATCCTAACGCTTCTGACATACTCTCCATCAACTGGATTCTTCCTCAGGCCCAATACATGAAGCAAGCCGAGGGACTCAAGAAGATGGTAGGCTGAGATGTCCCTGGATGTCTTGTCATGGTTTCCCTCCACAGCAAACACGGGAATGCCTTCCTTCTTGAAGAGGGAGAGGGTGTCTATGGCGTCCTTTATCGTTCTGGGATTCGGAAGGCTTCGGTGGAACAGATCGCCGGCAATTATGGCAAAATCCACATTCTCCTCCAGCGATCTCTCTACAGCAAGCCTAAAGGCTTTTGCAAAGTCCTCAGCTCTCCAGAGCTGGTTGTACTGCTCATATCCAAGATGGATATCAGCAAGGTGGGCAAACCTCATACCTCGGGCCCCTCATCCTATACCGCCAGATCCTCAAGAGTGATGACTCTGTCCTCCTCCTGCATCCACTCTCCCACAACGTCAATATCCCTCCCACCGTAGCTGCCAGCAAACTTTCTTATCTTTACCGCCACCGGCAACTTAACCGCCGGCCCCACAATTACCGCCTCACCAACGCCCAGCGAGGCAATGTCGGAGAGCAAGTCTTCACTTATCTGCTCGCTTGCCTGCTGAACGTACCTCTGATCATTCGGTTCGGTAATTCTGAGTACTATCTTGGTGTTGCACTGGCTTAAAACATCATCGTTCAGCCTTTTCGGCCTCTGACTTACGATACCAAGCCCTATTCCGAACTTCCTTCCTTCCCTCGCTATCCTCCCCATCCACATCACAACGTCGTTGCTCGCCCCTTTGGGGGCGAAGATGTGTCCCTCTTCAAATACAACAAGCAGCGGCTTTTTTACAGCCGGACATACTTTTTCCCATCCCTTCCTTCCTCTCACGCAGTTTATCCTACCGATTAGAAGATTTCTAAGAAGGTAGGCCACAACAACCCTCATCTGCCCCTCATCAAAGCCGCTCAGGTTTACAACATTCAAATAGCCGGGTTTTATGTTTGCCAGCATGTCGTTCTGACTTAAAAGATCCTCATATCTCCTGAAAAATGATGATACGTACTCCTTTATCCTGCACAATGCGTTTAGATCCTGCCTGTCTAAGGCAGTCACCCTCTTAACCCCACCGATATCGTAGTACTCAGCCTCACCCTTCATCGTTGCGAGGTTTATCCACTCCTCTGCAAGATCGAGGACTCTCTCCACAAACTCTCTACCGCTTTTCCCCTCCTTTCGCACAGTTGTGAAAATGCGCTCCATGTGCATTCTCTGCACTGCTGCCTTCTCCCTGTCTATCCCAACAAGAGACGCAAACTCCCACGGTTCCAGTCTCTCCGGCCTTATTCCCGCCGGAACTACATTCTTCTTCATCTCACTTCCATCCTCAAACGTGTATCCCACATACTCCCCATGCGGATCGATCAGCACAACTGTGCCGCCAAGTTTCCTTACTATGTCGTTAACAAGAACAGCGACCGTATTAGATTTCCCACCGCCTGTCACGGAAAGGATCGCAAAGTGTCGGAGCACGAGCTGCTTAACGTCAAGAGATACCGTAACATCGGGTCTTGCAATCATCCTTCCGATTTCAACTCCATTTTCACACTCAAAAAGTTCTGCAAGAGCTTCGCTGCTTGCAAGCCTGACCTCCGAGTTGGGCTTGATTGGTGTTCTGTTCGGATAAACCTCTCCATCCTTCACAACACCCACAACCGTTGCATTGGCGATCACAACGTCGTTCCTTTCCAGCAGCTTTCTTGAGAAGTCCATGTTCTTCAACAGGTAGTCGAAGCTGAACCCCTCATCGAGAATCATGCGGTTGAAGTTCGAAATCTCTCTGACAATGCCTATTACCTCCTCCCCATCCCTGTTCAGCGCAACAACGTACTCCCCAAACTTTGGAATGCAGGAGGGGTTTACTGCAAAGCTGAATTCGGATATCGATGATCTGCCGTGAACCAAGCCCACGATATCTTTGCTCCTCACAACCATTTCGTCCATTAATGCTGAGACGTGCAAAATGTAAATAAAGTTTTGTTCAGGTCGATTTACCCCGTTAGTTTTGGCCAATCTAACAACACTGGACTGCCAGATATAGAACAACCAGAACTCTTACGGCAATTACGATCAGAGACGCAATTAAGAGAACAATTCCAAAAATCCTCAGCACACCTTTTCTTTTTACAATGTACACTGATGCTGCAATACACATTACCAAAAAAGATAGTTGCAGGGGGTCGAATGGTTTAGCAATAAAAAGGTGGAAAAGTATGTTTCTCAGCAACGCTTCGAGCATGTTACTCTGCATCAACGATCACGTCCACCCAATTACCTCTGTCATCCACGCACTTGAACAACCAGACGATTTTGTAGTATTTCTGTTTCTCACTTCCTGCATAATAGGCAAGTTTCACCTCTCTAACTTCGAGCTTATTGCCAGCATAAATGGGCCTGTTAAGTAACTCTCCCTTCTTGAGTTTTGCAAATGCAGTTTCGGCTGGAATTACCTGTTTTTTGCCAACCTCCTTAACTTCCCGCCACAGCTTTGACATGTATATGACCTCGTTATCTGCTACCGCTGCAACTATGCCATCAGCCGCTGAACCAACAACAGGAATGCCGCTAATTTCCCTGCCGTAAATTATACTCACGAATTCTGGCTTCTCTCTTACGATTTCTCCAGTCTCCGTGTTCACGACCTTGGTTGTTATAGTCTGTATGCTTTTTAACACAAGACCATCGTATTTGCCAGATAAATTGAGGATCCTGATCGCCTCACTCTCGCTTGGTACACTTTTAAAATCCTTGAGATCCTTCTTTGGTGGAATCAGTGTCCTCTCCACATCTGTTATCACGTACACTGTGGCGAATTCAATTTTTGGGAGTTCGGTTTTTAGGACTACTTCCGTACCACTACCCAGCGGTGTCGGTACAAGCTCATTGGAATTGCCAAGCCACGAATGTAAAACTAGACCAACTGCTACTGTTAGTAGTACCAGGGTTATCACTTTAAAATTCGCCATTTTACTCACCTCCAGAACAAACCCATTCCCGATATACCACTTCATTGTCATCTGGATACTCGTCCGGCTCCACAGTTCCTTGGCCCCACAGGTGATCGTTGTAAAGCTGGTCAGAGTTGTCCGCTATGATTACCGCTTTTATCGTGCTATCATACCCTTTGTATGTTTCCGTAGTTGCGTGATAATACGCCCAATATAAATCCCAGTCCCAATCTATTGCCGCTTTGAAAAACCTCTCAAGCAGATCGGTGCTCGTATATGTCGTAGTGGAGAAGCCCATAATCATATGGGAATACTTCAGAGCGCTTCCCCACGCCTGAACGTCGCTCAACACATTGCAACTGTGCAGAAACACCCACTCATTATCCTTGTCCCATTTTTTGGTAACGTCAGATGGATGGACCGTAAGACCGCCGGAACAGGGAGACCAGTCCCATAATGCCAGAAAAGTCCCCCAAATAGGTAGGTTATAGCCGTGCCCGAAGTGGAGATGGAAATCTGCTTCGTCCAACCCCTCATATCCGTCATCACTTATACCAAAATCCTCCTTCTCAACATAGTCATCTTTATGGCGGAAGACCTTGTACCATCCAGCTTTGTCTCCGAGCCATTTTTCCACAACATTTACCTCTAAGGTTCCCCAAGGTGTGAGATCACTTACACTGCATGGCCAAGGATCAGAGCTGTGCTCGTAGTCTTCCACAAAGGTTATTGAGTATTCATAGGCGTTTACGGTACCAATCGCTATAACAAACAACACTGCCCAAACTCTCCCTAACATGATGATAACATAACACAAGCAGATCAAAAACGTGACGAAATCCTTAGAGAAACGTCTAAGGTTTTCGCAAATTTTTTATACTATGTTGTTTGCTAATCCAAGAAAAATGTTGTTGATTAAGGTGTTTTCAAGCCCATCACGTGTCAGAATTCTAAAGTATCTGGGTGAAAGAAGATTTACAGCGTCAGAATTGTCGAAATTGTTGAATTTATCCGTTCCAACCGTTTTATACCACCTATCCTTGCTGGAAAGAGCGGGGCTTGTAAGAAAGATCCCATCTGGCAGTAAATGGATATACTATGAACTTACAGAATCCGGACAGAATTTCCTGAGAAATGGGGTTGTGAAGATACTTGCAGTTTTGCTTGTATTGATATTTCTGCTAATGAAACATGACACTGCAGAAAAAGCAAAGCCTCTTGGAGGGGGATTGGGTTTAGCAGACATTGCCTTACTAACTGTTGTCTCAATCCTGATGATCTGCTTAGCAGTTGTTTTACTGCACAAGTTGTTGGCAAAGTCGAGTTCACCATAAACTTGTAAGACCTTACGTCATAAAACTCAAAGCAATTACAACAGCCCCTCAAAACTCCCACATCGACACAGACTGCAAGGCAGAAGTCCTGACACTCACGGCATAAAATCGAACTCCCAGCAAACTTCAACGGATTATTCAACCTCAACTGCTCAAAATCCAGCCCACCTTTCTGGCTGGATCACGGAGCAGTTTGGTTCTACGAGTAACCTTTTTACCCTCTCATGAGAAGTTAACATGATGGACGAAACTGTTGAAGCTATTGAACTCCTCCGGGAGATCAAGCTTAAGCTTGAGGAGATGGATAGAAGGCTTAGAAGAATAGAAGAGGAGCTTTTTGATAAACTCAGCGAGGAGGAACTGGAGGAAATTAGGAGAGATATTGAAGCTTACGAGAGAGGAGAACTCGAAACGATCTCTCTTGAAGAGTTGAAAGAGGAGCTTGGAATCGAGGATGAAGTTTGATGTTATCTTAAAAAAGAGGGTTACCAAAGACCTAAAAAACTCAGCAAATCCGACCGCCTATAACCCGATTCTTCCACCAAACGTATTCTTCCATAACATCGCTATACATTACAACTTGCACGTCAGAGATACACTGACCTTTAACTTGAACGGGAAATTGAGCGTGAGTGTGATATCCCGAAATAATTTCACTCCTCAAACAACCACCTCCCGCACTCAAA
>CBEUCM010000041.1:0-18383 GCA_965541645.1 uncultured Archaeoglobaceae archaeon | reverse complement strand
TTGCTGTGCATCCATAACCCTATTTTTTGAGGATTCTATTTATTGGTTTCGCCCTATTTGGAAAGTTCTAACCTTGGACCACTACACTGCCACTCATCACCAGTTTATCAACAAGCGTCTGTAAGCAAAAATAGAAAATTAAATAAAATTATCTGAATTTGGGAATAATCTCCTTACCTATCAGCTTGATGGACTTCTTCTTGTCTGGGCCGATTGGACTTCCAGCAACAACCTGAGTAACTCCTGCCTTTGAAAGCTCGTTGATCCTCTCGACAACGTCATCCGGGGTTCCGCTGATCGAGAATATGTCGATCATCTCATCTGTAACGCTCTTAGCAACTCCACCCCAGTCTCCCTTGGTGAAGGCGTTGTTTAACGCTTCCCTGACAGCATTAACAGCATCCTCACTCAGTCCATGCCTCTCAAGCACTGTCGGTGGGCTTCCGGCTACAATGAAGGCCACAACAATTCTTGCTGCATTTCTTGCCTTGTCTCTATCCTTGTCAACACTCATTGAGGCGTAGGCTACAGTATCGAAAGCATCCCTGCTCTTGCCAGCCTTCTCAAGCCCAGCATCGATGTTCTCCTTTGCAACTTCAAAGTCCTTGGGGTGGGATGCGTTGATCAGAACACCATCTCCAAGCTCTGCTGCGAGCTTGAGCATCTTCGGACCCTGAGCACCTATGTAGATGGGGATGTCCCCAGTCTTGAATCCAAGCTTCGCACCGTTGAACTTGAAGATCTCACCATCGTACTTTACAGCCTTACCAGCTATGAGGTCTCTGATTATCTCCACCGACTCCCTCATTCTCTTCAGCGGCTTTTCCCAGCTAATGCCGATCCTCTCAAAGGTTACCTTATCACCCGCACCAATTCCGAGAACTGCTCTACCACCGCTGATCTCGTTTATTGTTGCAATTGCTGAAGCAGTCAGAGCGGGGCTGATGTGGTACGGATTGGTCACACCAGGGCCAAGCTTTATAGTTCTGGTTTTCAGGGCCAGTATTGTCAGCATCGAATAGACGTTCCTGTTGTTGTAGTGGTCCGTAATCCACGTGTGGTCAAAACCGCTGTCCTCAGCGAGTTTCACATAGTACTCAAGCTCGTAGTACTTCATATCTGGTACAAACTCGATACCAAACTTCATATCATCACCATTTATGGCAGGCAAATAATCTTTTCGATTTTGCAAAAAACTTAAATCCCGTTGTGGCGATTTGTACGAAGTGTCCCAGATGAGTGCTGTAAAGCTGGTTGAATTGCTGCTCACGGCGGAACTGTTTAACAGGTATGAGGAGCTTACTGAAGATGATATTCCAAAGGAGATAAGAAAGCTCCTTTACAGCAGAGGGGGGATAAAGCGCCCAGTGGTGATAAGAACCGACATTGCAGCGAAGTATGCTGGAAAGGTGGAGCAGAAATTACCGTTTGTGGATCTAAACTCTTTCTCCAAGCAGTATGTCTTGACGTCATTTGATCTCGCAGTGAAGTGGATGGCATCCAAAGGTGTTGACGTTATCCGAAAAAATCCGGTTCTGGCCTACTACTACCAGAACTACGACTCCTTGGAGGTGTCCTACGAGGAAGCGAGAAAGGCCAACCTGCCAAAGCATGGGGACAGAGAGTGGCTGAAGAGTGTGCTTGAGGAGCTGGAGAAGAAGGAAGAAACGAAGGAGATGCTCAGCCTCGTTAGAGTGCTGTCACCCGAAGAAATTCCGGTTGACTTCAGGGATGTGGCATTGAGCGACGAGCAGCTTGAAGAAGTTAGGAAGATCGAGGTGGCGATTGAGGAGAGGGAATTCTTAAGAAAAATAGGATTGTCGGATATAGGAAAGCTCCTCTTTATAGGCCCGCCCGGCACCGGCAAGACGACTACTGCAAGGGCCTTGAGCAAAAAGCTCTACCTTCCACTGCTCGAGGTAAAGCTATCGATGATAACGAGCCAGTACCTCGGAGAGACATCAAAAAACATAGAGAAGGTCTTTGAAATTGCAAGGAAGCTCAATCCGTGCATACTCTTCATTGACGAATTTGACTACGTCGCAAAGATGAGGACGAGTGATGAGCATGCTGCAATAAAGAGGGCCGTTAACACTCTCCTCAAGTCGATTGACGAGATCAACCTCGTTGAGGATGGCGTCTTGCTCATCGCTGCAACCAACCATCCAAGCTTGCTCGACCCTGCAGTGTGGAGGAGGTTCGACAAGGTCATAGAGTTCCCCGAGCCGGCAGAGGCTATAAGAAAGAGGATCTTCAAGATATTTCTGGAGAAAATCGATGGTAAATTCGATATCGACGAGCTTGTTAAGGAGACTGAGGGGTTTACGGGGGCAGACATCAAACTCGTTGTCAGGGAAGCTGTGCTGAAGGCGCTGCTTGAGGGCAGGAAGTTCATTGAGCAGGCAGATCTGCTTGAGGCAGTTAGGGATGTAAAGGAAAGGCTGAAACTGAAAACCTCATACTGAGATGATAGTAACTCTGCTTGGCACAGGTGACTCTCCCGGCACGCCGATTATAAACTGTCACTGCAGAACCTGTGAGGATGCCAGAAGGAGGGGCTGGGAGAGGAGAAGGTTTTCTGTGATGATCCAGAACAACGGCAAAACCGTGCTTGTCGATACCTCTCCAGATCTTAGAAGACAGTTGCTCGACAACAGAGTTGAGAAGGTGGATGCTGTTATATGGACGCACTGCCACTTCGACCATTTCGGAGGGTTCGGGGAATTCTACAGGGTGCAGGACAACGTGAAGGTCTATTCAGCCCCTCAGGTTCATGACGACATCGGAGATTTTATGAGGTTTCTCAAGTACAAACCGCTTGAAGTTGAGCCCTACCAGCCCTTTAGCATCGCCGGCATGGATTTCACGCTTTTTGAGGTGAACCACCCACCTGTTTACTCTCTTGGAGTTAAAGTTGAGTGGAAGGGATACAGTGTTGTTATCAGCGGGGACACCAACATCCACATTCCGGAAAGGAGCATCGGAGAGATGCAGAATCCAGATCTTTTCATTGTTGAGGCCCTCGCCCCAACCGGAAGATTCAGGAAGCACATGAACGCAAAAGAGGCGTTAACCCTGGGTAAAAAGCTGAATGCGAGAAAAATTGTGCTGACACATCTCGGCCACTTCTATCCGCCACATCACATTGCTGCAAAAAACTATCCTCTCGGTTTTGACAATCAGACCTTCTCGTTCGGGGAGGGGAGGCTGGATGAGTTCTTTGGGGATTGACATTGGTGGGGCGAACCTGAAGATTGCATCCTCAAAGGGAGGGGAGATCCTTTACTTTCCCATGTGGAGGAAAGCTGGTGAGCTTGAGCAAATTTTAAGGACTGCTGCAGACAGATATTCAGCAACCAGGGCAGGAGTTGTTATGACCGCCGAACTCGCAGATGCGTTCAGGAGCAAGGAGGAGGGTGTTGTCTTCATCAGCAAAGCCTGCGAAAGGGCATTTGATGAGGTGTTTTTCTTGGATGTTGATGGCAGGCTTTCCAGAACAATTGATGATCCGCTGAAATTTGCGGCAAGCAACTGGGTAGCTTCGGTAGCGTTTTTGCTGCAGGAGGGTTACAGAAACTTCCTTTTTGTGGATATTGGCTCAACCACCACGGATATTATCCCGGTAACTGACAGAATTCAGGCTGCAAAAACGGATTACGAGAGGCTGAAAAGGCAGGAGATGATTTACTTCGGAATTCTGAGAACCCCCGTATTCTACGTGCTCAGGGAGTTTCACGGAGTACCTCTCTGCCCGGAGTTTTTCGCCATCACTGCAGACGTTTTTGTAACAACTGGAGATATCAGCCCTGAAATGTACACATGTGACACTCCGGATGGGAAAGGAGCCGATATCGAATCGTGCATGCGGAGACTGGCAAGAACGCTGTGCTGCGATCTGGAGGAGCTTGGGGGGGATGCTGTGAGAGAGCTTGCATTTGCTGCAAAGGAGTCGATGAAGGCAACCCTCAGAAATGCCATCAGATCAAAAAAGCTTGACATGGTTTTTTCCTGCGGTATTGGTGAGTTTTTGGTGGAAGAGGTGTGCAGAGAGCTTGATATTGAATGCTTAGCACTGTCATCCCTCTACGGCGAGTACTCCAAGCTCTTCCCAGCTTTTGCGATGTTAAAACTTGTCGAGAAGCTTGTCGAGAATCGCTAATCGGTAAAGAACCTCGCAGGAGTGCTCAACGTAGCTTGCCTTGTTGTAAGCATCTCTGAGACTTTTCCCTGCTGCATACACACCATGATTTCTCACGATCGCAACACCCTTCTGCTTCACAGCTTTTGAAATCTTTTCTGCCAGCTCCTCGGACCCAAATTCTCCGTCAACAACCTCAATCCTCCCAAAGTACAGCCTCCCCTCAAGATCAACCGGCTCGATTACATCAAGCTTTGCCCCAAGAACAACGTTGTAAACTCCGTGGCAGTGCAGAACTGCATTGTACTCCGTTTTTTCGTAAATTTTTCTGTGGATCGTTTGATCTACAGAGGCCTCCTTCACGTATCCCTTCAGGATTACAAAGGACTCCTCAGTAAGCTCATCAAGGCTTACACCGCTTTTTGTTATGTATATTGTTTCACCTATCTTGAAGCTCATGTTGCCGCTCGCACCATCGATAAGCCTGGATGTGGCAAGAAGTTTACCTATCCTTGATGCCTCTTGGAACATGAGTTCAGGACAACGAAACATTTAAAAATCTTTTTTACAAGGAATTACTGCCTTAGGGCTATTTTAAAAACTGAGAAAGTGATCAGCATGATCGAAGAGAAAATATATAAAGGAACCACAACCGTAGGCCTGGTTTGTAAAGAGGGGGTAGTGCTGGCTACCGAGAAAAGGGCAACGATGGGGAACTTCATAGCCAGCAGAAAGGCGAAGAAGATCTACCAGATTGCCGACAGAATGGCAATGACGACTGCCGGAAGCGTTGGAGATGCGCAGTTTCTGGCCAGGATTATTAGAGTGGAAGCGAGCCTCTACGAGATCAGAAGGGAGAGGAAACCAACGGTGAGAGCTGTTGCAACGCTCACATCCAACCTGCTGAACTCCTACCGCTATTTCCCCTACCTCGTGCAGCTGCTTATTGGTGGAATCGACTCTGAGGGATCAAGCATATACTCGATAGATCCAATAGGTGGTGCTATCGAAGAGAAGGACATAGTTGCAACAGGTAGTGGAAGCCTCACGGCTTACGGTGTTCTTGAGGACAGGTTCACTCCAGAAATGAGCTTGGATGAGGCTGTGGAGCTCGCAGTGAGGTCCATTTACTCCGCAATGAGGAGGGACTCAGCTTCGGGAGATGGAATCGATGTTGTGAAGATAACCGAGGCTGAGTACTACCAGTACACCCCGGATGAGGTGGAGGCCATCCTTGCCAAGTTCAGGAAGTAGATGAAAGATGTCGAAGTATCTGGAGGAAATCAGGAAGAAGATTAAGGAGTACTTGCCTAAAAACGTAAAGGTCAGAACTATTGAGTTCGAGGGACCGCAGCTTGTAATATACGTTGAGAACCCGCAGGAACTTGCCGAAATCGACATAGTGAAGAAACTGGCAAAAGATCTCAGGAAGAGGATAATTATCCGAGCAGATCCAAAAAGTCTGAAGCCACCTGAGGAGGCCAGGGAGATAATACTCAAGATCGTACCCGAGGATGCCAAGATCTCGAACATCTTTTTTGATGAGGAGAACGGGGAAGTCATAATAGAGGCTGAAAAGCCTGGAGTGGTTATAGGAAAGCAGGGATCGACCTTTAGAGAGATAATGAAGGCCGTTGGGTGGAGTCCCAGAGTGGTCAGAACTCCACCGATAAAGTCCAAAATAATAGAGAGTGTCAGGAACTACCTTCTGAGTGTTAAGGAGGAGAGGGCTGAAACCCTAAGGAGGATCGGCGAGAGAATACACCGCGGAGTTCTTATGGAGGACAAGTGGGTCAGAGTTACCTTCTTAGGGGGAAGCAGAGAGGTTGGAAGGAGCTGCTATCTTCTGCAAACACCGGAAAGCAGGATTCTGATTGACTGCGGTGTTAACGTCAGCAACCTGTCAAGCACACCTTACCTTTATGTCCCAGAGGTTCAGCCACTCGACGCTCTTGATGCGGTTGTAATCACCCATGCTCATCTTGACCACTGCGGCCTTGTGCCATTGCTTTACAAGTACGGCTACCGTGGGCCGATATACCTGACGCCTCCAACGAGGGATCTGATGGTGCTTTTGCAGCTGGACTTCCTTGAGGTTGCCGCCCGTGAAGGCTCTCCAACACCCTACAGCTCCAACCTGATAAGGGAGGCGTTGAAGCACACGATAACCCTCGACTATGGCGTTGTCACCGATATAAGCCCTGATGTCAGGCTCACCTTTTACAATGCCGGCCACATCCTCGGCTCTGCGATAGCCCATTTCCACATAGGGGAGGGGCTGTACAACATAGCCTTTACCGGTGACTTCAAGTTTGAGAAAACGAGACTCTTCGACAGGGCTGCGACAAACTTCCCGAGGCTTGAAGCTCTGGTGATGGAGGCAACCTACGGTGGATCCAACGACTTCCAGCCGTCGAGAAAGGAGGCTGAGGAGAGGTTGATCGAGATCATAAATGCAACGCTTGACAGGGGTGGCAAGGTTTTGATTCCAACCTTTGCCGTCGGTAGAAGCCAGGAGGTCATGATCGTGCTGGAAGAAGCTATGAGGGAGGGAAAGCTGAGGGAAACCCATGTCTATTTGGATGGCATGATCTACGAAGCTACGGCAATTCATACAGCCTATCCAGAATACCTCAACGCCCACTTGAGGGATCTGATATTCTACCACGGCATCAACCCCTTCATAAGCGAGAGCTTCGTTAGGGTCGATTCGGCTTCCAAGAGGGATGAGGTTATCAGCGATCCATCACCCTGCATAGTCATAGCCACATCCGGTATGCTCAACGGAGGGCCGGTGATGGAGTACTTCCGACACTTTGCAGGGGATGAGAGGAACACCATAGTCTTTGTCGGCTACCAGGCTGAGGGAACGCTGGGCAGGAAGGTTCAGAAGGGCTGGAAGGAAGTCCCCTTCCCTGTCAACGGCAGGAGGGAGGTTGTAGAGGTAAAGATGCAGGTTGAAACCGTTGACGGCTTCTCGGGACACTCTGACAGGAAGCAGCTAATGAACTACATCAGGTATCTGAACTCCAAGCCCGATAAGGTTGTTACGATCCACGGAGACGAGTCGAAGTGCATAGACCTCGCTTCGAGCATCTACAAGACCTACAGGGTTGAGACGAGGGCACCTCTCAACCTTGAGACAATCAGGTTCTTCTGACTTTTTACTTTTGAGTTAACTTTATTTTCTCAGAGTTAGAGTGCTCTAAATGAAGAAGATTCTCGTCTGCCCGGTGTGCAAGTCAACCAACGTTGAACTTGATACTGGTGGATATACGGGAAAGTACTACTGCAAGGATTGCGGGTATGTGGGCAGCTTCATTCTGGAGATGACCGAGGGAGAATACAAGGAGATGATGGAGGAAAAGACATTTGAAAGGAAAGAAGATGACAAAATGAAGCCGAGGGGTGTTAGAGAAGACTGATTTTGAGAAGTTTCTCAAAATTTATATGCCTGTCCACAAACTGCCAACCATGGAGGATCTGATCGCTCATGTAAGGTCTGGAAAGCCGGTAATTGTTCTCGACTCACGTGGGGCAATCTGCATTCCAGCTGAAGCCATTACAGGTGAGATTCTCAACTTCATGATGAAGAACTGCGATGAAATTCGCTTGGCTCTCCCATGGCGAAAGATTCTGTCTCTCGGTCTGAACAGATTCAGGTTTCAGAATGGCAACCTGATACCGATTGATCCTGATGTGGACAGAATATCAGCAGAGGACAGGGCGAACTTCATAAAGGATCTTTTGAAGGAAGATTTGAATGTAAGTGTCAAGTACCCCGGAAGGATATTTGTGGAAGAAACCAAGGAGATGGGAGTGCTTGAAAGGCCTGGAATTGCTGAAGCCTGTGTCGATCTTGCAAAAATGGCCGGCTTCTCACCTTCAGCAGTTTACGCTCCGCTTATGACGGCTGAAGGCAATGTGGCCGATGAGGAGTACGTAAAAAGGTTTGCTGAGGAAAATGGAATGCTGGTTTTCAGGATTGGGGACATGATCGAGTACAGGATAAAGTCCGAGAAGATCGTGGAGAGGGTTGTTGAGGCAACCCTGCCAACAAAATTCTACGGTGTTTTTAAGGCTGTCGGGTACAGAACCCCCCTCGGTGAGATAATAGCCCTGGTAAGGGGAGATGTGAGTCAGGGGGATGTGTTAGTGAGGATCCACTCAGAATGCTTGACGGGGGACGTTTTTCATTCTCTAAGATGTGACTGCGGGGATCAGCTCGAAAGTGCGCTGAAGATGATAGACCGGGAGAACAAGGGTGTTGCGATATACATGAGGGGGCATGAAGGCAGGGGTATTGGCCTGATAAACAAGCTGATGGCCTACAAGCTTCAGGAAGATGGTATAGACACGGTGGATGCGAACATAGAGCTCGGCTTCCCACCGGACATGAGAAGCTACGGAATAGCTGCCCAGATTCTGATGGATCTTGGTGTCAAAAGCATTCGGCTGCTTACAAACAACCCCCTGAAAATTGAGGAGCTGAAAAAGTACGGATTTAAGGTTAAGAGGGAGTCGATAGAGGTTGAGCCATGCAGCGTTAATTTACCCTACCTCAAGGCGAAAAAGGAGAAGATGGGACACATGCTATGTCTCAACGATTGATCTGCGAGTGTGGGAATTTGCTAAGCTCTCCCGCACAGTTCTGTCCCTTCTGCAACAGGTCCAACGCTCTGGGGTGTGGAATTTATGTTTCTGAACGAAAGGTGCATGCTATCGTTATCGGGAAGCACGGCAATGAATTCCTGACTCTGAGCAGGTACAATGAGGACCTCTCTATAAGGAACCTGTATGAGGTTCTGGCGGAGAAGGTTTATGAGAGGAGAGTGGAGGAGATTGTAATCTCCGGAGAGAGGGATGAGCTTCTGGATGAGGCCTTTCATTTCCTGAGGGACTTCCTCTATCCCTTTCACATCAGCATTACTGATCCATTTGATGATCCACAGGAGTTCTTCAGAAGGTATGAGAGGGCTGTAAGAACCAGAAAAAGGCTCGTTAAAGTTAACACGAGGCCGGAGGACAAGATTCAGGGAAGCCACTCCACAATTGTTGGTGGGAGAGAGGGATACATCCTGATCCTTCAGCTGGCCAAGTCACCCTATGTCAAGAAGGTCGTGCCGGGAGTTATCGAGGGAAATGCAACCACTGCAGGAGGAGGGGTGAGGTTGAAGCTGACGAGATGCGACGAGAGGGGAAATATGAGGGCACTGCTGATTGATGGCGCTACAGTGCAGCAGATCCACGTTATAACCACCGCATCATCAAGGGAGGAGGGTGAGGAAATTCTGAAAATTCTAAGCGCAGATGTACGCCGTTTACGTGGGTGAGGGGATCGAGGTTCTGATCCCCTTTGAGTGTTGGATGTGCGGGAAGTGCTGTGAAATCCTGAGTCAGTGCGTTTATGACCCACTGTCAGGAAAGATCATAACCGAGTGCGGAGTTTTTGAGGCGGATTTGGAGGTTGAGTCCAACAGCCCAGTTCTTTTGAAGCCCTGCCCCTTTTTGAAGGATGGCAAGTGCTCTATACATCCCATCCGCCCGGAGAGCTGCAGGGAGTTTCCCCTCGGCAGGAACCTTGACCACGGCATCGGATGTCCCGCCCTCAAGGCAGTATTGGAGGCAGCCAAGAGGGTTGAGAAAATTTTAGGTGAGCTGAACTTTGCGGGAAGGCTCGAACCGAAAATTTGAGGGGAAAACAACTTATGCTTTCAAGTATAAATAAAATTATGAAAATCGAAGGAGATGTTAGCTACCACAGTAGCATAAACAAGATGTACGAAAAGGTTAGAGAGGACGGAGTGACAAATATTGTTGACAGATTCAACGCCCAGGAGAAGGGGAGATGTCCGTGGTGCAGTGCTGGTCTGAGCTGTCAGCTCTGCAGCATGGGTCCGTGCAGAATTGGAAAGGACAAGCCAACAGGAGCCTGTGGAATCGATGCTGCAGGAATGGTTGTAAGAAACTTCACGCACAAGAACATGCTCGGAACCGAAGCATACACCTATCACGCTATTGAGGCAGCCAAAACCCTCAAGGCGACAGCCGAAGGTAAAACCCCCTTTGAGATAAAGGATGAGGAGAAGCTGAGGTGGTTCGCCCAGCAGCTTGGGATTGAAGGCAATGACATCAAGGAGCTGGCCATTAAGGTTGCTGACTTCGTAATTTCAGATCTGAGTTCAGTTGACAGGAGCAGGCTTGTTGAGATCTTCGCTCCTGAGAAAAGGAAGGAAGTGTGGGAGAAGCTCGGCATATTTCCAAGTGGCGTATTCCAAGAGCTTTTGATCATGGGCTCCTCTGCGATGACCAACGTTGACACCAACTACGTTTCCCTCGCCAAGAAGAGCATGGCCATGGGCATAGCCACGTGCATGGCGGCCCAGCTCGCTTTAGAAACCATACAGGACATCCTGTTCGGCACGCCGATGCCCCATGAGAGCTATGCTGACCTCGGCATACTCGATCCGGAGTACGTTAACATAGCCGTTGATGGGCATGAACCCTTTGTCGGCATAGCCCTGATAAAGTTGGCCGAGAAGGAGGAAATTCAGGAGAAGGCAAGGGCTGCAGGGGCGAAGGGGCTAAGGATAATCGGGTTCATAGAGACGGGGCAGGAAATCATTCAGCGTGTTGACAGCCCGGTTTTTGCAGGAATCGTTGGGAACTGGATAGTACAGGAATACGCCCTCGCTACGGGATGTGTGGATGTATTCGCTGCAGATATGAACTGTGCTCTTCCATCTCTGCCAGAATACCAGCGCTACGGTGTCAAGATAGTGCCGGTAAGCAGGCTTGTCAGGATGAGGGGCATTGACGAGGGACTGGATTACGAACCGGAAAAGGTGGAAGAAATTGCGATGAAGCTAATTGATATGGCGATTGAGAACTACAAGCAGAGGGATAAGAGCAAGGCCGTGAAGGTTGAGGAGAAAAAGAAGATAGTTGTTGGCTTCTCGACGGAAGCAATACTCAAGGCTCTGGGTGGGGATCTGAACGTCCTGCTGGATGCCATAAAGAAAGGGGACATAAAGGGAGTTGTTGCCCTCGTAAGCTGCACAACCCTCAAGAATGGCCCGCACGACAGCAACACAGTTGCGATGGCGAAGGAGCTGATCAAGAGGGACATACTGGTTCTCTCGATGGGCTGCGGTAATGCAGCACTGCAGGTTGCTGGCCTGACATCAATGGAGGCCGTTGAGATGGCGGGTGAGAAGCTCAAGGCTGTATGCAAAGCTTTGAACATCCCACCAGTGCTGAGCTTTGGAACATGCACCGACACCGGGAGGGTGGCCTACTTGGTTAGGGTTATAGCTGATGCACTGGGTGTTGACATCCCACAGCTACCAGTGGCCGTTACAGCTCCAGAGTACATGGAGCAGAAGGCCACCATCGATGCTGTGTTTGCTGTGGCCTACGGACTTGTCACACATGTATCTCCAGCACCGCCGATTACCGGAAGTGAGGATGCTGTGAAACTGTACACTGAAGATGTGGAGAAGCTCACGGGCGGGAAGGTTGTGGTTGAGGATGATCCCGTGAAGGCTGCGGACATCCTTGAGAAGGTCATCCTTGAAAAGAGGGCAGCCCTTGGGATCTAATTATTTTTTATTTGTTTTTGAAGTAAATTTCAAGCACCTTCCTCTGCCCCCTCCTGAGGATCTCGGATAAAGTTGATGCTGCGATCCCTATTCGATCGGCAAGCTCTTCAAGCTTTATCCTCTTTGGAAAGTCGAAGTATCCGAGTTCGAGGGCCATTTTTAGGATCTCCTCTTCTCGGTATGTTATCTCGCTTTTGTCATTGGGTCTGCCCTTGTATATAATATCAAAATCAACTTTAAATGATTCAAGCTTGGATAGCAGGCTCAAAAAGGACTCATCGTCGCATATAATGCTCCACACGATTTCCCCACCCTCAAGGGCGATGTTGGTTATTATGCACCCGGATTCAAGTATTGGTAGTGCAACTAAGCACGTATGCTCTCTAACCAGAACCTTCGCCTCCCTCGAAGACAGCGTGACACTCTCACAGTAGGAGGGAAGGTTTGAAATTATGCTCTCCACTTTTTCCGCCTTAACCCTCAGCAACCCCTTCACCGCTTCATCCTTCTTTGCCAGTCCCTCGACCTTCATGACGGCATTTTTCATTATCTCGTGGAGCGTTCCCAGAGCACAGTTCTCAGGAAGCTTTGTTTTTATCTGAACTTCGAGCATCGATCAAAAATTGGTAGGGCAGAATTAAACTTTTCTCAAAGGTACCTCGAAAAGCCCTCCCTCCACACTTTCTCACCCTCTTCAAGCTCCAAGCTGAAAGTGCCGAAGTTCAATTTGCTTCCTTCACTGTACCCAACAACTTCAGCCACCAGACCCCTTTCCCTCAGAAACTCGACGTACTGCTCTGCATCGCTGCTGGCAACCTCCACTACCCAGCGTGTGTTGGACTCGGAGAATAGCTCGACGAAGTCGAGTTTTCTGGCAGCTTCAAAGCCTATGCCCTGCCCAAAGCACATTTCAGCAATTGCCACAGCCAATCCACCCATGCCAACGTCGTGGCA
Organism: uncultured Archaeoglobaceae archaeon; assembly: GCA_965541645.1. Taxonomy (GTDB): domain Archaea; phylum Halobacteriota; class Archaeoglobi; order Archaeoglobales; family Archaeoglobaceae; genus Archaeoglobus. The sequence continues at coordinate 5,690 of CBEUCM010000041.1, read as the reverse complement.
GGCCAGAACTTTGAATCGCTTGAAGGACTCCAGCAACGCATCAGCGTACTTCTTCAGCCTTTCGGGAGAGGTTCTTGGTACTATGTGGCACCTCTGGTTCATCACAACTGAGTACAGGCTACCTCCAAACTCTTTCTCGGTTTTGCCAACCAGAATTACGGCCCCTCCTTTAAAGTCGCTGGTTGTCACCCTTCTCACATCCTCCACAATGCCCACTCCCAGTAGTGAGGGTGTAGGAGCCACAGCCCCATAGGGTGTCTCGTTGTAGAAGCTCACGTTTCCACTCACGCACGGAATTGCTGTACCTTTGGCCATCCATCCGATAGCTTTCACACACTCCACAAACTCACCCATCCTCTCGGGCTTCTCGGGGTTGCCGAAGTTCAGGCAGTCGTTGAAGGAGTGCGGTTTTGCATTCACAGCCACAAGGTTTCTGACCATCTCGTCAAAGGAGCTTGCAGCGCCCCAGTATGGATCTACCTTGCACATCCAGGGGTTAACGTCTGCAGTAACTGCAAGCCCCTTCCAAGATCTTGTTGGTTTTATAACGGCAGCGTCGCCGTGGGTTTCGAAGTTCATTCTTCCCTGTAATGGCTTTAGAACCGTGCATCCTCTGACCTCGTGGTCGTACTGCCTGATTATCCACTCCTTCAGCGCAACGTTGGGATGGGAGAGCATCTTCATGAAGGTTTTAACGTAGTCTGCGGGAGGCTCTATCTCCTCATGCTTGTCGATCTTAGGCTTTTTCGACAGGTAGGGGCGGCAGTACTCAGGTCCAGCGGTAACGAACTCTATGTCCATTTCGTAGATCTTGTAACCCCTGTAGAAAATCCTGGTTATCCTGTCTTCAGTAACCTTGCCGACAACTGTAGCTGGCACGTCCCACTTCTGGAAGATATAAAGCACCTCGTCGATGTACTCGGGCTTAACGGTGAGCATCATTCTCTCTTGACTCTCTGAAATCCATATCTCCCATGGAGCCATTCCCTCCTCTTTTAGCGGAACCTTGTCTAAGTACACCTCAGCACCGCATCCAGCAGCGAGTGCCATCTCTCCTATGACGCAGCTCAGCCCGCCCCCACCGAGGTCCTTCATTCCGGTCAGCAGGCCCTTTTCCACCACCTCAAGGCAGGCATGAATGAGCGGTTCCTTCATTATCGGATTTCCGAGCTGCACAGCACCTCTTGCCTCCTCTTCGCTTTTCTCGTCCAGCTCCGCTGAGGCGAAGGTAACACCGTGGATTCCGTCTCTGCCAGTCTTTCCCCCGACCAAAACGAAGATGTCTCCAGCACCACCAGCTCTGCTGTGTATTATTCTGTCCTTTCTCACAATCCCGACACACCCGACATTTACAAGGCAGTTTGTCAGGTAGGAGTTGTCGAAAAACACCATGCCGGCCACGGTTGGAATCCCGACCCTGTTCCCGTAGTCCCTTATGCCGGCAACAACACCCCTCAGGAGGTAGAGGGGATGCTTCGTCCCCTTTGGTAGATCATCGTAGGAGGTGTCAAGCTCGCCAAAGAAGAGCGGATCAATCAGAGCAACTGGCTGTGCACCCATACACAGCACGTCCCTCAGAATACCTCCAATTCCGGTTGCAGCCCCACCGTAGGGTTCTATTGCTGAAGGATGATTGTGACTCTCAAAGGCTGTGACGTAGGCATATTCATCATCAAACTCAACAACTCCAGCATCCTCCTCTATGGCCGAGATCACGTAGCTTGCCTTGGAAGCATCAAGCAGGTACTGCTTGAGGTAGTACTTTGAGCTCTTGTAGCAGCAGTGCTCGCTCCAGGCCTGAGCAAGGCTCTGAAGCTCGATGTCGTAGGGATTTCTACCCTTTTTTCTGAAGTACTCTTTGATCCTCTTCATCTCCTCGACGTTTAGGGCTAAGCCAAGCTCCTCGTTGATCTTGGCAAGCTGCTCGTCGTTTGCTTCTAAAATCTGGATTTCATAAAGTTCAAACGGGACGTCAACCTTCCTGTACATGGAATCACTCCTTCCACTCGATTCTGTACTTCTGGATTACCGGATTTGCAAGCAATTTTTCGCACATCTCCGCAATCTCCCTTTCCGCATCTTCCTTGCTTCTGGCCTCGATATCAATTCGAAACACCTTGACAGTTGATACCTTCTTGACCCTCTTGAACCCGAGCAGTCTGAGGGTTTTCAGCGTCGCCTCACCCTCAGGGTCGGCAACACCCTCCTTGAGTTCAATGTAAACGTCGGCAATCATGGTGATCCGTTTACATCCGACTTTAAAAATCAAGCGATATGTTGTATGATTATAATGCTTGTCCTCATATGATAAAAAATAAATCTTATAAAGAAAGAATTTTAGAAAAATTAGGGTTGGGAATAGCTGCCAATCAGCTGTTCTCAACTTGAAGGTGATTGGATGAAGTGGACTCTGGTCTTTCTGACCATGCTGATTTCAACGTCGGCTGCAGCTGCATCAACCATCTGTGAGCAGGAGGAAGAATTGTGGTGGAATCTGAAACTTGCAGAGTTTGTGGTGTCTGCTGACACACCGGTTAGAGTTGGGGATACGGTTTACTACAGCTTTTACCTGAAAAATGTCGGCTCAGAACCGGTGAAAATTGGTAAGGGCGGGGTGTATTTGAAAACCAGCGATGGAGACACCTTCTCGTTTTACAGTGGTGTAGAGTTGGATCCGGGAAAGAGCGTCTATGTCAAGTCGTCGCTTAAGCCCGCAAAGTCTGGAGAGCTGACATTAAACCCGGGAGTGTGCGTTCTCACTGCCAAGGGGGAGTTCTGCCATGACTTCGACACCTCCTGCAGGCTTGAGGTGTTCATTGAATGCCCAGATGGCTGGAGCTGCATGACTGAAAAAGAGGCTTCGCAGGGCAGCTACGTTCAGCTTTCTGAGGAGGTGTGTGGGTATCAGATCTCGGGGTTCACGGCCGCTCTGATAAAAACGCCGATGTACTGCTTCAGGGAGGTCTTTACCTGCCCCGACAAGTGCTACTGCATCACGACGGAAGAGGCTAAGAAGAACGGCATGCTCCCCTGTGGTGGTGTTGATGAGCTGAAGTTCTGCGATTACAGCGATGGAGAGGAGAAGTACTGCTATCAGCAGGAAAAGCCAGATCTAACAATCTCGGATGTTTGGAGTTATGAGTCAACACCGGGTGTGTATCTTGAACTCAGAGCGCTTGTTTACAACGCCGGACATGGCTATGCAGCAAACTCTACTGTAGCTTTCTTCGTTGATGGGGATTACGTGGGAGAGGTGGAGATACACGGCCTTAAACCTGGAGAGAGTACTGTTGCTCAGCTGGATTACAGAAGTACCTGCAGTGGCGGCCAGGACGTCTTTGCTGCTAAGGCAGACTATCACGACGAGATTGCTGAAAGTGAGGAGGACAACAACTACAGGGAGAGGGCCTTTCAGTGTGAAGGGGCAGGAATGCCGAACCTGAAAGTGGAGGATGCAAGCATCCAGATCGGCAGCTACTGCAGGCCATTCAGCTATGCCAACAGTACGATCGTGTTTAGGGTTGCGAACACTGGCAATCAAACCTCTCCCCAGTCGGACGGCAGAATATACGTGGACGGGCAGTGGGCCTACACCTTCTCCGTTGATGAGCTGGATCCGGGAGAGGAGGAGTGGTACACTGTAAGCATGCAGAGAACGTGCAGTGGTGATGAGGACGAGATCATGATAGTTGTTGACCCACAGGATCAGATTGTTGAGAGTGACGAGTCTGACAACGAGCAGGTTCTTGCGGTGGAATGCGTGGTTAAGCCTGAAGGCTCTGATCTTGTGATAACAAGGATCTTCAACGAGACGAGCCAGGTTTATGCGGTCATAGGCGGAGGCTCTGTTCCTCTGAAGTCGAGAATCTACTACGAAATCGCAAACGTGGGTGACAGCTATGCCTGCTCGTCACGCACCGGACTGTACGTTGATGGCAGACTGTATGCTGAGGACTGGGTGGATCCCTTGGCTCCAGGAGAATCCAGAACCGAGGTGTTTCCGGTTGAGTACAACTGGAGGGGATGCAGCGGACAGAGCGACGTGTTTGAGGTTCGTGCAGACATTGGCAATGATGTGGAGGAGCTGAACGAGGACAACAACTCCTTAACCGTTACATGGCCGTGCCACGAGTTCCCACCACCACCGAAGCCGGATCTGACCGTTAAGAGAGTGGATGTTCAGGGTTCTGGAGTTTCCGATCTGACGATAGTGGTCGTTGTCAAGAACATCGGTGATGCCCTAAGCCCTGCTACTGACGTTACAATCTATGTCAACTACCAGGAGCTTGGGACGCTCGTTCTACCACCCTTAAACCCGGGTAAGACCAAGTATCTGAGGTACAGTGGGTGGACACCCCAGTGGGAGAGGAACAGGGTTACTGCATGTGTTGATATGTCAAATAAAGTTGATGAGATACCCAACGAGCGCAACAACTGCCTGGATGACACCTTCACCTTTGGTATGTCCTGCAGCGATAGCGTTCAGAACAGAGATGAAGAGGGTGTAGATTGTGGTGGGCGGTACTGCATTCCCTGTGACAGATGTAACCTTGCCTCGCTGCCACAAAAGTTCGACTGGAGAGATTACGTTTCTCTACCGAGAATAAGGAACCAGGGATCCTGTGGTTCGTGCTGGGCTCACTCCGCTGCCGGAACGACTGAAACTGTGATGATAACCAATATAGGTGCGAGTTCGAGCATCGACCTCTCGGAGCAGTTTCTGATGGACTGCGGCCCAGGAAGCTGTGATGGAGGATTGCACAATAAAGCGCTGTCTAAGATCGTAAATGAGGGCATTCCCGACGAGTCGTGTTTTGGCTACACTGCCAGCGATACGAGCTGTGGCAACAAGTGCTGGGACTGGTGGAAGAGAGTGAGCGGGCTGATCTACAAGGGTAAAGTTAGCAGCACAGTTGCTGACGTGAAGAGGGCATTGATCTGTCACGGCCCGCTTGCTGTTGCATCGAGCGGGTGGAGACATGCGATAGTTCTTGTAGGCTACGAGGACAACAGCCAGACCTGCATGGATAAGTACGGGAAGCCCGGGTGCTGGATAATAAGGAACAGCTGGGGTGCGTGGACGGGATGGTACACGTGCTCAAAGGACAGCTGTGGAAAGGGAACGAGAGTGTGGCATGAAAATGGCTATGCGTACATACCCTACGCCGGTCACAGGTACAGCGATATCGTCAATAGAGCATACTACGTTGTCCCCGCTGACTACACCCTTCACGTTGAATTTGAAGAGGGTGATGGGCTTGCTGCTGGAGATGTCAATGGTGATGGTAAGGCAGAAATTGTACATGGTGATAGAAGTGACTGGCTCGCAGTGTACTCTCTTAACGACCGCATCAGGAGGGGCAGCATAGATTTCGAGAAGTGGGATGAAGTGGCTGCTGGAGATGTAGACGGAGATGGAAGGGATGAGATCATACATGCGGACAGGGATGACAGGATCGACATCTACAAACTTGATGGGAGCATCAGGAGAATAAAAACCTTCAACCTCGACTTTGAGGGTGGAGATGACCTTGAAGCTGGAGATGTAAACGGAGATGGCAGAGATGAGATCATTCATGCAGACAGAGGGGACTGGATAAGGGTTTACAGCATGCAGGGCACAAAGCTTGCTGCATTCCATATCGATTTTGAAGATGAGGACAGAATCTGCGTCGGAGACGTCAACGGTG
>CBEUCM010000040.1:0-19459 GCA_965541645.1 uncultured Archaeoglobaceae archaeon | reverse complement strand
TGATTCTTGGAAGGGCGATAACTGGGGTGCAGGCGTTCAGGAGGGAGTTGATTGTCAAATGAGGTGAAGGAGTTGACCTTCCCTCCCTTCAACGATCTCTTTGTTGTGGAACTTGGCCAGGCTGTGGCAGGGCCCTACATCGGTACCCTGCTGGCAGATCTCGGGGCTGAGGTTATCCACATAGAGAGGCCAAAGGTTGGAGATTTGGCGAGGCACTGGATACCCATACGGGCAGATTTGAGCTTTTACTTTGGAGTGGTTAACAGAAATAAGAAGTCGATGACCCTCGATTTGAAACATGAAAAAGGTAAGGAGATCTTCTTCAAGCTGGCTGAGAAGGCTGATGTGATAATCGAGAACTTCGTTCCGGGAGTCGTGAAGAAGCTTGGAGTTGACTACGAGTCTGTCAAAAAAGTTAATCCGGACGTTATTTACTGCCATGTCTCCGGTTTTGGACAGGATGGTCCATACAGGGACAGGCCGGCCTTCGACCAGCTAATACAGGGTGAGGCTGGGATAATCAGCTACACGGGGACAAGAGATACCCCCTGCAAGATAAATGTACCAATCACTGACCTCCTCGCATCGATGTATGGTGCCTACGCCGTGCTTGCAGCTCTGCTGAGGAGGGAGAAAACCGGGAAGGGGATGGAGATCGACATCTCCCTCTTCGACTGCGCTGTAACTATGATGCTCAACCTGATGAACATGGCGATAGTTGAGGGCATGAAGGATGAAGAACTGAGGATGGGAACGAAGTACTTCTTAGCTACCCCCTACGAGCCCTACCCCGCTGGAGATGGGAAGCTTGTGAACATTGTGGTCGCAACTGAATGGCACTGGAAGGCCTTCTGCAAGGCCGTGGGTCTTGAAGACCTTGCAGAGGATCCGAGATTTGCGACAAACCAGCAGAGGCTGAAGCACAGGGAGGAATTGGAAAGGATAATAGTGGAGAAGCTGAAGGAAAAGCCGAGAGATGAGTGGATCGACATCCTGCTCAAGGCAGGAATACCCTGCGGGGCCGTGAACACAATCGAGGAGGTTATCGAGCATCCCCAGACGAAGTACAGAAAGACTGTAGTTGATGTTGAGTATCCGGAGCTGGGCAAGATCAAGCTGTTCAACAACCCTGTTAAGTTCTCCGGATATGAGGTTGAGGTGAGGAGACCGCCGAAGCTCGGAGAGCATACCGAAGAGGTTCTTAAATCCCTTGGATTCTCTGACGAGGAGATCACATCGCTTAAAGAGGAGGGTGTGGTCTGAATGAATTTAACAGATTTAAAAATGAAAACATTTTTAAGTGTAATTTTTTTAGAGAAAATGCAAAAGCGTGGTGAGGTGGTATGTTGAAGAAATTACTGGTATTGGTGCTGGTAGGAGTTGTTTTGTTTTTTGCTGGATGTGCACAACAGCAGCAGCCAGAAAAAACAACGACACCTGCTGCTGGACCAAAGGAAGAGACCCTATACTTCGGAGCCCCAATAAGTCTCTCGGGTAAGTTTGCTGATGAAGGTAAGGCTTCGCTGTACGGCATGCAGGTGGCAGCGAAGTGGATTAACGAGCATGGAGGTATCAAGGTTGGCGATACGGTTTACAAGATCGAGATTAAGAAGTACGATGATGAGTCAAAGAAGGAAAACGTTCAGAGCCTGATCGAGAGACTGGCAACTGTGGATAAGGTAAAGTTCATCCTCGCCCCCTACAGCTCAGGTCTTACGTTAGCTGCAGCCCCGATAGCTGAGAAGTACCAGGTTCTGCTGAACAGCCATGGCGGTGCAAGCGACTACATCTTCGAGCAGGGCTACTACTACGTTGTCCAGACACTCAGCCCGGCAAGCAAGTACCAGATCGGCTTCCTTGACATGGTCAAGAAGCTTGACCCGAATGCAAAGAGGTTAGCCCTGGTGTACGAGGATGGAGAGTTCTCAAGGGCTGTTCATGAGGCTGCCAAGGAGCATGCTAAGGAGCTTGGATTTGAGGTAGTATATGAGAAGACCTACCCACGTGGAACCAACGATCTGTCGCCCATACTGAACGAGCTTAAGGCCACGAACCCCGATGTAATAATCGGTGGTGGACACTTCGCTGACGGGCAGTTGCTTGCAAAGCAGCTGGCGGAGCTTAACATCAACGTCAAAGCAATATCCATCCTTGTCGCCCCAACCTTCCCAGAGTTCTACGAGGCACTTGGAAACAAGGCAGAGGGTGTGTGTGGACCTGCACAGTGGGAGGTGGGAGCAAAGTACTCTCCAGAGGTCGCCAAGGAGCTGGGCGTTGAGTGGTATGGACCAACGCAGGAAGAGTTCCTGGCAATGTACAAGGAGCTGGCTGGGGAGGATGCTGTGCCACCCTACCAAGCTGCTGAAGCTGCAGCAGCAGTTCTCAGCTATGCCAAGGCTATAGAGAAGGCGCAGAGCCTGGACCCAGCCAAGGTTAGAGAAGCCATGAACGACCTGAAGTTCATGTGCCTCTATGGACTCTGGCAGATTGACCCGGAGACAGGAAAGCAGATGGGACACGACATGGTCATCATACAGTGGCAGAACGGGGAGAAGAAGATAGTCTGGCCCGAGGCTGCAGCTACTGCAGACCCATGCTATCCGATGCCGACATGGGAGGAGAAGGCCAACGGGGCGACATGTGGTAGTTGATTAATTTTCCATTTTTAATTTTTGGTGGTGTTTATGGCTTTTGCAGAACAGCTGTTAGCGAACCTGCTGTACGGAGCGATACTCGGAGCGGTGTATGGCCTCGCAACGATGGGGCTCAGTCTGATCTTTGGAGTCTTGAGGATCGTCAATGTTGGACACGGTGCGTTCATAATGGTCGGAGCATTCACGGCCTACTGGATGTTCACACTCTACGGCGTGTCTCCAGTCCTTTCCCTCCCCTTAGCAATGGCAGCCGGCCTGGTAATAGGTGTTGCGATCTACTTGGTTGTCGTCAGAAGGCTCATCGACGCACCCGAGCTGGCAACCCTTCTCGCGATGTTCGCTATCGGAATATTCATAGAGGAGGCTGCAAAGCTGGTCTGGGGTGCAAACTACGTGGGATACAGCTGGGAAATAGGCAGCCTTTCCCTGCCGTTCACCGAAGTCCCATACACAAAGCTCGTGGCCTTCATCTCAAGCATCCTGATTGCCGCTGCCGTCTACGTGTGGTTCAGAAAGACGAAGCTCGGTAAGGCTGTGAGGGCTGTTGTTGAGGACAGAGAAGGGGCGCTAACATGCGGTATCGACGTGAACAAGATATATGCCCTCAGCTTTGCTCTGGGTATTGGCTTAACCGTGCTCAGCGGTGTTCTTGTTACACTCTTCACACCTGTGGGAATTAACGCCTACATGGGTGGGGAATACACGCTCAAGGCCTTCGTCATAGCAGTTCTTGGAGGACTGGCATCTCCGTGGGGAGCGTTCTATGCAGGGTTCATCTTTGGTCTGATAGAGAACGGAAGCTACACGCTTCTTGGTTTAATCCCCGGCGTTGAGCCCTTCGGTCTGACGAGGTTCGTGAGCTTTGCAGTCCTGATGCTGGTGCTGCTGCTCAAGCCAACAGGACTGCTTGGAGGTGAGTGACGTGAAGAGCTACAAGCCGCTGATAACGCTGCTTCTCGCCTACGCAGTACTGATAGCCGTCGGCCAGTCAGTCCCCGGAATGTGGCAGCCAGTGATGCTCGTGATCTTCTACATAGCCATTGGACAGGCTTTGAACGTCTTCCTCGGAATGACCGGTTACGTCAACTTTGGATATGTAGCTTTGCTGGGTCTCGGAGCGTACGGAATGGGTGTCGCTCTGGGCTACTACAACCATTTCGGGCTGATACCGGCACTGGTGCTTGGCTTCGTTCTGGCAGCGGTTCTTGCCCTGCTAATTTCAGCCCTCGTAGGTGGGATAGCCCTCAGACTGAGAGGGGCGTACTTCGCAATAGCGACCATTGGCGTGAATGAGGGTATCAAGTACCTGATAATGGGTGCCAAAATCTGGGGTGGATCGGAGGGTATCGTGCTCAGCGGAACGCTCAGGAAGGCCTTTGGTGCTGAAACCATGAGGTTCCTGTCAACGACCTTTGCGGATGCAGGTGCAATTGCAGTGGCAATTGCCGCTGGAATCATTACAGCCTACATCCTCAACAGCCGCCTTGGATATGCCCTTATTGCGCTCAGAGAGGATGAAGAGGCAGCGAAGGTTATGGGTATAAACGTGACGAAGTACAAGCTGATCGCCTTCATGATAAGCTGTGTGCTTGCAGGTTTAATCGGAGCTACAGCGTGGACGCTCAAGCTCACCTACGTCTTCCCCGAGGATGTGTTTGCAATCAACTACACGGTTGAGGCGATAGTCATAGTCATGCTCGGTGGTGCAGGAACGCTTCTCGGACCCCTCGTTGGCGGGCTGATCTACGCCCTGCTGAAGTACTACCTGGCCATCGCTTTTCCGGGGATGCAGTTGCTGATACTCGCTCCACTGCTTATCGCAGTCATACTGGTGTTCCCCGAGGGTGTTGTCGGGTATCTGGCAAAGAAGGCGAGAGGCACGAGATTTGAGAAGTTCATAAGGTGATGACGATGCTGCTCAAGCTTGAGGGTGTGACCAAGAGGTTTGGAGGACTGGTTGCCGTAAACTCCGTTGACCTTGAGGTGGAAGAGGGGGAGAAGCTGGGAGTGGTTGGCCCAAACGGTAGTGGTAAGACCACGCTTTACAACCTCATCAGCGGAGTGTACATGCCAGACGAGGGGAGGATATTCTTTGAAGGGAAGGAGATCACAAATCTACCGCCCCATGAGAGGACGAAGCTCGGAATAGCCAGAACCTTCCAGATACCCCGCCCCTTTGGATCTGCAACGGTGAGGGAGAACGTTGCCATAGGAGCTATGTTTGGAATGGCCAATGCAGGGGTTGACGAGGCCTTAGAGATGGCAGATGACATGCTGAAACTCGTTGGGATTTACGAGCTGAGAGAGAAGGAGGCCAAACTCCTTACACCTCTTGAAAAGAAGCTGATGGAGCTTGCAAGAGCTCTGGCCATGAAGCCGAAGCTTCTGCTTCTCGACGAGCTGCTTGCCGGAATGAACCCGGCAAACATCAACGAAATTCTTGAGCTGCTTGAGAAGGTAAAGAAGGAGGAGGACATTGCCGTCATTGCGATGGTCGAGCACCTGATGCACGCAATAACGAAGTTCGCTGAGAGAGTTGTGGTGATGCACCAGGGACAGAAGCTCATCGAGGGGCCGACGATGGAGGTGCTGAACGATCCGAAGGTTATTGAGGTGTATCTGGGTGAGAAGCTGAAGGTCTGAGGGTGATCAGGATGCTTACTGTAAAGGATCTTGAAAGCGGATATGGAGAGATGCAGGTTTTGTGGGGTGTTGATCTGGAAGTTAAGGAGAAGAGCATAACCACCGTTCTTGGCCCAAATGGTGCTGGGAAGAGCACAACTCTGAAAACGATATTTGGAGTCCTTAAACCCTGGAACGGCAGGATAGAGTACATTGGCGAGGACATCACCAACGTTCCACCCCACAAGAAGGTGGAACTGGGTATGACGATGGTACCAGAAGGGAGGCATCTGTTCCCCAACATGACTGTCGAGGACAACCTCATCATGGGTGCCTACCTCAAGAAGGCTGAGGAGAAGCTCAACGATTCCTTGGAGCTCGTTTACTCTCTCTTTCCCAGACTGAAGGAGAGGGAGAAGCAGAAGGCCGGAACGCTCAGCGGTGGTGAGCAGCAGATGCTGGCAATCGCCAGAGCTCTGATGAGCGCCCCCAGCCTGATACTCATGGATGAGCCGAGCCAGGGACTGGCACCAAAACTGGTAAAGGAAGTGTTCGAAACCATACTGAAATTGAAGGACGAGGGACTGACGATACTGCTGGTTGAGCAGAACGTCTTCGCATCCTTGGAGATTTCCGACTACGCCTACATCCTCCATGAAGGTAAAATAGCCTTCGGTGGCAGTGTTGATGAAGTGAGGGAAAGCGAAGAGATTAAAAAGGCATATTTGGGTGTATAATTATGGCAATTGTTGTTGCCGTCGATCATTCCGAAAGAACGCCGAGAATAGTTGACTTTGCTGTTGAGGAGGCAAAACTCAGAAACGAGAAACTTCTGTTCATACACTCCCTCTTCGGAGAAGACAAAACCAGCGAGAAGGATATTGAGGCTGGCGAGAAGCTGCTGGACTACGTTGTCAGTTTAGCAGAGAGCAGGGGTGTTGAGGCTGAGAAGCACCTGCTGATAAGGGGCAAGGAGCCGGAAGAGGACATCGTGGAGTTTGCTGATGAAGTCGATGCCACGATGATAATCATAGGCGTCAGGAAGAGGAGACCGGCTGGAAAACTGCTCTTCGGCAGTGTTGCCCAGCACGTAATTCTTCACGCCAAGCAGCCAGTTGTCTGCATCAAGTAACTTTTTTAACCCTCCATTTTTTGTATGATGGATGTTCAGGGTAATCCCGGCTGTTGACCTGAAGGATGGGAAGGTTGTACGGCTTAGGCAGGGCAGAGAGGAGGATGTCACCTTTCAGACAGAGAATCCCGTAGAGGTGGCAAGGCAGTGGGTTGAGATGGGTGCAAGGGTTTTACATGTCATCGACCTCGATGGGGCCTTCAAGGGCAGGCTGAGGCATGAGAACATTATCAGGGAGATTGCAAAGATGGTTGAAGTTCAGGTCGGTGGGGGAATAAGGAGCTTCGATGTTGCCGAGAGGCTGTTCAATGCAGGCGTTGACAGGGTGATATTCGGAACTCTGGCAGTTGAAAGGATGGACGAGCTGAGGAACTTTGCCGCAGAATGGAAAGGTAGGGTTATGATCGCAATAGATGCCAGAAAGGACAGAGTTGCCGTGAAGGGTTGGAAGGAGGTGCTGGAGCTCTCACCTCTTGACTTGGCAAGGAAGTACGATGACCTGAAGGTCTCCTTCCTCTACACCAACATCGATGTTGAGGGGCTGGTTTCCGGCATCGAGAGGGAGAAAATCCACAGCATCGTCAAAAGCCTGCAAAATCCTGTCTATGTTGCTGGCGGTATAACGAGCTTGGAAGATATCAGATTTGCCAAAAAGTGCGGTGCTGCTGGTGTTGTGATAGGCTCAGCCTTCTACACTAAAAAGCTTAAATTTGAGGACGCAATAAAGGTGGAGTATGAAAAAGTTTAGCAGAAAGACTGAGGAAACAGATGTGGTTGCAGTTTTTGGCGCTGAAAAAACTGAGGTTGACACAAGTATTCCCTTCCTCGACCACATGTTGAAGACTCTCGCAAAGCACTCAGGATACGGAATCGCTGTGAAGGCCAGGGGAGATAACGAGCACCACATCATAGAGGATGTGGCGATCTGCCTTGGCAGGGCGATTGGAGAGATAAACAAGAAGGGTATCGAGAGGTTTGGAGATGCGATAGTTCCCATGGACGATGCAGTTGCGATTTGCGGGCTTGATTTTAGTGGCAGGGGTGTGTTTGTGCTGGAGGGGGAGATCAGGGGTGGAGAAATGAGGGCTGAGGACTTCACCCACTTCCTCGACACCCTTTGCAGGAATGCGGGGATGAACGTGTACCTGAAGGTTAGCGGGCAGAACTCCCACCACATGATGGAGGCTGCGTTCAAAGCACTGGCCATCTCTATGAGAAAGGCCTTCAGAAGGAGTGGTAATGATTACAGAAGTGCAAAGGGCGTGCTTGACTGATGATAAGGGCCATAAACCTCTGCAAGAAGTTTGGGGGAATAAGGGCCATAGACAACCTGAGCTTTGAGATTGAAAAAGGGAGAGTGGCAATTCTCGGTTTTAACGGTGCTGGAAAATCCACGCTTGCAAAGCTGGTGGCAGGCATTCTGAAACCTTCCTCCGGGAAGATAGAGGTTTTTGGAAAAAGCCCATCTTCATCTCCAGACGTGAGGGCACGGATAGGGATTGCATCGCACAATCCAATGCTGTACAAAGAGCTTACAGCGAGGGAGAACCTTGAGTTCTACTCCAGAATCTACGATAGCGACGTGGATCTGGAGGATTTAGCAGAAAGACTGGGGTTCAAGAAAATGCTTGACAGGAGGGTTTCAGAGCTTTCAAGGGGCTTTGTCCAGAGAGTGGCCTTCGCCAGAGCTCTGCTGAACTCGCCCGAAATTCTGATTCTTGATGAGATCACAGCAGGCCTTGACGTTGCGAGCAGAGAGGTGATACTGGACATCGTTTCTCAGCATAGATACGTGCTGTTTACCACCCACACCCTTGAGGAGGCTGAGTTCTGCGATACCTTCATGGTGCTGACTTCCGGAAGGCTTTCCTACATGGGCGAAAGCTTTGAGGAGGCTTTGAAAATCCTGTCATGATACTCCACTTACTGCTGAAGGACATAAAGCTGGAGCTGAGAACGAAAGCAGGAATAACCCTGATACTGCTCTTCAGCTTAACATCATCCTTCCTCCTGAGTGCAACCATCCCACAGCAGGATGCTTTCGCCCCACTCCTTCTTCTCATATTTCTGCTCGCAGGCATCCTTGGATACTCCAGCTCCTTCCTCAGGGAGTTTGACTTTGAAACGATTGAGGGGCTGAAGGCCTCTCCAGCTACACCGCAGCAGGTAGTGCTGGGGAAGATGCTCTTCAACGTCCTCTTAGTCCTGCTCGTACAGGTGTTTGTTTTCCCTGTGTGCTATGCCCTCTTTGACGTTTCGGGCAACTTCATTCTGGCCTTTCTCAGCTTTGCTCTATGCAATTCATCCATCGCCATCACGATTACAGCCCTCTCCCCCCTGCTGTCCCACTCAAGATCAAGGGAGATGCTGTTAACCGTGCTGCTGTTTCCGGTCATTTTCCCACTGCTCACGAAGACTGTAAGCTCTGTAAACTCTGCCCTTGCCGGGAATATTGATGTCAGCGGCCTGATTTTCGTAGTAGCCTACTCAGCGATGATACTCAGCCTCTCCCTTTTGACGGCAGATAAAGTTATGTGATCAGATCAGCATGTTGAGGCCCTCGATAAAGGCCTCTACGGATGCCATGATTATATCAGTTCTCGCTCCTCTCGCAGTCACGATCTTGTTGTCCTTTTTAAGCTGCACAACCACATCAACCAGAGCATCGGTTCCACCGGTTATCGCATCAACGTGGTAGCTTACGAGTTTTATGTCTGCAAACTCCTTAATGGCCCTCCTTATGGCATTTATGGCAGCATCAACCGGTCCGACTCCAACAGCAGCTTCAACCTTCTCCATTCCGTTGATTTTCAGCTTAACGCTGGCCATCGGTGTTGCATTCTTTCCGCTGAAAATCGCCAGGTCTTCCAGCTTGACCTTCTTCTCACGCTTTATCTGCAGCACAGTCTCAATAATCGTTCTGACATCCGCATCTGTAACTCTCTTGCCCTTGTCACCTATCTCCTTAATTCTCGCGAGAATCTCCTTCATCTGCTCGGGTGTAGCCCTGTAACCAAGCTCGTTCATTATTGCCTCAACGCTCGCCCTGCCAGCATGCTTGCCCAGCACTATCACCCTTCTCCTCCCAACAACTTCGGGAGATATTGGCTCATACGCTGTAGAATCGCGGAAGAGGGCGGAGGTGTGTATCCCGCTTTCATGCGTGAAGGCATTGTCACCCACAACGGGCTTGTTTGGAGGCACAACAATCCTCGTAAGCCTCTCAACGAGCTTGGATGTGTTGTATATTTTCTCCTTCCTGATCTTTGTCTTAATCCCGTAGAGATACTCCAGAGCAATAACAACTTCTTCTATCGCCGCATTTCCCGCCCTCTCTCCTATGCCGTTTATTGTGCCATGGAACTCAGAAGCTCCGGCCTTTATGCCTGAAATTGTGTTTGCTGTTGCAAGTCCAAAGTCATCGTGACAGTGTATTGCGAGAGGAAGTTTGATCTCACTCACAATTCTTCTAACCGTGCTTTCCATCTTTTCAGGAGAGAAAACACCGACAGTGTCCGCAAACGTTACTCTGTCTGCTCCAGCTTCTTCAGCATGCTTAAAAAGCTCTATAACGAAGTCAAGATCTGCTCGTGAAGCATCTTCAGCACCGAACTCCACAATCAGTCCTCTCTCCTTCGCATACTCAACGGCCTTAATGCTCTCCTCCAGAACGAAGCTCTTATCCTTTCCCGGGAACTTGGCCTTGATGTGGATATCAGAGGATGGAGCGACCATAAATATTGAATCTGCACCCGCATCTGCAGCGGCATCAATGTCCTCCTTTTTTATCCTTGCAAAACTGCATATCTCCGCATTGAAACCCCTCTGAGAGATTTCCTTTATTGCGTTGAAGTCTCCCTCAGAAGCAATTGCCGTGCCAGCCTCGATTATGTCCACCCCAAGGCTGTCAAGGGCTTCGGCTATCATTACCTTCTGTTCAACACTCAGTGAAACTCCTGGAGTCTGCTCTCCATCCCTGAGCGTGGTGTCGAGTATTTTGACCTGCACGAATTTTTGAAGGACGGCCGGTTAATAAAAACTTACCCATACACCCGGGAATTCGTCTCATCATCAAACGGAAACAAGGACTGGATCGACACAACCTCAGATACCGCATCGTACAGCCCGCTGATCTTCTCGATCTCAATCTCCGTCAGCTTGGACATCATATCAAACAGGTCCTCGTAGTACTTCTCCACATCCCCTGTCACCAGATCCTGAAAAACAGACCCATAATCGACTGCAATGCTCTTGGGCATCATGCTGACCATGAGAACGACCATGCTGTCCATAAAGTCCAGCACCATCGCTATCGTGTAGTTCTCGTGATCACTCTCAAGGTCATCAAGCAGGTACTGACACGACTCCAGCTTTGCTTCTAAGACCTCGTTTAAGAAGTGCCTATCGCCAATTTCCCTTAGCAGCAGAGCGCTCATGAGTGAGCTGGCAAATCTAAGCCCCGTAACGTTATCTTCATAGTGCCTGAAGATCTGAACTGCCGAAGCGGCAACAAGAAGCTCCCAGCAGAGGTAGGAGAGCTTCCCGGTGTACGGGTTTTCCATCAAATCTGCAAGGCCCTCATCATCGTACTCCAAGTAGATTCTACTGCCATCTGAATCCAAGGACACAAGGTAGCCGAGCGGTATGCTGCTGTCGTTTTCGGCAATCACAAGCTCAAAGTCTGCTGAGTCGATATCAAACAGGGCCGAAAGCTCCCCCAGAAATTTCGCAAGGTTCTTAGCTAAGTTGTCCTGCAGCTCTTCCACGCTTTCAGAGTTCAAAAAGGACCTGAGAAATTTGAAAAGGTAGCTCCTCATCTCCCTCACCCTTCACCAGCTTCCTTTTTAATTTTTCGGGCCTGGGGTTTTGAGATGCCAAAAGTTTAAATGAAACCTGGCAGAGGGATGGGCATGGATGAAGATGAAAAGGAGAAGCTTCTTGAAGAGCTCGCCTCCCAGCAGCTTAGAGCCGATTACAGGAAGGCGCTCGGAAGTGAGTACAAGAGGAGGTACATGGACGCAGAGCTTGAGAAGATCTTCAAAAAGAGGGGTAAAGAAGATGAGGGTTGATGAGTTCATAGATGCTTTCAACTCTGCACGGGACTTCTCAGATCTGGAGAAGCTCGTGGAAATTGGAGAGAGGTTACTGAAGGAAAGTGAGGGGCACGAGAAGGGAAGGGTTCTTGGGACTCTCGGAAACATATACTACGCCCTTCAGAGGTTCGAGGAGGCCGAGAAGGCCTATCTCGACGCTTTGCAGCTTTACATCAAGCTGGCTGAGGAAAACGAGGACTACACCTTTTACGTTGTCGGGTGCCTATACAATCTCGGTAACCTCTATCAGGCTGTGAGAAAGTACGGAGATGCAGAGAAGGCCTACACAGATGCGTTAAAACTCATCGATGATGCAAATCCTGAGCAAAGGATGACCATTCTCACAGCCCTGGGCACAATGTACGCAAAGCTCGACATCCATGAAATGGCAGAGAAGTACCTTGTTGAAGCTTTCAACATCGCAAAAACTACCGGTGATGCGAGGCAGATAGGGATGCTGCTCAACAACTTGGCTGTTGTGTACATGAGGGGTGGCAGGAAGAGAGAGGCGGGGATGATCCTCAGAATGGCCCTCGATGCCATAGAGGAGTGTGGTGAGGACGAGAGTATTGCAGCAGTGCTCCAGAACCTACTGCCCTTCTTAGATGATGCCGAGATCGAGAGGGTTATGGAGAGACTTGAGAAGTTCAAGAACCTGCCCCTGGATCTCAGGGCGAAGGTCGTCTATTTTAAGGCAAAGAAGGCGGAGCAGAGTGGAAACGGTGTTTCTTCCGAACTCTACATGAAGGCAGCATGTCTCGCCTTCCTCGCTTACAGAAACTTCGGCTACCAGTCCATAAACTTCATGCACTGCCTTGACAAGGTTATTGAAGCTGGTGGTGAGAGTGGAAGGGATGCGATGACTCTGAAAAAGCTCATCCTGAGGTACTACTACGGAAGCCAGACGGTGGAGCTGGATCTTAACAGCAGGGCCGGGGAGATGCTCAAGGCTATGCTTCGGGGAGAGAGTGTTGAGGAAAATGAGGGTGATAGCGATCTAATTAATGTTCTGAGGGTCATTGCGCAGGACTTAATGAGGACAGATGCAGAGATAGCGTGAAACAAAAACTTTATTACGGTGCTGGAGATTTAGTGGCATGGAGTTCAGAGTTGGAGAGGCTCTTGTTGGTGAGGGGGTTGAGGTAGCTCACGTTGATCTAATAATCGGCACGAAGGACAGTCCTGCTGGCCAAGCATTCGCAAATGCCCTCGCAAATCTTTCAGCGGGACACACACCCCTCCTTGCGGTTCTCAGACCAAACCTCATAACCAAACCACCTGCGGTGATCATTCCAAAAGTGACGGTAAGGGATATGTGGCAGGCCGAGCTGATCTTTGGCCCGGCCCAGGCTGCAGTGGCGAAGGCTGTTGCGGATGCGGTTGAGGAAGGGATTATCCCGAAGGAAAAGGCTGAAAATTACGTAATAATCGCCAGCGTTTTCATACACCCTGCAGCAAAGAACAAGCACAAGATCTACTACTACAACTACGGTGCGACAAAGCTGGCCATCAAGAGGGCAATGCAGGGATTCCCGGATGTTGACACCGTTCTGTACGAGAAGGATCGCAGCTTCCACCCCTTCGTTGGAAGAAAGCTCACAAAGCTCTGGGATCCGCCATACTTGCAAATTGCAATTGACATACCTGACTTGAATGAAGTTCTAAAGGTTCTGGAGCAGATTCCCGACAGCGACCACATGATATTCGAGGTTGGAACTCCCCTTGCAAAGAGGTACGGCAGTGAGGTGATCCTCAAGCTGAGGGAAGTAAAGCCGGATGCTTTTTACATCCTCGACCTGAAGACCCTGGATGTTGGCAATCTTGAGGCAAGAATGGCGGCAGATGCAACGGCAAATGCGGTTGTTATCTCTGGCCTCGCTCCAGTGAGTACCATCGCCAAGGGCATAAAGGAGGCAGAGAAGACGGGGATTCTGAGCTACGTTGACATGATGAACGTCGAGGATCCAATAAAAAGGCTGGAGGAGATTGAGAAATCTGGTGTGCTGCCAGATGTTGTTGAGCTGCACAGGGCGATAGACAGTGAGAGCAGCGAGCCGCCCTGGAAGCTGGCATCAAAGGTAAAGGAGAAGTACGATGTGCTCGTTGCTGTTGCTGGTGGAATAAGACCGGAAAACGTTGAAGAGGTAATCAACGCCGGGGCAGATGTTATAGTCGTGGGCAGGGCCATTACAAAGGCAAGGGATGTTGAGGGGGCTGTGAGGAAGTTCATGAGACACATGAAGCCCGACACTGATCAATTCAGGATCATGACCGACTTCTGAGGTGGTAGAATGGGGGTTATAATTGTAAACTTCAAGGCGTACAGGGAGGGGTTCGGAAAGAGAGCGTTGGAGCTTGCAAAAATTGCAGATAGCGTTGCGGCAAGATGTGACGAGTACATCGGGATAGCTGTGTCCTTCTTAGATCTGCCCGTGATTGCCAGAGAGGTTAGTATCGACGTGTATGCCCAGCACGTTGATGCTATTGAGTTTGGCAGCCACACGGGCAGAATAAATGCGGAAATGATCAAAGAGTACGGTGCAAAGGGCAGTCTGATCAACCACTCAGAGCGCAGACTGAAGCTCGCAGACATTGAGTTCAACGTATCCAGATTGAGGGAGCTTGGGCTAACATCAGTGGTGTGTACAAACAATGTTCCAACAACTGCCGCTGCTGCAGCCCTGAATCCAGACTACGTGGCTGTTGAGCCGCCCGAACTGATAGGCAGCGGAATTCCTGTAAGCAAGGCTGAGCCTGAGATAGTCGAGAACTCCGTTAAGGCTGCGAAGAAGGTTAATCCGGACGTGAAGGTTTTGTGTGGGGCCGGGATAACAACCCACGAAGACTATGTTAAGGCTATGGAGCTTGGAGCAGAGGGTGTACTACTTGCGAGCGGGATAGTTAAGGCCAAGGACCAGAAGAGGGCACTTGAGGAGCTTGTTGGGTTGGTCTAAGGTTTAAAAATCCCTATAAAGCTCTTTTTTCGCTTTTTTGATCCTTTTCCTGTTTTTCCTGCGCTCTCTCCCTCGCTCCCCAAACTTTCGTGGCTCATTTAAAAGCTCCTCAAGCTCCTCATCCGTCACAGGCTTTATATCCTCGAAATAGTCTCTGAAATTTTTCGCCCGCTTCATGCCCGAATCTGATAAAATTAGAATCATGTAGTATATAATTTTTCTCCCTTTCCCACTCCTACACCTCTGCTCCCTTAACCGTCAGGAGGGAGAACTCTGCAAAATTTACCCTCCTGTCTATGAAGTTCCAGAACCCATCATCTCTATCCGTTATAAGAACGACTGAGTTCTCCGCAATTCCACCAATAAGCTCCTCCACAGCTCTGCGGAAGGTCTTCCTGTCTATCCCGATCAGCGGGTCGTCGAGCAAGTTCACTTTACGTTGCAGAACATACGGCAGAGTTAGCTGTACCATCCTCCTCTGTCCATGAGACAAGTTGGCGAGCTTAACGTCTCTCAGGGGCGTGAGACCGAAGGTGTCCAAAGCTTCTTCCATTCTCACTAAGGCTTGCTGTTTATCTACCCCATACAGAGCACAGAACAGGAGAACGTAGTCCTTTGGCGTTATGTACTCAGGAACATCAATCCTCCCGGTCAGGTAAAATACATCTCTACTTGCACTCCCCAAAATTCTGCCTCTAACTGGCTTGAGTATTCCGGCGATAGTTTTGAGAAAGGTTCTCTTCCCAACATCATTTGGACCGAAAACTAACGTAAGACTGCTAAACTCCATCGTGATTTCCCGCGTTATTGCCATCTTCCCATACCCACAAACGAGGCCTTCAACCTCCAGCATTGAAATCACCGCTTACAGTTGAGAGCCACCTCACGATCTTCACATCGGCATCGTATAGGCAGAGAAGTGCCAGCAGAAGAAGGGTTGTAAGTGGAAATGATGAACCAAAGGCAACAACAAAGTACAGAATCAGAGAGAGCAGCGAGCGAGACGATCTGTCGGGATCTGCAGGTATAAGGAAGTTTGCGAAAACTGACGCCAAAGAGAAGTTCAGAATAAAAATGTGGTCCACATGCAAAATGCCGGAAAAGCTCAACAGGATGGAAGTTGAGAGGACTATAAAAGCGGAAAGTGCGACTGCTGAGAGTATCGCTGTAACTCTCCGCCTTACTGGTGTCCCAACTGTCAGTCTGGTTTCACCCATCTTTACATCAGCGCTTCTGGCGTACATGAGCACAACAAAAGGCAGAATGATTAGTAGAATCTGGAATACTATCATGTCGATCACCAGGAGTGGGTTCCTAAAATCTGGATTTATCATACCCATTCCAGAAGATGTCAGGTACACCTCCGTTGAACTCACAAGCATCGGAATGCCTGTGATGAGAATTGCTGTGAGTGGCAGGATCACGTGGTGGGGAAAGACAGCAATCCCACCCACGATTCTCGCCCCAACATCTATCCTTTTGATAAGCAAAACGGAGAGAGGTAGCAGTGCGTAGATGGCCGATACTTCATACTCCTGGAAGGGTAGAAGTAGAAGAGGAAGAACGGCGACCATTGCTGATTTGGGGCAGTCATAAACGAGTACGATTGAGGTGGTGGCCAGCGATAAAAGCACGATGGAGAGAAGCTCCGGCGACCTTATTGCGAAAACCACCGCAAGTAAGGGTACAGCCGACAGCAAATTTGGGAGAAGCAAACCCATCGCCTGGGAAAGTCCAAGTTTGATTTCAAGCTTGAACACGTTTGCAGCGTTGAAAGTGTGGAGGACAACCGCAAAAAGAGGGGCTAAAACTGTTAGAGCTAAAGTGATTGAATATCTATAAATTTCCTCGGGCAGCCCCCGCATCAGAAGAGATATATGGAGCAGAAAAGGTGAGGAGGCCAGGAGAGCCAAGTAGCCAATGTCACGGATTAGGATTTTAAGGTAAATCCTTGTGAGCGTTGCTACCTGCATACACATATCCGCACCTCAAACAGCATTGAAGCTATCTACGCCAAATGGCCCAATTACAAACAGTTTGACACTAAGATACAATGTAAATAAGTTTAACGCTCAAAGGTTATACAATTTCTACAATCTCCCCAGTTCTTTCGTAAGTCCTCATCCCACCAACCTTCTCAAGGGATCTGGCAAACTCCTCTGACTTGAGCACTTCAAGGAAATGCTTTACCACTCCCTTCTCCAGCCTGTCCTTGGGAATCAGGAAATCGTACTCCTCACTTCTCAACGGCAGGAAATCAAGGTTATACTGCAGGGCGACAGTTTTTATCCCCACACCCACATCAGCCTTTCCGCTTGCCACTGCAACAGCTACAGATGTGTGTGTCTTCGCTTCAACATTGTAGCCCTTTATTCTGCCAACCAGCTCCTCAAACGCCATACCCTTGCTTTCCGCAATCTCCCTGAGGTACATGTCAGTCAGTATTCTCGTTCCGCTCCCCCTGTTCCTGTTGATGAATGTAACATCATCCCTCAGCAGATCCTCAAAGCTGGAGATCCTCTTTGGATTGCCCTTGGCAACGATCAAGCCCTGCTCTCTCAAATAGCCCTTAACAAGCACGGCATTCTCAACACCATACCTCTTTATCACGGGGATGTTGTAAACGCCACTCTCATCAAGCAGATGAGTTCCAGCTATATCAGCCTCACCCCTCTTTACAGCGAGAATTCCGCCTGTGGATCCCACATTTATAACCTTGGACATGAAAGCCAGCTTCTTCCGCATCAAAGAGAGAAGCAGATCAACACCCGTGCAGTGGCTGCCTATGATCATCAGATCCGCTGGCTTTAGATCGCTGTAGAGGTTGATTTCAACCTCCTTCCCCTCATCGAGGATAACAACATCTTCCGGAACCTCAACGAAGCCATCTGTAAAGGCAAAGGCTGTAACAGCCCCGCTGTAGGATCCGCTGACCGGGTAGGCAGAGTAACCTTCCTGCCCCTGAACAATGTTTACCGGCAGATACTCTCTCCTACCCTCTGCCGAGTATATTCTGAAGGCAAGCCTCGCTTTAAGCTTTGACCTCTCTGCCTCAATCCCGGCAAGCCATCTTATGAGCGGTGCAACAAGAACTTCAAACACGGTCATTGCAGATGTCGGATAGCCTGGCAGACCAAACACTGGCTTTCCATTGCAAACGGCAATTATAGCTGGCTTTCCTGGCTTGATTGCGATGCCATGCACGATAACGCCCGGCTCATAGTTGCTGAGAATGCGGTACATCACATCTCCTGCCCCGGCGGATGTGCTTCCGCTTGTCAAAACGATGTCCGCAATTTCAAGTCCCCTCTCGACCATCCTCCTTATTTCGTCCTCATCATCCCTTGCAATCCCCAGCATTATGGCTTCTCCACCATTCTCGACTACGGCTGATGACAAAGTGAAGGAGTTAACATCGTAGATCTTTGCAGCACCAAGCTTCTCGCCGGGATTTGCAAGCTCATTTCCAGTCGAGATTACCGCAACTCTCGGCTTTCTGTAAACTTTAACCCTCTCAATGCCGCAGGCAGCCATAACGCCAATCTCCCTGTGCGTGAGCTTTGTACCAGCCCTCACAATCAGCTCTCCCGACATAACATCGCTTCCAGCAAACATGACATTCTCTCCGGGTGAGACAGGGCGGAAGACCTCAATTTCTCCATCCCTCCTGCGTGTGTACTCGACCATTACCACAGCATTCGCACCTTTCGGCATCATCGCTCCGGTAGCGATTTCAACTGCCTTGCCCTTCTCAACAGCAAAGCTGGGCTCTTTTCCGGCTTCAATGCTGCCCACGAGTTCAAGAGTGATGGGAGAGTCATCGTCAGCCATAAAGGTGTCTTCAGCTACAACAGCGTAGCCATCCATCGTTGCCCTGTCAAAGGGTGGGACATCAAAGGCCGCATAAACATCCCCCGCAACAACCCTGCCAACAGCCTTAGCGATGTCAACCTCCTCCACACTTCTTGCAGGTTTATAATGCCGATAGAGTTTTTTCAGAGCTTCATCAATGCTCACAACATCCCTGAATATCTTCCTCACTCAAACACCTCCGTTATATCCCTCATAAGCGTAACCTCGACCTCTTCGCCCTCATCGTACCCTTCCTTGTCCTCTTCAACAACCAAAAGAGCGTTGGCCCTTACAAAGGAGCTCAGAATGGCTGAGCCTGAAAGCTTGATGGGATAAACCTTTCCATCCTGCCACAACACCCTAACGTTGCTCCTAACCCCAACCTGAGACGGAATTCTGCCCTGCAAAACGCCCCTCTGCCTGCTCCACTTCCTCGCAACTATCCTGACATTCATGAGCCTGAAGAGCGCTGGGATGACAAAGGTGTAGAATCCAAGCAAGGCTGCTGCCGGTGAGCCGGGCAGCATGAAGATTGGCTTGTTGTCAACAACCCCACCAGCGGTTGGCATACCGGGCTTCATGGCAACACCGTGAAAGACAACCCTGCCAAACTCCTCCACGATCTCGGGCACAAGGTCTTTCGGCCCAACTGATGTGCCACCGGTGATTACAACAGCATCATACCTTAGAGCTTCCTCAATTTTCATTCTAAGCTCCTCCCTGCTGTCTTTCGCAATCCCAATGCTCACAGCTTTGAATCCATACTCGCTTAGAGCATTGCATAGCATCGGATTGTTGGAGTTGTAGATCTTTGCACCCTCCAAGGGCTTTCCAAGCTCGACAAGCTCATTTCCAGTTGTAAGTACGGCAACTCTTGGCTTTCTGTAGACTTTAACCCTCTCTATTCCGAGAGAAGCGAGAACCCCTGCATCCTGGGGTTGCAGAATCTCGCCTCTTCTCAGAACAACCTCTCCAGACTTTATGTCCTCCCCCTTCTGCGAAACGTTCTTCATCGGTGTAACCGGCTTAACAATCTCAACCATTGAGCCATTTTCCTTGGCATATTCAAGCATCACCACAGCATTTGCCCCCTTCGGCATCATCGCCCCCGTTACGATCTTGGCAGCCTTTCCGTTGGATATCGTAAAAGGT
>CBEUCM010000039.1:0-20047 GCA_965541645.1 uncultured Archaeoglobaceae archaeon | reverse complement strand
GAGGGGCTGCGGACTCCTCGACCCGGGTTCAACTCCCGGCGGGGGCATGACTTTTTGCCAGCATCTATCAACCCGGTTTCATTTGGAGACTGATGAGTATTTTATTTTCAATTATGACAATTTTTAAATAGTATTAATTTTAAGGGTGTTTAAAGTAAGTAAAGGGGGTGTTCTGGTTGAAGAGGTTGGTGCTGGCCGGTCTGATTTTGTGTTTTGCTATGCAGTCTGCCATGGCCTTCAGCTTGCTGAACGATGGAAACGATCTCGACCTCAGCAAGTTGCAGGTCGGAGACCTCATTTTGGAGTACAGCCCAAAGTTCGCTTGGATCATTCCGGGTCACTGGACACATGTGGCCATTTACATCGGTGACGGAAAAATCGTTGAGGCCACCGAGGATGGAGTGGTGATAAATCCAGTTAGCAACGTCCATAAGGCCGATGAGGCTGCAATATTCCGTGTCAGAACGTCAGATGCCGTTAGGCAAGCTGCAGTTGAGTTCGCCCTGCAGCAGGTGGGTAAACCCTACGACTACAAGTGGCTGACGTACGTTGGTGGAAAGGAGGTTTATGGAAAGAGCTACTACTGCAGCGAGCTTGCCTGGGCTGCATACCTCGCTGCTGGTGGTCCGGATATAGATGCAAATCCAGGATGGAGCTGGAAGTACGGATACAACGTGGCTCCTCAGGAAGTTGCCGATGACGGAGATACCTACATGGTCGCCTACTCCGATTGATGCTCGTAAAATACTCGATAGTGCTCGCAGTATTTTTCTTTTTCACTATTAAATAGTAGTCGTCCTCGGGATAGTACTTCGCCAGCTCCGGGTTCTCTCCAGCAAATTTTTTTATTGCCTCCATGGAGTCCCACACCGTTACCAGGAGAAAGTGTAACATCACCATCGTACTCGTCTGCTTTTTCAAGTGGTACTTTGCCGTGCCACAACCTCATGATTGTCATCCGCTGTCCGTCACAACCTCGAGTAGCACAAATCTTAAAAACACATTTTCCAAGGAAGACCTACAACATTCCCGCATGCCCGGGTGGTGTAGTCCGGCCTATCATGCGGGCCTGTCGTGGGGTTCGGGGAAGGGTGAAGGCGGAAACCCTGAACCCTGCGGAAAGCCCGCGACTCGGGTTCAAATCCCGGCCCGGGCGCTTCTACTTCCGGTTACACGCCCTACCATAGCTTTCCACCTGGCGTTGAACTTTATAACATGTTTGCTTAGTTTTCTCAACTGATGTTTGGTTATGGCAGACTCAATTTGTTTTCGTATTTAGAGAGTGTCAGAGAGACAATTGACAGCGTGGGAGCGGAAGAGCTACAGAACTGGCTTCAGCACCTGCCAGAAACTGTTGTAGAGAAAGAACAAGCATATGTGCTGCTTTAATTCCGGCGGTGAAGCAGAAAATGGAGCACGTTTTTAGCGGTAGAAGATCTGGAGGCAAAGCCCTACATGATGATCCCCTTAGCCAATCAGCAGCTCACGGATTTTATGAAAAGGCTGAGAAGGTGAGAGAATGGCATTAGATAATCTTTATGGCAAAATTTATTTAGAATGCCATCTAACTAACAATATGAGCATAGATGTTAAAAAACTGGACAGACACGGGAGAATTGTCATACCAAAGGAGTGGAGAGAGAAGCATGGAGATGAGGTTATAGTTCTGGTTTATGACGATAAAGTGGAGATCTTGCCGAGGAAGGGCAATATAATGAAATTCGCCAACAGTATAGAGGTTGAGGAGCTTAAAGAGTGGGAAAAGATGAGGGATGGGCTCTATGAGGTTCGTTGATTCCAACGTACTGATTTACGCATTACTTAAGCCGAAGAAGGAGCCTGACGGGAAAATAGCAGAAATAAAAAAGAGATCTCTCGAGATACTGAAAAGAATACAGGACGGTGAGAAGATCGCTACAACAGTTGTACATCTTAGCGAGGTTGCAAATGTGATCGCCAGCAGGAACAGTACAAGAATGTCTGCCGAGTTCGTGAAAGAGTTTCTGAGTCTGAGAAATGTTGATGTTCTTGAGGTGAAAGCAGAGGATTACTTGAAAGCCTCGCTAATTGCAGTTGAGAAAGAAATCGATGTCAACGATGCTCTGGCATATCTGAAGATGAAGGAGAGGGGAATTGAGGAGATATACTCCTTCGACAGACATTTCAGAAAATTGGACGTGGTGGTAGTTTGAATGAGGCAGTTGTGAATAGTGACGAACTTTAGATCCTCTTAAATCTGATTGACGATGAAATCAGCGTGATGTATCCTCTACAAGCACTTCGACCTATTCAAAGCTGAGCGGCATGAGATCCGTTGCAGGAGTGGCTACAGGCTTAAAATCATCAGGGTAAAGCTGAGCCAGAAGGGATGTTGAGATGGAAAAATCGATGGAGAGAGGGCTTTTACGAGTGGACGTGCTTTTTGCAGCACAACAACCAGCTGAAAAAGCAGTAAAGCCGTCTTCCAGATGATGGGTGCTATAGCATGGGGCCACTCCGTGTACGATTTTGCTCAGGGTGTTATCCAAAAAGATAGAGGTTCCGGAAGAATTGTGGACGAGCACTCGGTAAGTACTACATTCCAACAGGTACCCAAATGGCCTTGAGAGAGGTAGTCCATTTGGCGAGAAATGCCATCCTTTATTATTGACAGCGAGTCATTGAATTCTATGAAGGTATTCTGGCTGAAAAGAGATGAGGTGGGAACTCAAGAGGAAACCACTTTCACAAGGGTGTTGCTGTTGTGTTCTGAGAAAGACTTTATAAAGGCCGAATACAAATTTAATCAATGCCAACCCTCACGGTAGATATTCCAATTGACATCTCGCAGAAGGATCTGAAGATAGCTCTCGCTGTGCAGCTTTACAGGGAGGGGAAGCTAACGTTAAAGCAGGCAGCAGACCTTGCAGATTTCTGCGTTGAGGATTTCATGAAGATTCTCAGCGAGAAGAAGGCGAGTGTGATAAACTGGGATGAAGGAGAGCTTGATAAGGAGTTAAAAAATGCAGATAGTTTCTAACACTTCCCCGCTGATAGTCCTCAAGAAGAGTGATGCAGTTTTCATTCTCGAGGAAATGTTTGATCTCGTTCTCATTCCACCCTTTGTTCAGGATGAACTGTTCAAGAAAGAGAGGGATTACTTTTCGAGGATGGAGTTTCTCAAAGTTGAGGGTGTGAAAGACGAGCACCTTGTTAAAGCTTTAACACTTGTTGTGGATAGAGGTGAGGCGGAAGCAATCGCCCTGTCAGTAGAGTGAAATCTCATTTTGCTCATTGACGATTTGAAAGGCAGAAGAGTTGCTGAAACCTCGCAACCGTATTGCCATCCAGCATTTTCGTTGCCGCCAGAAATGCTGTCTCGATGTGCTTGCATGTGTAGCTGAGATCATCACCATGCTTTGAATATAGCTCTTATTCTACGATTCCAGGCTTCATCAACCTTCTGCAGATTCGTAAATGCTTCCCAAACTTCTCCCACATCCTTTTTCAGCTCGGCTATTTGGCCGGGGGAGTACTTGAAGTTGAGCGAAGCCTCGATCTCATCCCTAACAACATCAACGAGCAAAACACTTCTCAAGTTCAAATCCTAAATTCGTCATAAAGCGGTGGTAGAGGATGTTGGTATCGGGGCAGAAAAACATAGTCTTCTTTAAACTTTCGTAGCTCTTCAAGATCTCGATAAATTGTTCCAAGTTGTCATAACCTACAACTCCCGCAGCCAGCAGGCATTCCAGAAAATCACTGTATGAGGGCATTTCATCCGCATAGTTGAAGTAGTTTTACTG
Organism: uncultured Archaeoglobaceae archaeon; assembly: GCA_965541645.1. Taxonomy (GTDB): domain Archaea; phylum Halobacteriota; class Archaeoglobi; order Archaeoglobales; family Archaeoglobaceae; genus Archaeoglobus. The sequence goes on along the minus strand of CBEUCM010000039.1, from coordinate 16,262 downwards.
CTCATCAAAACTGACGCATCCGGTCAAGGCTTCGCTCAGCCATTCACTGTTTTGTATTGTTTGATTTGGTCAACATCGACGAGGGTGGCGTGTTTTCTGTAGTGTTCAAAAATTTTCTCATCTGCAAAGTGTATCTCAAAGGGGTTCAGATATCCAAGCTCGCCAAGGATCTCCAGCTTCAGCTTTACAAGCTCGGAAACGGTTTTTGGAATTTGGTTGGATACTATCAGCACATCTATGTCGCTTTTTCCCGGTATGTATCTGCCCTCAACTACGGATCCAAAAATATACACTCTGGCATTTTTAAGAATCTTTGCAGCTCTCTTCTTTATATACTGCAGATTTTCTCTGAGCTTGCGATAGTATTCAAGTTCAGTTTTGGCTATCTTCTTTTGCAGCCCAATCAGGTCTGAAGACATTTCAACACCACTTTTTTTTATTTTAAGAGCGACCTCGAACATGTTCCTTACTTCCTCTTTGAGAAACTCTATTGGGTAGCATCGGGATGAGATGTATGCGAATTCGATCTCTCCGATAATGTTAATGTTCTCCTTGAGCAGTGTTTCCAGTTCCGGGCAGAACTCCGAACATTCACGGATCAGTCTTTTAATGGAATGCGTTTTTGGAAACTCTCCAATTTTTTTTGCGAGCAGATACTTTAAGTATAGTTGGACAGCCTGCTCAATATTGAACGCTGCGAGATTGTACGTTTTTTTCTCTATGAGATATTCAGCATTTTTCAAGAATTCGTCAGCGTTGTTTTTAAGAAATTCGTATTCCATAACTCTGCTATACTTGTGGAAGGATATAAAGGTTGCTGGTGGATATGATGAGCTGCAACATCCCTCTTTTCCATTCTATCCTGCTCTTGAAAATTTCAATTACAAAAATAAAAGGTGGGTAAATCAACTAAGTGGGCATCCTTGCAGCAGGTAGATTACTGCCACCTCTACACATCCCCTTTTCAACAGTAGTGATTGGTGCACCATTCGATCATGATATTTGAACCTCTCATAAGCAAAAGCTTTAAATATATGTACCGACCATTAAATTACGGTGGCGGCGGGTTAGCTGAAGCTGTAGCTTTCCCGCCGCTATTAGAAATGGGAGAATTTATATAGTGGAAGGTGTGATGGAAAGTGAGAAAAGGAGGTAGAGAAGTATGAAAAGGGTAGGGTTAATAGGCTTGGTAATGGCGGCACTTTTAGTGATATCAGCGAGTCCAGTGATGGCATCGGATGTTCAGATGAAAAATAGTACCACTAATGTCGAAGTTTGGTTCAAAAATGTGGACGAGAAAGACAAGACCACCGAACCCGGAACGCTACTCGCCAAATATTACATGACGTCCACAATAAAAATTGAGATATATAACCTTGATCCTGATGATTCCTACACATGGTACATAGTCGAGAGATACAGCGGAGATGTTGAAAAAATAGGTTCGTTCACCGACGCAGCGGCCAAGTTCATAGAGTTCCCCGCATCAGATCTGTATCCGGGTAAGTTCTATTTCAAGCTCGTCAACAGAACGGGTGAAGTGTTCAACTCGTCTGATCCTAACGTATCCAGCTATCCAAACGGAACGTACATCTGGGTTTACAAGACCGGAATTCCGTCCATCGAGGTTCACGTAAAAACGCCGACAGTCGCTGAGGGTGATAAGGCGAAGGTGAAGATAGTTGCGGAGGACCTCAGATCCGGAGACGACGTGTACTGGTGGGTAGAGGGGCCATTCGATGCCTCGAAGTGCAACAGCTCAGATCCAAATGCAGACTGTAGAGTACCTACCGCTCAACATAAGCTACCGGTAGGTCATGGTCCAGGTAAAGTGGACAAGAGTGTATACATCAATACGAGCGAGCTGATCGTTTATGCGGACGGAACTTACGGAGTTTACAGGGTCAAGGCAATTGTTTACAATCCTGCCCAGGGCGGGGTTGTGACCAGCGCTGCCGGCAACTTTGAACTCGTTGAGCTGACGCTGAATGTTGTTTACCCGGACACGATCTACAAGGGTACCGAGTTCTTCATCTACGGTTCGACGAACATGGCAGAGCAGGGAAGCGAATATGACTACGGGACACTGAATGTTGTGAACATGACCATCTACTATCCAAATGGGTCCGTGTTCCGCACGTCCTACGGCAATACGACAGTAATGTTCGTCAGGTCGGACAGCTCGTTCAGAATGCCTGGAACTGCTGTAATTCCTCTCAGCGCTCCGACGGGTAGTTACAAGTTCTACTTTGATGCCGTGTCTGATAAGTCCGCAAATTATACGATCGATGAAGATAAGACGGTGTACATAAACGTGGCGGAGCCAAAGATAGAGTTCGCAATGGATAAGCTCACCTTCAGCAGAGGCGAGAAGCTTTACATCAAAGGTACCGCAACTGTGAAGCAGGGTACGGAAGTGGTCATATCCGCATCTGGTGAGGACCTCGGGTCGTTCCTGGAGTATTCTGATGGCACGCCAATTGGCAGTACGCTAACTGTATCGGTGGGGGCTGACCAGAAGTGGAGTACTGATGAGCTGAGAATCAAGTCGACAGCTGAGAGGAAAACCTACACGATAAAGGCCGAAATTGACCTCGGCAGCAACAATAAGATTACGGCAACAACCACTATCAGAGTTGCAAAGGCGGTGCTGAATGCCACCATCGATAAGAACAAGGTAACGAGAGGAGGTTCATTCACGTTGAGCGGAACGACTGGTCTGGATTACGTGCTGGTTTACACCGACAGGGATGGGATTCTGAAAGACGTCACGAAGATTCCTGAGGACAACGAGCCGTTTGATAAACAGCCTAATGATCGTGTTGTTACGGTCAGCAATGACAGGTTCAGCGTGAAGCTTGAAGTAGAGGACGATGCGAAGGTTGGGACTTACACGCTCTACGTCATCGCTCCAGCGAATGTTAGTCATCCAGATCCGACAGAAGACGAGATGGCACAGCTTGCATTTGAGGTCGTTGAGTTTGGGCTCGCTCAGTATCCGAGTTCCATTAAGATAGCCAAAGGTGACTCCTACGACCTCTACATCAAGGTTGCTGGAGATCCGGACGACCTCTGCGTCCGTGCTGAGATCAAGGGTAGCGGTGTGAGGGTGTATGAGGAGAACTTCAGGTTGTCAAAGTTCAACGAATCGGAAGAAACAGAAACGGGGTGGGTTTTCAATACGATATACCCGTATTACAACGACAGTGACAACAGTTTGGACTCGAGCTTCAAGTACGACGAAAACGTTCTCCTTCCAGCGGGTCTCTACACTGTAACGGTGCACCTCTACAAGGACAAGAACTGCTATTCAGAAGTGGAATCTGTAAACATTCCAATGGAAGTCATCATTCCGGACATGAATGTCGCTGTATCAGATGTGGTTAAGAAGGGCGATGATCTCAAAGTAAGAATTGAGACCAACAGGGGAGGAAGTTACGATTATCTCTATGTAGTTCTGGACCTCGGAGCCAAGCAGAAAGTCTATTCAAGAATACCAATCGATGAAAACGGTGTGGCAGAGGTAAGCATACCAACTGGCGACATCGAACCGGGTGAATACACACTTTACGTACGTGATGCAATGGGCACACTTGAGGGCTACGGAGGTGACTTTGATATCAAGAACATGTATGACATGGAACCAACTGACAGCGTGGCAAAGGCTTATGGTGCGGATGATGACCTGCTGTTCAAGAAAGTCATCAAGGTAGTTGAAGAGTTGCCAACTACCACAACAACCGTCGCCACAACAACCACAACCGCTATCACCACAACAACAGCCGTAACCACAACAACCGTTGAAGAGACAACCACAACCGCCGCTGTCACAACAACAACCGAGAAGCCATCCGGCGGCATACCGGGCTTCGAGGCAGTGTTTGCCATTGCTGGCCTGCTGGCTGTAGCGTATCTGCTGAGGAGAAGGTAATTACAAATTTTTTATTTTTTTGTTTTTTGAGAAAGCTTTATCATCTACTTGGAGAAGGGTTGCTTATGAGATCAGTGAGAGTGTTTGCAGTGGCTGTATTTTTGATAATGACGTGCTTTTTCGTGGCTTCAGCTGCTGAACAAATTGGTAAAGACGATTTTGCGTCAAATTTTCCGATAATTGGACCAAAAAAGGATTACTACATCCAGGGCGACAGGATCACGGTTACATATCAAATACAACCAAAGACTGATGACGACAGGAAGAAGCTTGACGGTAGACACTATATTTTATCTACTGAGTTGGATCAGCCAGAATGGAAAATAAATGTCATTTACTATAATGGTGGTATTGAGAGCTTCTCAATAAAAGATGAAAAAGAAGTTGACGTAAATGTAAAAGATTGGGTGGATGGTCTTGACCAAATTTCCGTCAATCTCACAGGTATGATCCCTCAAATCAGTGGCTGGTATCAAGGGGTTACTCTGCTTAGTTTTAAAATAAGTGACGCTGACAAAGATTCACTTGAACCCGTTACCGTTAAGGTTGTTGATCCATCAAAATTTGAGGAGAAGTTGGCAGGTGTTGAAAATGTATATAAAGAGCTATATCGTCAAGTCGAAAATGCAACCTTCGATGTATCGGACGTTTTAGACTTGCTGAAAGGAGTAGAGAAGGATATAGAATATGCAAAAGAGTATTATTCTAGAGGCAAGTTTGAAGAGGCTGCAGACAGTTTAAGTTCAGCTGAGGAAAATGTTGAAAATGCAAAAATTAAATTTTTAAAAGCCAGTCTGAATTACAGGCTTGAAGAGTTGAATAAAGAAAAAAAAGAAATTTCCGGCGAACTCACCCTTTTGAAATATGAAATAGAAGAGCTTGAAAAGAGAGATTTAAGTGTTGTTTCTTTGAAAGTTAATGTTAGTGAAATTGAGGATGATTTGGAAACCTTAGACGAAAGTTTATCGAAAATTTCAGTATATCTTGAGTCAGATAACTATATTCCTGCTGAGAAAAATATAGGAATGGCTGAGGAAAAACTTAATGATATTAAGGTCAAATTAGAAAAGTTAAAATCGAAAGTTGATAACTTGCAAGCGGAACAAAAAGGATTTGCCGATATTCTGTTTCAATATGTAGAACGCTATCTGGCCTATATTGGTGGAATCTTGGTTGTTGTTATTGTTGTTATAATTGCAATAAAGCTCAGAGGAGGGAGAAGAAAATGGGACGAACTCCGCTGATTTTGTTTTCTCTTTTTTTAGTGTTGTTTGCGACGGCCTCGGCATATGACTTCGACCACTCTTGCTCCAAAAATTTTGATGAGTATTACTTCGGTGGCGAGTACCTCTACTTTTACTGCACCATAAGGCCAGATTCAAGCAGCGATGCCAAGAAAATGGCGGGAATTGATTACGAGGTGAAGACGGCTCTTGATGAAGCCGCAATTCAGGTCGAGGTTAAGTTTGAGAATGGCAGGGTTATGCTCCATCCCCGCCCCGATGACAGCTACTCTACTGGCAACATTACTGTACTGAAATTCCACGTTCCCGAGCTGGATGAAATCGACAGGATAATTGTCAGAATTCAGGGGCACGTTCCAATTCTGGATGTTAGGCTGGAGAACGTGACTGCAATCTCGGTTTATGGTGGTGAGAAGCTATTCACAAAAACGATCACCGTTGTAAACAAGCAGAGGTTCTACGACGACTTCAGAAGCTTCGGCAAAAGCAGGTGTGTTGACGATGACAGGCTGATAGAGGCCAAGGCCTACTTTAACGATGGTAAGTACGTCAAAGCTGAAAAGCTGATGGAGGAGCTGGAGAAGAAGGTAAGAGAATGTGAACTAAAAGCTGAAAGGGAGAAGTACGAGGACAAGCTGGATAAGGTAAAGGAAAATCTAACAGATCTCAAGAAGGACCTCATGGTCTTTGAGCTTACAGTGGAGCGCGACTCCAACCTGATAGAGAACTACGCCGAAATTGTGTCAGGCTTAGCCGATATCAAAGCCAAGGTCTCCAACATTGAAAGGCTGGTAAGCGATGCAGGGGATCTGATAGATGAGGGCAAGTTCAGTACAGCTGAGGAGAAGATGCAGGAGGCAAGTACAAAGATATCCGAGCTAAAGCAGGATCTGAAGAACCTCGAAGCTTCAGTCAAGAAAAAGCAGACCTTCGACTGGATGCTGGTTGTAGCTGTTGCAGCAGCCATCGTGCTCGGTGCGGTGATAGCCCTGATTCTCTCCAGCAGAAGAAAGGATAAGTGGTAGTTCTCAGTTTTTGCCAACAATAACGTCATCCACAATTTTTTTCGGAAAGATCCCGTTCTCAACAACCCCTGGGATCTGGTTAAGCGTTAGCTCAATCTCCTCGGCTTGTTCGGAAATTTCTCCAAAATCGCAGTCCACTATGAAGTTCCCGTTGTCTGTTATCACAGGCCCGATCTTTCCGCTTCCCTGCCTGAGCTTAGTCTCTGCCCCAAGCTCGCCCAGCCTTTTCAGCACGTATCCATAGGCAAATGGCAGCACTTCCACCGGCACGGGCATTGACAGCTTCTCAACAAGCTTGCTCTCATCCACAATTATCACAACCTTCTTGCTTGCCATGGCCACCACTTTCTCCCTCGTCATCGCGGCTCCACCGCCCTTTATGCAGTTCATCTTTGCATCAACCTGATCTGCACCATCAATGCAGATCTCTGGCTCGTGCTCGACAAGATCCACAACCCGTATGCCGTTTTTGATTGCCACCAGGTAGGATTGGTAGGATGATGGTATGCCATAGATCTCCCATCCCTCCTTTTTTATCTTCTCTCCTACCAAATCCAGAAAGATCTCAACCGTGGTGCCGCTACCTATTCCCAGCACCATCCCATCCTTCACGAGCTCTAAGGCTAGTTTTGCGGCATTGTACTTCCCCTTCATCGCTCACCCCCCAGTTCACCATCACCCAACCATTCTTCAACCGCATCCAGCTTTGTTTTTGCCGTTAAGTCAAGCGTCAGCGGTGTGACAGATACATATCCCTCCCTCAGCGCATGCAGGTCTGTCCCCTCCTCGGCATTTTCAAGCTCAGTCCCGAATATCCAGTAGTACTCCCTGCCCCTTGGATCAACCCTCTTCTCGACAAACACCCTGTACATCTTTCTTGCTAATCTCGTTACCGCAACTTTCCCGTTTGGTCTCATCGGCACGTTCACGTTGAGCAGATCCACCCCCTCTGGAAAACCATCCTTTGCCTTCAGGGATATCCACTTCAGTACCTTTATTGCAAACCCGAAATCGTGCTCACAGCTCAGATCAAACTTGTTCAGGTCGGGCATCTGCAGGGAGATGGCTATGGCTTTACTTCCATGCGTTGCAGCCTCAAGTGCTGCCCCAACAGTACCGGAAGTGGTGGCGGCCTCCGTTGACAGGTTCTCTCCCAGATTTATCCCGCTCACGGTCAAATCTGGCACATCGCCGATTATCTCATAGATTCCTATCACCACAGCATCTGTTGGGGTGCCGTCAACAGCATAAACTTGCATCCCATTGACGGAAACTTCCGAAACCCTGATCGGCTCCATGATCGACAGACTTCTCCCTACAGCGCTCCTCTGTACTGCAGGAGCTACAACGAAAACTTCCCCAAGCTCGCAGAGTGCGGTGTAGGCAGCTCTCAGGCCTGCAGAGTACAGTCCATCATCGTTCGTGAGCAGGATCTTCATAACACCTTCTCTACTTCGTTTATGTGCAGGGCTATCTCATTAACGATTTCAGGCTCCAGATTGGCATCGATTTCCAGCCCCTTGCTTCTCGCCAGCTCTTTAACCTTTTCGAAGTGCAGGCTCAGCTGTGATACAACGTAGGTTTTGAGGAGGTGGAAGTTCTTCCTTACCTCTTCATACTCAGCCCTTCCGGTTCTGTAGAGCTCTAAAATATCCTCACAGTCCTTTTTGAACATTTCCACGATCTTGTTCTGATCTGTAAGCTCAAGAGCTAAGCTGACATCAGCCTCTCCCCTCACAAGTTCACCGAGCTTGTCCAGATAGGTGTTTATGTACAGCATCGCTTCTCCTCTTTTTGGAGGCTATAAATTGGTTGCGATACTTTTAAAATTTGGCAGCCAACTTCTATTTAATGAAAGACATTGAGCGAAGGTGCTTGCTGGCTTTAATGGGCATAGTTCAGAACATCTACGATCAGATGAAGGCTGGGAAGGTACCGGAAATAGAGATTGCTACAAGAACGAAGCACAACATTGAGTTTAATGAGGAGAGCGAAGTGTGGGTTTATGGCAGCAAGAAGTCGGTTAGATCGGCCAAAACTGTGAAGGGTGCCTACAGGATCCTGAAGATGACCTACGTCATAGGCTTTCTGAAGGAGCAGCTGAACCTCAACAAATCGTCCACTTTGAGAGAGCTTTACTACATCTCCGAAGGCTGGGATGCTGCAAAGTTTGAGGAGCAGGCTGAGAGTGACAGATTGGTTGAGGATCTCGAAATTTTGACGAGCTTCCAGAGGGAACACTTCCACATAAGGCCTGAGGAGGATGGAGCAACAGTCATTGGCCCCCTGAAAGTGAGGGAGGAGACGAGGAGGGGAATGAGAGAGATACACTGTCAGGACGATGTGGGTGAGGGCGGTTATCAGATCCCAGTGAATGTGGACAAGATCGAGTTTGTTGACCATGATGCAAAATTCGTGATAGCCATAGAAACTGGAGGTATGAGGGACAGGCTTGTTGAGAACGGCTTTGATGAGAAGTACAACGCTATAATCGTCCATCTCAAGGGACAGCCAGCCCGAAGCACCCGCAGACTGCTGAGAAGGCTGAACACAGAGCTGAACCTTCCGGTAGTGGTGTTTACAGATGGCGATCCTTGGAGCTACAGGATCTTTGCCAGCGTTGCGTATGGCAGTATAAAGTCCGCCCACCTGAGCGAGTACCTTGCAACCCCAGCAGCAAAGTTTGTTGGAATACGTCCCACAGACATAGTGAAATACGATTTACCATCAGACAAGCTCAGTGAGGAGGACATAAAAGCTCTGAGGGCAATACTCACCGACCCGAGGTTTGATACCGAGTTCTGGAAGAAGGAGGTCAACCTGCAGCTTGAGATCAACAAGAAGTCAGAACAGCAGGCCCTGGCCAAGTACGGTCTTGATTACGTTACAGATGTCTATCTGCCCGAAAGGCTCACGGAGCTCGGTGTAATTTGATCTCCTCAAATCCCACTTCAAGCGTCATGAAGTCCTCTGCAACAATCACATCGTCAAAAACCTGCATGGCTTCATCAAGCAGAGGGGAGGGGTCTTTGGCGTACCTCGTGCTTATGTGGGTTAGAACCAGCTTTTTAACCCCTGCCATTCTGGCAACCTCAGCCGCCTCTCTGGCAGTGGAGTGTCCGCTCTCCACAGCCCAGTCCTTCAGCTCCTCTCTGAAGGATGCATCGTGAATGAGCAAGTCAGCCCCCTCGGCGATCCTTATCGTCCTCTCAGTTGGCCTTGTATCCCCAGTATAAACGATCTTCCTGCCCTTCCTCTTCTCTCCCAGAACCATATCCGGCGTTATCAGCTCCCCCCTCCATACTATGCTCTCTCCCTTGGCAAGCTTTGAGTAGAGAGGTCCGGGCGGGATGCCCAGCACCTTCTCAGCCTTCTCCCTGTCAAACTTTCCACGCCTGTCGTTCTCGATCAAAGCGTATCCAACGCTCGGAACTATGTGCTCCGTTTTAAATGCAACCACTTTGAAATCTCTGAACCTCACATCTTCCCCATCTTTCAGCTCTCTAACCCTCACAGGGTAGCTCAGCCCATCGTAGCCGAAGATGTCGAACAGGGCCTTCAGCACCTCTGCCCTTGGTGAGTACACTGTCAACTCTTTGTTCCTGTCGTTGAGCGACATCGTTTCCAGCAGACCAAAGATCCCGATGAAGTGATCCGTATGTAAGTGGGTTATGAAGATGTTGTCGAGGTTGCGAAATCCAACTCTGGCCATCATCATCTGTCTCTGCGTTCCTTCTCCACAGTCAAAAAGAAACCTGTGCCCACCGTACTGCACAAAAATTGAGGAAGGATTTCTGTTAACACTCGGAACCGTTCCAGAGGTTCCCAAAAAAGTGACCTTCAGGAGCATTAACTTTCGAGAACGATCTCGATGTTCACATCCTTCGGAACCTGAATCCTCATTATCTGCCTCAACGCCCTCTCGTCCGCTGAAATGTCGATCAGCCTCTTGTGAACCCTCATCTCCCAGTGGTCCCAGGTTTCACTCCCTTCACCATCTGGGGCCTTCCTGACCGGAACAACCAGTCTGCGGGTTGGCAGTGGCACCGGACCGCTCATCTCAACCCCTGTTTTGTTGGCGATCTCTTTGATCTGCATGCAGATCCTGTCGAGCTCTCTGGGGTTCAGCCCTGACAGTTTGATTCTGGCCTTTGGACCCTTTACAGGCATAGACTCACCAGTAAAAAATTGGGAGAATTACTTTCTGGGTGTGAGGTCAAGAACCATTCCAGCACCGATGGTCATACCCATGTCTCTGATAGCAAACCTCCCCATCGGTGGGATGTCCTTGACCTTCTCGATAACCATCGGCCTTGTCGGCTCAAGCTTGACGATGGCTGCATCTCCCGTCTTGAGGAACTGCGGGTTCTCCTCCTTCACCTGACCAGTCCTCGGGTCGATCTTCTTCTGAAGCTCAACGAACCTGCAGGCGATCTGGGCAGTGTGGGCGTGCACCACTGGTGTGTAGCCTACGGTTATGGCTGTCGGGTGCTGCAGCACAACGAGCTGGGCGGTAAAGTCCTTGACAACTGTTGGCGGTGTGTCCGGATGCCCTGCGACATCTCCCCTCCTGATGTCCTTCTTGCTCACACCCCTGACGTTGAAACCGATGTTGTCTCCCGGAACAGCCTGCTCGATTGGCTCGTGGTGCATCTCGATACTCTTAACCTCACCGCTCACGTCCGCTGGCTCGAACACAACCTTGTCTCCGACCTTCAGCACTCCACTCTCAACTCTGCCAACCGGGACTGTTCCAACACCGCTGATTGAATAGACATCCTGTATGGGTATTCTGAGGGGCTTGTCGATGAGCTTCTCCGGTGGCTTGAGCAGGTCGAAGGCTTCGAGAAGTGTTGGCCCGTTGTACCAAGGCGTTTTGTCACTCTTCTTGGCGATGTTGTCTCCGTAGTATGCGGAGGTCGGAATGAAGGGTATCTCGTCAACCTTGTAGCCGACCATCTTCAGGAGTTTGGAAACCGCCTCCTTTGCAGCCTCGTACTCCTTCTGGTCGTAGTTGACTCTGTCCATCTTGTTGATCGCCACTATGATCTGGTTGATACCCAGGGTTCTGGCGAGGAAGATGTGCTCCCTCGTTTGGGGCTGCACCTTCTCAACGACATCCATGACGAGGACAGCAGCATCAGCCTGGGATGCTCCGGTAATCATGTTCTTAATGAAGTCCCTGTGTCCAGGGCAGTCCACAATCGTGATGTAGTACTTCTCAGTCTCGAACTTTCTGTGAGCCACGTCAATGGTAACACCGCGCTCTCTCTCCTCCTTCAGCTTGTCCATAACCCATGCAAACTCGAAGGTCGCCTTGCCCTTCTCCTGTGCCTCTTTCCTGAGTTTCTCTACTATATGCTCCGGGATCTCTCCCGTTTCATAGAGCAGCCTACCAATCAGTGTGCTTTTTCCGTGGTCCACATGCCCTATAAAGGCAACATTAATGTGCTCCTTTTCCTTGGCCATATTCATCTCCTCCCTTTGAGTTTTTCATCACATCCATTTGAAGGGTATATAAACCTTTCACCAGCTTAATAAAGCCGGAATTTTAGATATAATGAAGTAGAGGAGGTCTCCCACAGTAAAGGCGATTATGTATCCTGCTGTGATAAAAACGAGGAAGGGCAGGGCTGGAGTGACCCAAACAGCCTTAATACCACTTTTCTGCAGCCTCCTGAGCATAGCATCGTCAGGTTCAACAGCCCTTCTCACCCTCCTGAATTTTCCGTTCTCATCCACGTACTCCAGCAGGTTGTGGAATTTGGGAATGCGGTCAACTTTAACCCTGTAACCCGTCATGTAGTAGAGCAGATTTCCCTTCAGCCCCTTAACACCTTCAACGAACAGGTTGCGGATGAACATCCCGAGAAGGAGGGCTGGTGCAGCCAGAACTGAATTGGCCAAGGTTGAGAAGGCGAAGGATCCGAAACCCATATTTAATAGGGGTAGGCCATCAAATCTCGGGTAGAAGGGGAATATGATGGCGAGGCACATTATCGCTTTAGCATCCGCCCCGCCGTAGGCTCCAATGTAGTAAAGGATGTAGGCGAGAGTTATGACCATTATAACCTGAAAGAGAACCACTAAGTAGTATATCTCCGGGTATTTGGGAAAGGTGAGAAGCTGGAAGGCAACGATTGGGATTGTTGCAGCAAGCATGTACTTCCAGACCCTGTTCGGAACTATTCTGCTGTCTATATCCAGCTTGCAGGAGTACAGCAGAAAAGCCAGAACGATGGAAAACTTGAGAAGGTCAATCATACTTGTATCAGCCATCATCCGTATATCTCATAGAGATCGGACAGCATTGCAGATGCCGTTTCCTCCTTCCCCGCCCCCCTGCCTGCGACGAATATACTGCCAGCAGTGTCGGTTTTGAACATCACTGCGTTCATCGTACCCTTTATTGCCAGCGGATGGGTGATGGGAACGAGTCTTGGAGTAACTCTCAGCCTCTTGCCTACTTCAGCGATCAGTCTTATCGTGTAGCCCTTCTCCGCTGCAACACTGAAGGCATCTGGAGTTATGCTGTCTATCCCAACTCTTTCAACGTCCTCAAATCTGGCATCGATGCCGAGTGTGTTGGCAATTATAACAAGCTTCGCGGCAGCATCTATTCCCTCAACATCGTAGCTTGGGTCAGCCTCAGCTATTCCAAGCTCCTGAGCCTCGCTCAGAATCTGTTCGTAGGGCAGTCTCTCATCCTCCATCCTCGACAGTATGTAGTTGCACGTACCGTTGAGTATTCCTTTAACGCTCAGAACTTCGCAGAAGGCGAGGTATCTGTTGAGCATCTTTATGACCGGCATCGCCCCGCCAACGGTGGCTTCGTACATCAGCTTGACATTTCTGTTATCGGCAAGCTTCATGAGCTGTTTGAAATCAGCAACGAGCGGTCCCTTGTTCGAGGTGATAACATGACAGCCCCTCTTCAGTGCGGTTTTGATGTATCTCAGCCCCTCCCCACCATCGAGCCTTGTATGTGTGGTTTCAACAAGGATATCGTAGTCCTCCTCGCTAACAATGTCTGCAGCCTTCCTGTCGTCCCTCAACCTCCCGGTCTTTTTTTTCAGCTCGATTGCTTCCTTAAAACTGAAATCACCGGAAATGGAGCTCTTGGAGTCAGCTATTGCGACAACCTTGAACTCCCCAATGGCTTTTGAGATCTCGCCCCTCTTTTTGATCAGAAGCTCCGCAAAGCCCTGTCCAACAGTCCCAAAACCAACCATTGCGATCTTTATCATATCAGATCCTCGTTTATCGGCTCGACCATTATCAGACCCTTCCTCCTGCATATCTCTCTGAGCTTTTCCAGTGCCTCCTCCAGCTTTCCGTATCCGGATGCGGAGATTGTAAGAACTGCGGTTGAGGGGCCAGCAATCTCCGGCATGCTCACGTGCATTTCTATGCACTCGGCCTCTCCATCAACATCTATCTTCGTTATGGTATCGCTTATGTCCGTATGAATGATATGGCCAATAAGCAGCACTGAGGTGGTTGCCGTCAGTCTGACCTCATTGAAGCTTCTGACAATTATTCCCCTTTCTCTGATGCTCTCCAGCAGTTTGTCCAGCTTTCTGCTCTCTATTTTCAGGGAGATTTCCACCGGAACTCTGTTCAGTGGTGTCCTCTTGCCCCTCTGATGCACTATGCCCACTATGTTTCCTCCCATCTTCGATATCGGTTCGAGAACCTTTATCAGCTGTCCCGGTTTGTCTTCGAGTTCAACGATCAGCGTTATTAGCACTTCACTCATATATCGGCACGCCTTCAGTCTCCGTCAGCTTCCTGAACTCCTCCATCAGCATTTTTGTGATCTCTCCTGGCCTTCCATTGCCGATCTTTCTCCCGTCTATGACGACAATCGGTGCAATCTCTGCTGCAGTCCCGGTTACAAAGACCTCATTGGCAGTGTAGAGGTCGTAAAGCCCGAGATTAGTCTCGATGAATGGTATTCCAAGCTTGTGGATGAGCTCAATTACAGCCTCCCTGGTTATACCCCTCAGGTTGTTTATCGTTGGGGGTGTCAGTATCTTACCATTCTTTACCACAAAGATGTTGTCTCCACTCCCCTCTGAGATGTAGCCGTTCCTGTCCAGAAATATTGCCTCATCTCCCCCCTTCGCATTGGCCTCTATCTTTGCAAGGATATTGTTCAGATAGTTGAGCGACTTGATGTTTGGTGGAAGGGCATCGAAGGAGTTCCTTCTAACCGCAACCGTCACCGCAGTCAAGCCCTTCTCGTAAAGATCGCCGTAGAGCTTACCCCATGGCTTTGTTATCACGATTATGGATGGCTTTCCGCACTTTCTTGGATCCAGACCGAGGTCTCCTATCCCTCTCGTCACAATTGGTCGAATGTACGCATCTTTCAGATTGTTCTTTCTCAGGGTTTCGAGAATTATCTCCATGAATTCCTCCCTGCTGACTGGAATTTCCAGATCTATGGCCTTTGCGGAATCGTAGAGCCTGTCAACGTGCTCCTTCAACCTGAAAACCCTGCCGTTATAGGCCCTTATGCCCTCGAAAACCCCATCACCGTAAAGGAATCCGTGGTCAAAAATGCTGATCCTGGCCTCACTTTCCGGGACAAATTCTCCATCGAGGTAGACGAGCATCTGCGACATCATGGCTAATTACACAACAAATTAAAAATTGTTTCGTTTGCATATTGCTGCTGCAGTCCTCGCAGCCCTTTCGACGGAATCGAAAACAAGCACCCTGCTATTGCTGAAAACTTTTCTGGTTTCCTCGAAGTTGTCGGGCGTTGAGGAGTACACCATTATCAGGGGTTTTTCAGTTCTGCCCATTATTTTCCTCATTACCTCAGGAGGTATGACCCAGCTTGGGGGAGCGACAGCGTAGAGGAACATGATAAGTGCGACGTCCTCGTCTCCCGACACGGCATCAACAACCCCAACAAACTTCTTCAGATCGAGCCCACTGAAGGACAGATCCACGGGGTTCTCCCTCATCGTGATGGGCGGTAGCAATTCCTTTAACTTTTTAATTGTCTCGTCGCTGAACCTTGCCAGTCTCCCACCATTTGTTTCAATTATGTCTGAGGCTACGATCCCAAGTCCTGCCTGGATCGATAAAACAGCAATCCCACCCTCGACTCTGCCGAATTTCCCCAATGCTATGGCAGTGTCCATCAGCTCAACTGGCGTCTCAGCAAGCCGAGCACCAGCCTGTCTGATGGCAGCAGCAAACACCCTGTAATCCCCCGCCATGCTTCCCGTGTGGCTCAGGGATGCCCTGTCTGCCACACTGCTCTTTCCCGACTTCATCACAACGACCTTCTTTTTCTCTGCCAGCCTCTTTATCCCCTCGTAAAATGCTCTTCCGTTGTCTATGCCCTCCACGTAGGCAACAACAACCTCCGTATTTTCATCATTCTGCAGATAGCTGAATACATCGTGGAAGTCCACATCACAGCGGTTTCCCAGATGTATGATGTAGCTGAATCCCGCATCCCTGAACTGGTGCATCACGTAGTGGCATATCCCACCGCTCTGGGACACGAAAGCGATTTTACCCCTTTTTAGCTCACTGAACATCGGTGTAAAGCTGGCATTAGCTCCTTTAACGAGATTAACGAAGCCAAAGGTGTTGGGTCCAATTATTCTTATCCCGTTTTTGGTGGCAAACTCCCTGAGCTTCGCTTCCAGGATCCTGCCCTCCTCGTATTCTGCCTCCTTAAAGCCTGAGGTGATTATCAGCACACCCTTGGCTCCAACTTCTGCCACCTCCTGAATGGCGTTTAGCACCTTCTCGGATGGAAGAGCTATTACCACAAGATCCGGAGTTTCGGGGAGGGATTTGAGCGATGGGTAACATTTTACACCGTCGATTTCCACAGCCTTCGGGTTTACAGGGTACACTTTTACATTCCCTCCCCTGAGACTCTTCACAACCGAGTACCCCACCTTTATTGGGTTGGATGATGCACCGATTACAGCCACCGACTTCGGGTTCAGCACATCTTCAACCTGTTTTAGCTGGTAGTCAAATCTCCTCGCCTCCCCAACAACCATCCTCGCATCTGCAACTGCCAGG
>CBEUCM010000038.1:0-20541 GCA_965541645.1 uncultured Archaeoglobaceae archaeon | reverse complement strand
ATGAGCGGAGAAGTGTCGACTTCCCGCATCCGCTCGGCCCCATTATCGCAAATACTACGTTCTCGGGAATCTTTAGGTTTACATCCCTTACCACGCACTTCCGCCCGTAGTATATCGTGAGGTTCACGGTTTCGATCGCGGTCACAGCTCCACCTCCTTCAAACTGAGTCTAAGCGGAAGAAATATCACCAAAAACACGAGCAGAAGGACGAGCGATGCCCCCCAAGCGATTTCGTGGTAGTTCTCGTAGGGTTGCTGGACGAGGTAGTAAATCAAAAGGGGGACAGCTCCGATGGGCCTGTCGATACCGGCAAAGTAAATCCTGCTCGATCCGCCCGCTGTGAACAGTAGGGGAGCTGTCTCGCCAGCGACCTTCGCCATTCCGATCAGCATACCCGTAACGATCCCCTTTCTCGCCATTCCGGCGAGGACTCTGAAGACGACTTTGAATCTCGACAATCCCAAGGCGAAAGCCGCTTCCCTATACGTGAACGGGACGTTTCTGAAAGCCTCCTCGGTGTAAACGGCGACGTAAGGCATCATGACGAGGGCGAGTGCAAGAGCTCCTGCAATTGCGGAGTAACTACCCATCGGAATTACGAGGATCTGCATGACGAAGAGTCCGACGAGAATCGTCGGAAATTCCATCATTATCGTTAGAAGTGTTCTCGTTGATCTACCAATGAGACTCTCCGGATATTCAGCCGCGTAAACGCCGGTCATAACGGCTATCGGCAAGCCGATGAGCGAGGCGAGAGTTGTAAGGATCAAAGTCCCCAAAATCGCGGGCCCTATGCCGCCGAGTCCATCACCGGGAGGAGCGAGCGTGCCAGTCAGGAAACCAAGGCCGCCCTTCAACAGCACAGGCAAGCCTCTGGTTGCAACGCTGTAGATTATGTGAAACAGCGGCAGGACGGTCAGAATCGTCATGACGGCGATCCCGAAGAGGAAGAGCTTTTCCTTAACCTCTCTGAGCATGGGAGAACCTCCTTAGCACGATCAGACCACCCACATTCACGACGAGGCCTATTACGAAGAGGAAAAATCCAGCGGCGAAGAGAGCACTCACCATGTACCCGTAGATGAATGCGTTTCCGAACTGATTTGCGATTAGGGATGATATCGTGTAGCCGGGGGCAAAAAGGCTCGGATGGATGTTGAACGTGTTCCCGACGACCAAGCTTACCGCAACAGTCTCTCCGATAGCTCTCCCGAATGCTAAGAGGATTCCGGCCAAGATTGCGGGTTTTATGCATCCGAGGAGTATCTTCGTAGCCTCGTATCTCGTAGCTCCGAGGCTGAATACGGCTTCTCTATACGTGAACGGGATCATTCTATACGCCTCCCTTATGATCGACGAAGCGAACGGAGTGACCATTATTCCGAGAAGAACTCCAGCGGCGAGGAAGCTGTAGCCTCCGGCCGGCTCGAACGAAAACAGCGGGATGAAGCTTAAGTGATCGTAGAGCGGACGCATGACATAATCCCTCAAAAGGGGTACGAGAACGAAAGCACCCCATATGCCATAAATTATCGTTGGAAGACCTGCCATTACGTCCGTGATGACGATCAGAGGCTCTTTGAGCTGAGAGGGAGCGTAATCGATGACGAAGACTGCGAAGCCGATAGAAAGCGGGAGAGCTATGAGCACCGCGAGAACGGAGGTGTAAACGCTTCCGTATATAGCCGCGAGAACGCCGTAGAACTCCTTCTCTGGATTGTCCTCGACTGCCTTCCAGACGTTCGTCGTGTAGATCTGGATACCCTCCTTCTCGAGGATTGGGAGAGACGCCGCCAAGTAAGTCAAGATCATCAGGGAGAATATCCCAAAAACGAGGGCACAAAAAAGGAGTAGAGAAAGCCTGAAAGTGTCCCTCATATTTCCGCAAGTAGCTTGGATGTCACGCTCTCGGGAAGACCGACGTATCCCTGAACGATGTTCTCTGGCTTCTGTCCCTCTGTAAGAATCCACTTTACGAAATCCTTTATCGCCCTCTCCTTCGCTTCGTTCTCATATTTATCCCATATCACGATGTGGCTGAACGCAACGATCGGATAGGATTTCTCCCCGCCAGCGTTTAGCAAGGCTTTCAGATCCTCCCTGTAACCCTCACGCGGCGAGGGTATGTTCACGCTTACCATCGAGACTGCGGCCTTAACAGTCTCCTCGTTTGCCGTAACGAAGTTACCGGCTTTGTTCTTTAGCGCAATCATTGAGAAGTTCTCTTTCAGTGCGTATGACAGCTCGACGTATCCGATCGAATAGAGATTCTGCTTGATGGCGGCGGCGACACCTTGATTGCCTTTGCCTCCGACACTCCTGCCGACCTTGTCGACCGGCCATTCTACGGTTTTACCCGATCCGACCTTTTCAGCCCACTCATCGCTGACGAGGCTGAGATAAGTCGTGAAGATCTTAGTCGTTCCGCTCGAATCGCTTCTGTGCACGACCAAGATCTTCTCGTGGGGCAGATTCGCTTCGGGATTGAGCCGTTTTATCGCTGGATCGTCCCAGTATTCGATCTCACCCATGAAGATCTTAGCAAGCGTCTCTCCGTCGAGCTTCAGGCTATCGATACTGGGAAGGTTGTAGACTACAACTACAGCACCCACTATTATCGGAAACTGGAGGGGTTGTCCCTTCTTTTTCAGCTCGTTCCATAGGCTCTCGCTGATCGGCGGATCCGTGGATGCAAAGTCGACAAGACCCTGCTTGAAATCGTTCTGTCCTCCTCCGCTACCCTTCCCCGTGTATTCTATCCCGATATTCGGGTTTTTCTTCGTATAGATATCAATCCACTCCTCGATTTGCGGCTGGGGGAATGTTGCTCCGCTACCCACGATAACGGTTTTCTCTGGCTGAGCCTCCGGTTTCTGAGTTTGTGTGCATCCAGCAAGCACTATAGCTGTTAGGACTAAAACCGCCAATACAAGCAACCTTCTCATATCCATAGATTAACCAAAAAGTATATATCTTTTTCTTTTTTTGATAGGACGCAAGACAAATATATATACAAAACTAATGGTATATATCTCCCATGATATTGTTCTTTCACAAACCGTTTGATCTCCATTCAAACAAACCGAATCTCAAATTGGGAGACTATTTTCCATCCTGCAACAGGAGCAATTAAACCACTTTAATTCATAAACAAATCACAAATAAAATTAACAAAATTCTCAAATACAAAAAATTAGATGGAAACAAGCAGGTAGAGGCCGTAGAAAAAGGCAACGAGGAACATCAGCGTCGTCAGAAGGTTGATAGTACCTCTACTTCTCATTCCAGCATTTGTATCGAGAGCTATCGCCCTGAGGCCGTTGAACGCGTGGAAGGACACAACCAGAAGCAGGATTGCGTACATCACCCTGTACTCTGGCAGACTGAGCCTTTGGACAACTCCCGCATACTCAAGGGCCTCGTGCGAGACCATATGTGTGACGTAGAAGTGCACCGTCACCAGTACAATCATCGCAAGCCCTGTCAGCATCTGGAAAATCCATGCAATCGGTTCCATAACACTCTTTGCGGAGTTCATCCCAACACCTCAACCCGTCAGGGAGTACATAATATAGCTTGCATACAGCCACACAGCCAAGGCAACAACAACAGCGATTGCGAGGAGGGGCTTCCGGTACTCGTACGCTAACCCAAATTCGTGCAGTATTATTCTGAACCCGTTAACACCGTGAAAGACTCCGCACAGCACGAGGAGCACATCGAAGATGAGGAACTGCTTTGAAACTGTCAGTGCAATCATGCTCTCGTAGGTCTCTCCAGTTTTGTCAAGGAGGGTTGTAAGGTAGGTGAGGTGCATGCAGAGGTAGATAAGAAGAACTATGCCCGTCAAGCGCTGGAAGGTGAAGGCCCAGCTGAAAACACTTCTCCCGCCAAACTTGAACCAGTCTGAAATACCCATACTACCACCCCAGAATGCTTTTCAGAATGCTGAATGCTGTATCTCTTCTCAGCATCTGAACGGCTTTAGCTGGCTCTACGTGTTTTGGACAGACTTCACTGCACTCCATGGCCAAATGGCATCTCCACACACCGTTGGATGAGCTGACAACCTCGTACCTCTCCTTCTGCCCCTCATCCCTGCTGTCCGCACAGAATCTGTATGCTGCGGCCATCGCTGCTGGGCCAAGGTATCCGTCGAGAGTTGCTGCTGCGGGGCAGACTGAATAGCACGCTCCGCATTTTATGCACAGCGTAAAGACGTAGTACTTGTTCAGCTCCTCCGGAGTTTGCAGTAGCTCTTTTGGCTCCTCGTAGTTGTCGTCCTTTCTTATGAGATACGGCTTCACAGCCTTGTGCTTCTCGAAGAACCCCTCAAAGTCGGTGATGAGGTCCTTTATAACGCTGAAGTTGTCGAGAGGCTCAACTGTAATGGTGTCTCCGAGCGGTAAAACCTGAGTTTCACACGCCAAGCGGGGTTTTCCGTTTATCTTCATCGCACAGCTTCCGCAAATTCCCATTCTGCATGATGCTCTGAAGGCGAGGGTCGAATCAAGATTCTCCTTTATGTAGTAGAGAGCCTCAAGAACGGTCATCCCCCTCTTTGCAGGCACTTCAAAGCTCTGCCAGTAGAACTTGGAACCGTCAAACCTCTTTATCCTGAACTTCGCCATTCAACCACCTCAATACTTTCTCTCAACGGGCTGCCACTTAGTTATGGTCACGGGCGTGTACTCGAATCTCGGACCTTCGGGTGTGTAGTAGGCCATCGTGTGCTTCAGCCAGTTCACGTCATCCCTCTTTGGATAGTCCAGCCTGTAGTGCGCCCCTCTGCTCTCCTGTCTCTTCAGAGCGCCAATGGCAACAACTTCTGCAAGATCGAGCATGTAACCTATCTCGATCGCAGATGTTAGGTCGGTATTGAATCCCCTGCTCCTGTCATCTATCTCAACATTCCTGTACCTTTCCTTGAGTTCCTTGATCTTCTTTACAGCCTCTTTAAGCCCGTTCTCCTCCCTGAATATCCACATGTTGCTGTCCATCGTGCTGTTCAGCTCCTTCTTGATTTCATATGGACTCTCATCTCCGCTCTTACCCAGAATTTCGTCGAAAATTCTGCTCTCCTCCTTCTGCATGAACTCGCTTGAGATTCTGCCCTCCTTTGCATTGAGGGCGTATTCAGCCGCAACCTCACCTGCAATTCTGCCGAAAACCAAGCACTCTGCTGTGGAGTTCGATCCCAGTCTGTTGGCTCCGTGAATGCTCACGCAGGCACATTCCCCAGCAGCAAAGAACCCCCTGACTGTGGTCTCACATCTGACGTTGGTGTGAATTCCACCCATCGTGTAGTGTGCCACCGGCTTTACTGGAATCGGCTCCTCCACGGGATCGACGCCTGCAAACTTGATTGCAGCATCTCTAATCAGAGGCAGTCTTTCCTCTATCTTCTCCTCTCCAAGGTGTCTGAGGTCGAGGGCTATGTACGGCCCGTACTCCCCCTCAAACCCCCTGCCTTCTATTATTTCAGTCCACATGGCTCTCGACACAACATCTCTCGGTGCGACCTCCATTTTCTCTGGAGCGTACCTTTTCATGAACCTCTCACCGTTCTTGTTGATCAGGTAACCACCCTCACCCCTGCAACCCTCAGTCATCAGAATGCCGGACGGGATCAGACCGGTGGGATGGAACTGGAAGAACTCCATGTCCTTGAGCGGAATGCCGTTGCGATAGGCGATGGCCAAACCGTCTCCAGTGACCTGATGGCTGTAGGTTGTGAAACCGTAAAGCCTTCCTGCACCACCTGTTGCAAAGATTACGGCCTTTGCTTCAAAGAAAACCATCTCCCCATTCTTCAGTTCAATCGCCGAAAGCCCCCTGATAGCTCCATCCTCAATGGCGATGTTGGTTATGAAGTACTCCGGGTAAATTGTTACATTGTCATACATCAGCATCCTCTCGTAGAGGGTGTGCACCTCATGAAAGCCTGTTCTGTCCTTGGCGTATGTTGCCCTGTTGAAGCTGTGCCCACCAAAAGGCCGTTGAGCTATGGTCCCGTCTTCATTCCTGCTCCAGGGACAGCCCCAGTTCTCCAGCCTCAGTATCTCCTTCGGGCACTCTCTGACAAAAAACTCAACGGCATCCTGATCTGCAAGAAAATCGCTCCCCTTCACCGTATCCCATGCGTGGAGGTCGAAGCTATCTCCCTCTCTCAAAACTGCTGCCGTACCACCTTCGGCACACACGCTGTGGCACCTGATCGGGTAAGTTTTTGCGATGATGGCAATTGAGAGCTTATCGCTTTTCTCTGCGGCAGCAATTGCTGCCCGCATTCCCGCAATACCCGCACCAGCAATAACTATATCGTGCTGCACCTTCACGCTTACCACCCAAATTATCAGAATTATCGATACCAAACCCTTTTTTAAATTTACTACTTACTCCCAACCGGATCTAAAAATGAGTTCGTATGTTTCGTATCGCTTAGTAAAGCGGAAAGTCTTTATAAATCAACAGTGCATTTCTACTCGATGCCACTGCTTGAGATAGTAGATTTGCACAAAAAATTTGGCGATCACCACGTACTCAAGGGAATAAACATGGATGTTGAAAAAGGAGAGGTTGTGGTTATTATCGGCCCATCCGGGAGTGGAAAGTCAACCTTGCTTAGGTGTATAAACAGGCTTGAGGAGCCAACCTCTGGCAAGATACTGCTGGACGGTGTTGATATCACGGACAGCAAGGTTGACATCAACAAAATCAGGCAGAGGATAGGAATCGTCTTTCAGCAGTTCAACCTCTTCCCCCACCTCACAGCTTTGCAGAACATTACCCTCGCCCCAGTTAAGATAAAGAAGATGGATAAGAAGGAGGCAGAGGAACTGGCAATGAAACTTCTGGAGAAGGTTGGGTTGGCTGACAAGGCGGATTTCTATCCGGCACAGCTGAGCGGGGGACAGCAGCAGAGGGTTGCGATTGCAAGGGCACTGGCCATGAATCCAGAGGTCATGCTGTTTGACGAGGTTACTTCAGCACTCGACCCAGAGCTTGTTAAGGAGGTTCTGGACGTCATGAAGAACCTTGCGAGAGATGGGATGACCATGATCGTCGTGACGCATGAGATGGGTTTTGCAAAGGAGGTTGGGGACAGAGTAATATTCATGGATGAGGGCGTAATCGTTGAAGAGGGCAGCCCGGAGAAGATCTTTTCTGATCCTGAGAATGAAAGAACAAGAAAGTTCCTTAGCATGATTCTGTAGTATGAGGAGCTTTGCTCTTCTGGCGCTGGCATTGTTTGCAGTGATGTGCATCAGTAAAAGTGATGTTAGCAGCATTCACGACTACTGCGACAAGCTGTGGAGATACGACACAGAGTGTGCGATAAAGTACATGTTCACACCCCAGGAGCTTGAAAAGATCTCGGGAATAGCCGAGAGGGTCAGGGGCGAGAACTGCAAGGAGACTGCATGGAACGCCCTCAAGTGGGTGGATGAAAACATAAAGTACGATCAGGAGAAGGCCATGCTTCCCCCTGCTGAGATCGTGATATCTCCCCTCGGAGTTAAAGTGGAGTCAGGAGAGAGAAAACTGCAAACACCATCCGAAACCGTACTCCTCGGAAAGGGCATCTGTGGTGACTACGCCATACTAACCGCTGCGCTGATAACGTACAACGGATGTACGGTTTATATTGCCAACGTTACCTTTGCAAACGATGATGAGGGACATCTTGCAGCAGCTGTGAAAATAAATGGCAGCTACTTCTTCCTCGATCAGCACCTACCCCCTCTTGACGCTGGAAGCTACTACAAGAAGTGGGCGGGAGATGGAAAGACCATAGTATCTGTGACGCTCTACTCCCTCAACGGGAGCAGTACGACTCTGCACGATTTTTCAGACGACTACACAATGACGAAGGCTGACTTAGAAGCTCTTGAAAACCTTGTAGGCAAAAATCTGGAAAAGTACGGTCTTAAAAAGGACTCGAGACTTGGCAAAAACCTGCCCGCCGGATACACCACGGGCAGGATCATAACTTACACACTCCCGCAGTTCGCAGAGTTCTACTCTCCAGAGTTCAGGAGTGAGCTTGCAGAATACATAGTGGAGCAGCTTGCAAAGTCGGTCAACTTTGAGGGCTTCAGAAGCTACAGGGTTGAGGTGCAGAAAAGCGGTGGGGATCTGGAAGTCAAACTCTACGTTGCCAGTTAGAAAGAGTTATTTATAATCGGGCCTTTTCATACTGTGTGAAGGTGCACGTCATCGACTCCAGTGCCATATTCCAGAGAAAGGCTGTGTATGCCAACATGGTTACAGTACCGGAGGTTGCTGCGGAGATCCTTGACGATGCATCCGCACTGTACTTCAGCGTTAAAAATCTGAGGGTGGAGGAGGCGAGCAGAGAGAGCATTGAGGAAGTTGTTGAGGTTGCAAAAAAGACGGGGGACATACACAAGCTGTCCAAAACGGACATCAGGGTGCTGGCCAAGGCTCTTGATGAGATGAAGAAGGGGAATGAGGTTGTGCTTGTTACCGATGACTATGCGATCCAGAACGTTGCGATGAAGCTCGGCATCAAGTTTGAGGGAATAATCCAGAGCCAGATCTCAAAAGAATTTAAATGGGTTAAGGTGTGTAAAGGTTGTGGAAGGAAAATAGATTCGGACATATGTCCTGTGTGTGGAAGTGAGGCTGTAATAAGGAGGGTTAGGGATGACGAAAATAGAAACACTTGTTGAGAAGGCGAGAAAATTAAAGGAGAAGGGTCTGACGACCGAAGAAATTGCAGATGAGCTTAACGTTTCGAGGGACACTGCTCTCTGGCTCTTGACGAGGGTTAGTGAAACACCACCGTCAGATATCTACGTGGAGTGGAGAGAGCTTACCGTCCCAAGGCGCCTTAGGCATATTGCAGCAGCCATTGCGGACATGATCTGCTGTGAAATTAAGGAGGAGCCGGAGGTCGTTGTCGGGATAGCGACAAGCGGCATACCTCTTGCAGCCATGGTCGCTGAGGAGCTTGGGGCGGAGCTGTCCATTTACTATCCCAGAAAGTTCAAGGTAGAGGACGAGAAGCCAAGGGGAGGGATACTCAGTGAGAACTTTGCGAGGGTTGCTGGGAAAAAATGCGTGATAATCGATGACATAATATCAACCGGGAAGTCGATAAGGGAGGCTGCTGAGGTGATAGAGGCGCACGAAGGAAAAGTTCTGGGAGCTGCTGTAATCGTCAACAAGAGAGGTGGGGATGAGATAGATTCCCTGCAGATCCTCAGCATGCTGAAGATCCTGAGGATATAAATGGAAGTCACCGTCGTTATCCCGACGCTGAACGAGGAGGAGGCAATCGGAGAGGTAGTCGAGGGTTTCATAACCAGGGGATACAGGGTTGTCGTGATAGACGGCAACAGCAAGGACAGGACGAGGGAGATTGCAAGAGAGAAAGGAGCAGAAGTGGTGGTTCAGAGCGGGAAGGGGAAGGGGCAGGCTGTTGCTGAGGCCTTCGGGCTTGTTGACAGCGATGTCCTCGTTCTGGTTGATGGGGATGGCACATACCTCCCAGAGGAGATCGACAGGCTTCTTGAGCCTATAAAGAGGGGAATTGCCGATCACGTTGTTGGCAACAGGTTTGCAAACTACGAAAAGGGGGCCTTCACGAAACTCAACCTGATCGGGAACAAAATTTTGAACTTCTTTTTCCGATTTGCCTACGGGCATGAGCTATCGGACATTCTCTCCGGCTACAGGGCACTGACAAGAGAGGTTTATAAAAACGTTGAGCTGAGGAAGGCGGGTTTTGAAGTAGAAACAGAGCTGACCGTTGAAACAATTGCCAAGGGATTCAGGATAATGGAGGTGCCAATCACCTACCGAAGGAGGGGTGGAAAGACCAAACTGAATCCGATAAGGGATGGTTTCAGAATTGGAAAAACGATATACGAGCTGATGAAAAGGTACAGCCCTGCGAGATACCTTTACTTTGCCGGTCTGTTTTTCATCCTTGCCGGGCTTTTCACCGGCACTTTTGTGGTGCTGGAGTGGATGGAGAGAGTTACCCACACCCTCCTCGCAATTCTAACGACCCTGCTCATAATAACCGGTGTCCAGCTCATAATGTTTGGCCTCATAGCAGACTTCATGTTCAGGACCAATGTTGAGTTCAGGAGGGAGATAAGGAGGTTGAGAGAGGCGATGGAGAGTGAAAGTGAGAGAGATAGGGGATCTGTTTAACCATAACCTTCACGAACTCGGGAAGATTGCAGATTCGACGAATGACATTGTTATGTTTGTTGTGAACAGGCACATAAACTACACGGACATCTGTGTTTCCCGATGCCCCCTGTGTGCGTTCAACAACAGGGAACGTTACCTTCTCTCTCCAGATGAAGTTTTGAGGAGAGCAAGGGAGGCATACAAAGAGGGTGCAAGAGAGCTTCACATTGTGGGAGGGCACAACCCAGAAGTTGGGGTGGAGTACTTTGAGGAGATCTTTCGCAGGATAAAGCAGGAGATGCCAGATGTCGTCATTAAAGCTCTGACAGCAACCGAGGCGTTCTACTACTCACGGAAGGAGAAAATGAGCGTCAGGGAGTTCCTGTCGAGGTTGAAAGATGCCGGATTGCAGGCGATGCCGGGTGGAGGAGCGGAGATTCTTGTTGACAAAATAAGAAGGGTCATCAGCCCGAACAAGTGCAGCAGCGATGAATGGCTGAGGGTTATGAAGATTGCCCATGAGCTTGGGATCAAAAGTAATGCCACCATGCTCTTTGGCCATGTGGAGAGCACAAGGCACAGGGCAATCCACCTCTACAAGCTGAGGAGGCTGCAAAGCAAAACGGGTGGGTTTGTATCCTTCATACCTCTCGTATTCCATCCGGAGAACACAGAGCTGAAGCAAAGAGGAATGGTGAGGAACAAGACAGGGGTTACAGACATCCTGAAGACGATCGCAGTTTCCAGAATTGTGCTGGACAACTTCAGGAGTGTTAGAGCCTACTGGGTCGTTCTTGGGGAGAAGCTCACCGAGGTTGCGCTGAGGTATGGGGCAAACGATGTTGACGGCACAATCATGGGCGAGAGCGTGGCTCACGCTGCAGGGGCAGAAAGCCCGAGATCTCTAACAGTTGAAAGGTTGATCGAGATGGGAAGGGCGGCGGGAAAGAGGGTTGCGGAAAGGGACACCTTCTGCAACATCGTGAAGTGGTACACATGAGGGTTGGAAAGTTCGGATACCTCAACAACTTCCTCCCCTACTTCTACCTCAACGGCTTTGAAATTGTCGAAACCACACCGATAGAAATGGCATCTAAGCTGCTGGATGGTGAGATCGACTATGCTCCCGTCCCATCCTTCTTCTATCTATCCAACAAGCACCTGCTGAGGCACTACAACTTCTGTGTGGCCTCCAAGGGAAAGGTTCTGAGTGTTGTTGTGGTTTCCAAAGGGAAGGAGCTGGATGATGGCAGCATAGCGGTCACACCAGACACCATGACCTCTGTAAACCTCCTCAGGATCATCCTTAAAGAGAGGGGAATGAGGAACAGGCTCGTTGAAGTAAAAAGCTCCAAGGCAATGGAGATGCTCAAAATCTGCGACCATGCTCTGGTTATAGGTGACGAGGCAATCAAGGCCAGAATGCTCTTCAAGGTTGTTATGGACCTTGGTGAGGAGTGGTACGAGCTAACCTCTCTGCCGATGGTCTTCGGCATCTCCGCATCCATTAGAGATGTCGACGCAAGTTCCGTGGATGCGGCACTGCTGAACTCTCTAAGAAGGGCCAGGGAAAACCTTGAGCTTGTTGTTGATAAAGCCGCCAAGCTCTTCAAGATGCCCGAGGAGTTCCTTGTTGAGTACTTCAAAACCCTCAGGTTCGAGTTTGGTTATGAAGAGAGGAGGGGTCTGAATGAGTTCGAGAGAATGTGCAGAGATTACGGACTACTCTAAAAAGGATGCCGTCAAACTTTTCGAGCTGCCAATTCACGAACTCGGAAGAATGGCCGACAGCATCAGAAAGAGGAAATGTGGCGATCTCGTCACGTTTGTTGTGGATACGAACATCAACTACACGAATATCTGCACATCAAAGTGCAAATTCTGCGCTTTCTATGCGAAGGATAATGGCTACACTCTATCCCATGACGAGATTCTTGAGAAGGTTGGAAAAGCCGTGAAGATGGGTGCAACCCAGATAATGCTTCAGGGTGGCATGAACCCTGCTCTAAGACTGGAGTGGTTCGAGGACCTCTTCATTAAGATCAAAAAAAGGTTTCAAGTTCACCTCCACAGCCTCTCACCGCCTGAAATTGTGTTCCTGTCCAAAATGGAGAAAATGGGCGTTAGAGAGGTGCTTGGAAGGTTGAAAGATGCGGGACTGGATTCTCTGCCGGGTGGAGGGGCGGAGATTCTTGTTGACAAAATAAGAAGAGTCATCAGCCCGAACAAGTGCAGCAGCGATGAATGGCTGAGGGTTATGAAGATCGCTCATGAGCTTGGGATGCCGACGACAGCGACCATGATGTTTGGTCATGTGGAAAGTGACGAGGATATTGTGGAGCACCTCTTCAAAATCAGGGATCTGCAGAGCAAAACTGCTGGTTTCACTGCATTTATTCCGTGGACCTTCCAGCCGGGAAAGACTGAGCTGCAGCGTGTTGTAAAAAAACCAGTATCACCTCTACGTTACCTTCAGGTTGTCGCCATCTCCCGCATAATTCTGCACAACTTCAGGAACATCCAGGCATCCTGGCTGACCCAGGGATTTGACATCGCAACTCTAAGCCTGTTTTTCGGGGCAAACGATTTTGGTGGGGTTATGCTTGAAGAGAACGTTGTGACGGCAACCGGAAAGCCCTTCAGGCCTGCGAGGATTGAGGAGATAGTCAACGCTGTAAAATCCGTGAACAGACCGGTAGCGAGAAGGGACACCTACTACAACATTCTGGAGGTGTACTAATTGATGGCCATGCTGAGCGAGATCAAAAGACTGGCAGAAAGATTCGATCTTGCAGTCGAGTTTGAAGAGGTAGATCCGCAAAGCCTGAAGATGGACCTGAGGGCGAGGTGGAAGTGCCTGTTTGGATGCGAAAGTTACGGAAAACCATCCTGCCCGCCAAACGTTCCGGATTACGACGAATGCTGCAGATTTGTGAGAGCCTACAGAAAGGCCATCCTCTTCAAGTTCAAAGTCAAAGGTTTGGAGGATGTCAAAAGGGCGCAGGAGTTCATGCTCGAAGCTGAAAGGGTTGTGAAGAAGCCCTATGCACTCGCCACTTTCCCGGGTGGTTGCGTGATTTGCGATGAGTGCTCGGGAAAATGCTCAAAGGCGAGGCCCTCAATGTCAGCCCTATGCATAGATGCTGGTCAGTTTGAACTTGACAATACGCAGATGGCTGCGATGCTTTTTGTTGAGTAAATCCAACAATTACTGTTAATGATCACGATTGTAATAAAAATTGGCAAATAGATATTTTTAAATACATAATTTTGAACCATTTTTCATGAAGGTGTTGATGCTAATCGCAGCGATGTTAATGCTCGTTCAGACGGTTGGGGCGAGCAGAGAGATTGTCAGGGAGTACTACGCCAATCCCTTTGAGGTAGATATCTCATCAATGCCCGATTTTCGTAGCCTGCCAGTGGATGATCCAAGTGACGGGATAGACTGGGTCAAGGTTGACCTACCACCACCGTGCGTTGATGGAAAGGGGAAGAGGACCTTTATAATGGTCAGCAAAGGCAGCAGCGACGATCTCCTGGTTTACTTTGAGGGTGGCGGGGCGTGCACGGATTACATTACCTGCACCTTTGGCGTTATTACCCTCCACCCGAAGTTCTGGCTCTCGAAGATAATGGGGCACTTCGGCATCTTTGATAGAAAGAACCCCCTCAACCCCTTTAGGAACTGGACGATACTGTATATTCCCTACGGAACTGGTGATCTGCACATCGGGAACAGGGTGATGAGATACCACTCCATTTTCGGCAGCAAAACCGTCTACCACGTCGGGTTCGTGAACGCAGTGGTGGCAATAAGGTGGATCGCTCAGTGGGACTTTGACAGAGTGGTCATCGCCGGATCGAGTGCTGGTGGGTATGCTACTGCAATGCACTTCTACACTGCAAGAAAGATCTTCGGAAAACCGATAATTGTAATAAACGATGCAGGACCTGGGATAACAGGGAAGACAGGAAAGTTCACCTTTGAGAGAACAGCAGAGTGCTGGGGATGGTTGCAGAATGCTCCTGAGGGTATGCTGGACTACATTGAAGATGAGCCGATCTACGCTATTGGTTATGTGTTTGACAGGTATGGGGACAGCATCTATGGGTTCACCGAGGACGTGGGTGACTACATAATAGGAACAATATTCCTGAAGTATGGAGACGAGTTCGGGCACAAGCTTGTAAGTGTTACTTCTGAGCTTCGTGAGAGGTATCCTGAGCACTACTACAGGTTCCTCATGAACGGGAGGATGCACACCGCCCTCGAACTACCAAGGTTCTACCGCATTGAAGTCAACGGAATCAAGCTCTACCAGTGGGTGGAGATGCTGATCAACGGAGAGGGCAAAGACATCATAGGTGCTTACTAAATTTTTTGTAGAGAGTTACAATTGCTATTATCATTTCAATGGTCGAGACAAAAGAGTGCAGTTCAAAGGACTTGGAGAAGAGCAAAGCTGCAATGCCTCCAACACAGACAGGTAGGAAGACGAGCAGCAGTGCCAGAAAGACTGCCAGAACCGATGAGGCATCGAAGGGATTGCTGGATTCGCTGGATAGCAAGACGGTGAACAGTATTACTGCAATCGCACTCGGGAAGAGGGACAGGATCTGCAAGCCCCCGCCCCTCAAGAGCACAACCACTGAAAGGATACTGAAGGATACTATATAGATTGCAGTTGTGCATAAAATCTTTGATAAAGCTATTTCAATCCGCGACGCTGGCAGTATCTCTGCGTATCCGCTTCTGTCAGCGGCCATAAACGCTGCAGCACTTAGGGTAATGAGTATCTGCAAAGTTAAAACGGCCGGTATCCAGGTGTATGGGCTGGGGAACATGAATACATAAAACAGAGCTTCGATCAGCAGCATCAAAGCGAGGGTCATCAGTTGCGGACTTCTGGAAATCACCTTCACGTCCTTAACAATGAAAGCGAAGATCTTGCCAGTAGTGCGGATTCTCCACTTACCTCTTGCCATGTAGCTCATGCTTGGTGGTGACGCAAGATTTTCAACCATCCACCTTGCTGAGATCACAGAGAGGGCGATGTAGGGTGTGCAGTAAAGCAGATACAGCAAATTTGCAGGATCGGATATCCACAGACCGAAGGAGAAGGGAAACAGGGGAGCAAGCTTCGACATGTACCCCCTTGCTGCTGATGCGATGTATGAGGCAAACCTGAACAGGAAGTAGGATCCATAGACGCAGAGAATCCATGCTGCAATTGTTAGAATTCTAACAACAACACCTACTCTGGATGTGTCAGCCATTCCCGCAGCCTTCTTGCCCAGAAGTGCCAGAAGGGATGCGAAAAGAACAACTGAAACCCAGAAGGATACTGCAGCTGGAATAGCCGCAATGGGGCTTCTAACTGCAACTATGATCTCGAAGAGAATAAAGGCGAGAATGAGCGGGAGGTCGAAGTACCTGAAGAAGGCCACCGTTCTGATCTTGAACACATCCCTC
Organism: uncultured Archaeoglobaceae archaeon; assembly: GCA_965541645.1. Lineage (GTDB taxonomy): Archaea > Halobacteriota > Archaeoglobi > Archaeoglobales > Archaeoglobaceae > Archaeoglobus. The sequence goes on along the minus strand of CBEUCM010000038.1, from coordinate 4,894 downwards.
CTGCTGAGTGGGAGCGTGAAGAGGTAGTCGAGGTTTACAGAGTAGAAGGAGTTGCTGTACCCCATACCAAGGAAGAGCACCGTAAATCCAACGAACATTATGCCGGTCGCATAGTATGCAGCGTCGTCCATAGCAGCGGTAGAGGCTATTGAAACTGCAAAAACTACAGCGAGCAAGAACTTGAAAAGTGACGTCATCATCTTCGAGTGCTGATAGGCCTTCTTCACATCTACAGTACGGGTTTGAAGTGAGGATTTGAACACCACCTCATCCATTACGATATCTGCGTACTCCAAAAGTCTGTCGTCAGCGAATAGCCTCCAAAATATCCTTAGCGGCTTCATACTGATCAACCAGCTTTAAAAACACCTCTTCAAGGTTGCTCCCATCCGCAATTGCCCTGAGTTCATCAAAACTCCCCCCAGCGATGATTCTTCCCCTATCGAGCACCAGTATTCTATCGGCCATCTTTTCTGCTATCTCCATTATATGTGTGGAAAGCAGCACACCACCCTCTTCTGCTTTGGTGGCTGTTATGTCTTCAAAATCTTTGCGGACATCGCATCCAGCCCATTCAAAGGTTCGTCGAGTATAAGGCAGGGCGGATCATGGAGGAGTGCTGCAATAACGGCAACCTTCTTTATGTTACCCATCGAAAGCGAGGCGATGGTTTTGTTCATGTACTCTCCAATTCTGAAGGCCTTTACAAGTTTCTCAACCCTCTCCTCGACATCTCCAAGCCCCCTGACGGATGCCACGAAGCTGAAGAATTCTGCTGGGGTGAGATGGTCTATCAGCGAGACCTCCTCCGCAACGTAGCCGAACAGGTTTTTTGCTTCTACACTTTTTGCATCCCTTCCGAGAATCTTGATCTCTCCCTCATACTCCACGATTCCGACAATTGACTTGATAATCGAGCTCTTCCCTGCACCATTCGGGCCGAGTATTGCCACGATTTCGCCATGCTCAACTGTAAAGCTTACGTTGTTGACAGCTGTGAACTTCCCGTACCTTACTGTAAGGTTGTTAACACTGATCATTAGAAGGTCTGTGTCAAGTGTAAATTTAAGTGTTGTGGTGGAATGTAGGCTGTGGAGGCGAAACTTTACCGAAAGCTCAAGGATAAGATCGTTTGCCAGCTCTGCTGGAGGTTCTGCAAGATTGAGGAGGGAGAGGAGGGGTACTGCAGGGTGAGATTTGCAAGACACGGTAAGCTCCTCACCCGCAGCTACGGTAGATTGAGCCATCTCGAAAGCAGGCCGATCGAGATCAAACCCTTCTACCACTTCCTTCCCGGCAGCACGAGCATGACCTTCTCGTCCTACTCCTGCAACCTCGACTGTCCATGGTGCCAGAACTGGAGGATTTCCAGAGCTGTACCTGTGGGAGGGCAAACTCCGGCTGAAAGGGTAGTTGATGCTGCAATCAAGGCAGAAGATGCAAGCACATGTGCGAGCCTGAACGAGCCGACGCTGCTTTTTGAGTATCTCCTCGACGTTTTCAGATTGGCAAGGGCTGCGGGACTCAGAAACACGATGGTATCAAACGGTTACATGAGCATTCCCGCTCTCAGGATGCTGAGAGAGGCGGGTTTGGATGCGATAAACATCGACGTCAAGGGTGACGAAAGAAGCTACCGGATTATAGACGGTAAAGCTGAGTACGTTTGGAGAACAATCAGAGAGGCTGTAAAGCTCGGATTGCACGTGGAGGTCGTGTGTCTCCTCGTTACGGGCGTGAGCGACGACATTAAGATAGTGAGAGAGAACGTTGAGAGGCTAGCCGGCATAAATCCTGAAATACCAATTCACTTTACCCGCTACTTTCCCGCCTACATGTTTAACGCTCCACCTACGAGAATAGAGAGTCTTGAGGAGGCTGTGAGGATTGCCAGAAAAGAGCTGAGCTACGCATACATCGGGAACGTGCCGGGGCACAGGTATGAGAACACCTTCTGCCCAGACTGCGGAGAGCTGCTTGTTTCCCGTTGTGGGGTTGTTGAAAGCAGGGTCTCTGACGGCTGCTGCCCCAGGTGCGGAAGGGAGATCTACGGAGTGTGGTGCTGAGCATGTCCCCGAAAAGCTAAGAATCTTGCAGCTTTCAGGACAAAACATGGAAGCGTAAAATTGGAAACTGTAAGAACAAGGCTACACGACCTTTCCAGGATTGAGAATGTCGTTTGGGTCGAAGACCTTCTTTACTGAAAGCATTAAATTGTGCTGCTCTGGCAGCAATTCCCTCAGCTCCTCCCTCTTCACGGTTCCTATGCCATGCTCCCCACTTATAACCCCGCCAAGGCTTACAGCAAGCCTTAAAAGCTCTTTTCTGAAGGAGAAGTAGGTCTTCTCCCACCCATCGTAGATCAAGGGGTGCTGATGGACGTTGCCATCACCCGCATGTCCGTAGGTTATCAGCTCCACACCATACTTCACTGCAATATCATTGCTCCTCTCCACGTACTCTGCAATTGATGCGGGGGGAACGCAGACGTCGAGGATCTCTATTATCTTATCTCTGAGACCCTCATATATCAGGCCCCTCACTTCCAGCAGATCTCTCTGCTCCCGCCTGCTTGTTGCAAGGAAAATGTCGAGAGCGTTGCACTGCATGGCAATCTCAGCAGCCTTCTCTGCCTCATCAAACCTTTCAAAAATGAGGAGGAGGTGTGCATTACCATCCCTGCTGACCCACCTCTTCCCGCTCACAGCCTCTCCAATTTCAACAGCCCTTTTTTCCATGAACTCTGCAGCAAGTGGCAGCATTTCGTTTGATATCCTGATCACGCATCTGAGAGCATCATCCATGGATTGGAATGGTATGCCCATCACGACCATGTCTCCCATTGAGGGAAAGAGTCTGATCGTTGCCTGAGTAATTACACCAAGCGTGCCTTCACTCCCAACAAAGAGGTGGAGCAGGGAATAGCCGGTTGAGTTCTTGAGCATTTTCCCTCCCAGCCTTAGAACTCTCCCATCGGCGAGCACAACCTCAAGGCCGAGAACGTAGTTCCTCATTGTCCCATACTTCAAAGCCCTAACTCCCCCGGCATTCGTGGCGATCATCCCTCCCACAGTTGCAGTTTCAGCTCCGGGGTGGGGTGGAAAGCTTAGACCGAATTTCTCTGCAGTGTTATCAAGCTGCCTGAGGGTAACTCCAGCTCCACAAACGGCAACCCTGTTTTCCCGGTCAACTTCAATTTTGTTCATTCTCTCCGTTGACAGCACTATGCCTTCTGAGGTTGGCACAGCACCCCCACTCAGGCCTGTTCCACCACCCCTCGTAAAAATGGGGATTTTCCTTTTGCTGGCAAACCTCAGAATTTCGGAGACCTCGGTGCTTGTTGACGGCTTAACAACCACGAAGTTTTTTGCCGGCTTCGGGGCAATTTTTGGCGGAGTTTCATCGTACATGTAGGATTCTGATGGCTCGAAGACTTCAGTGATCTCTGAAAGCTCCTCAATCCAGTTCATAAAAAATGTAGGGTCAGAATTTAAGAACCCTTGCAGCAACAACAACTGGGTCCCAGATGGGTGTGAAGGGTGGTGCGTAGCCAAGGTCTGCAAAGAAGGCATCCCTTGTTGTGAACCCTGCTTGAATCATTGTAGCGAAGATGTTAACTCGCATTGCAACATCTGCCCCAAGAACCTGAGCACCGAGGATTCTGTTGCTTTCCTTCTCCGCCACAACCTTAACCCATGTGTCTTCAGCTCCTGGGTAGTAGTGGACCCTCGTTTTTGCTTTGATCATTGCTGTCTTAACCTCAAACCCCTCCTTTACAGCAGCTTTCTCGGTTAAACCTGTAGCTCCAATTCCGAGATCGAAGAACTTTGTCAGCTGCGTCCCCAGCACGCCTGGGAATTCAAGATTGCCGCCAGCAATGTTAACTCCAGCTACGTAGCCCATTTTGTTCCCGGGAGGGGCAAGGGGTATCCACACCCTTTTCCCGGTAACCATGTGCACGGTTTCGGCACAATCCCCTGCAGCGTAGACGTTTTCAACGCTCGTCTGCATTTTGCTGTCTGTCCAAATTGCTCTCGTTTCTCCAATCCTGCAACCAAGCTGCTCTGCAAGCTCGGTGTTTGGTTTAACTCCTGTTGCGATAATGACCAAATCGGCAGGATATTCCCCCTTATCGGTAACAACTTTCTCTACTTTTTCCTTTCCTTCTATAGCTATCGCATGCTCGTTCATTCTTAGATTCACTTTTTCGGCCATCTTTTCCTTGATAATTCTGCCCATTTCTTCATCGAATCGTGGAAGGGGATAGTCGTAGATTCCGATGAGCGTTACATTTTTGTTTAAAGCTACAAAAGCTTCTGACATCTCAACCCCGATGTATCCAGCACCAATAATTACAACATTTTTTGCATCTTTACTTGCTGCTTTTATCACATCTGCATCTGGTGGGAGATCTGCTGTAAAAACGTTTTTGAGATCAGTACCATCTATCGGCGGTATTCGTGGTGAGGCTCCAGTTGCAATAACCAACTTATCCCACTCGTACCTGCTCTCCTTTCCATTCTCCTCCACCCTGATGTACCCATCTCCCGCCTCCACAACTCTGGCCCCTGTATGTAAATCTATACCCCTCTTCTCCCTGAAAAACTGGGGGGTGTAGTACATCAGATCTTTACTGGACTCGCTGAGACCCTCAACAACGTAGGGGATACCGCATGGTGCATGACTCACAAATTCCGTGGATTCAAAAACCTTCACATCCCATTCAGGTCTTAAAGCCTTAACCCTCGAAGCTGCACTCATTCCCGCAGCCCCGCCACCAATGACGACAACCTTCATGATTCATGATGGAATGCCATCGATTTATGCTTTTCGTGGTTTGTGTCTTTTCCCGAAATTATTTCCCACTTCAACAAACCCCTGTGTGAAACTCGAT
>CBEUCM010000037.1:0-22155 GCA_965541645.1 uncultured Archaeoglobaceae archaeon | reverse complement strand
TTGGGTTACTGCTGGAGGTGGTTCGATGGCAGGAAATAATTTTAGGAAATCACAGTCAGCACACTGCAAGAAAAGTATCATAACCATAAGGCCCAATTCATGTAGATGATAAGGATCGGATGCTGCGGATTTCCAGTTAGCATGAAGAAGTACTTCCAGCTGTTCAATGTAGTTGAGGTTCAGAAAACATTTTACAAGCCTCCACAGCCGGATACAGCAAAGAAGTGGAGAGATCAGGCTCCAGAGGATTTTGAGTTCACAGTTAAAGCCTGGCAGGTCATAACTCACCCGCCATCAAGCCCCACCTACCGCAAGGCTGGCATTCAGGTGAAATATGGAGGGTTCTTCAAGCCGGTAGAGGAAGTCTTCAAAGCTTGGGAAACTACAAGGGAGATTGCTAAGATTCTGAATGCACGGTTTGTGGTTTTTCAAACTCCGAAGAGCTTCAAAGACACGGATGAGAACATTAAGAACATGAGGGAGTTCTTTGGAAGCATTGAGAGGGACTTTACCTTTGGATTCGAACCGAGGGGTTGGAGGGAGGAGAAGGTGAGAAAAGTGTGTGAGGAGCTAAACCTGGTGCATGTCGTTGATCCCTTTGTATCCAGGCAGCTCTATGGAGAGATATCCTACTTCAGACTCCACGGTTTCAACTACAAGCACAAGTACACGGACGATGAACTCCTCAAATTGAGAGATCTCGTCAGTGAGGGATACGTGATGTTCAACAACGTTCACATGCTTGACGATGCACTTAGATTCAAAAGACTGATTGAAGAAGGTGGGTAGCTGCAAAGCTGGCAGAAAAAGCCAGAGTTGGTGTTAGAACCCAGCTCGCAGCGATTCGCTTCAAAAAGGCAAATCGCACACCACCCAACCCCTTGTAGATGCCCACCCCCGTAACCGCACCGACTGTGCAGTAGGATGTTGAGACTGGCATCCCGAGGAAGGTAAACAGAAGAACCGTTACTCCGGCTGCAAGTTGTGCAGCAAAACCAGAAAAGGAGTCGAGAGTTGTTATACCCTTCCCCACAACCTCGGCAACCCGAATGCTCACCAACAGTGCCCCCAAGAACAGGGCTGCAGAGCCAAGCAACCCCATTCCAACCACATTCATTGCCCCCATGCCACCCAGCCACACTACAGGGGCCAAAGCGGTGGCAAGCTCATTTGCCCCGGTGTTGAAACCGATGATCGATGCAGCAATTAGCAGCAGAACTCTCAGAACTCTTTCCACCTTGAGGGCTGGCCTCTCCGAGAAGAGTCTTTCCATAACCCAGTAGATGAGGACTGCAAAAAGCAATGCTCCGAAGGGTGAGACTATCCATGAAAGAACGATCTTCGTTACGGTTGTTGTATCCACCTTCCTGCCAACAGCAAGGGCCGAGCCTATAAGACTCGCCACGATGGCCTGATGGCTCGACACGGGAGTGCGGAGGTAGTTTGCAGCAACTATCGATGCCGAGGACACAAGCAGAGACGTTGCCACGATGAACTCATCGACTTCAGCAATTTCCCCACCAACCGTGTGCATAACCCTGCTACCGGCAAGAATGAAACCGAGAAAGACGAGAATGAAGAGGACGAGGGTTGCCCTCTTTATTGTTATAAGTCCGCATCCAACACATATCCCAAAGGCGTTGCTTGTGTCATTCGAGCCTATTGCGAAGGCTATTGCAAGGGCTGCAATCAGTAGCACTGCATCCATTGACCCTTTTTTCATAACCAAGCAAAAAATTTTTCTGGTGGATTTGGGAATGTATAGGGATGGAGATCTTTGAAACCAACGCTGAGAGGTACGACAGCTGGTATGACAGAAACCGGGAGCTTTACGAGAGGGAGCTTCTGGCAATCCCAAAACCCATCACCCCCTCCTTAGAAGTTGGGGTTGGGACGGGCAGATTTGCCAGGCCATTGGGAATTGATGTTGGTGTTGATGTATCAGCAGCGATGCTCAGAATTGCCAGAAGCAGGGGTGTTGAGTGCATCAGGGCTGATGCGTCTAAACTGCCATTTAAAGATGGTGTGTTCAGATCTGTCTATTTTATATTCACTCTCTGCTTCTTGGACAAGCCGGAAGAGGCGCTGAGCGAGGCTGTGAGGGTGCTTGTGGATGGTGGCATGCTCTGTGCATGTATAGTTCCAAGAGACTCCGGGCTTGGAAAGGTGTATTCGGCAAAGGACAGCCCGTTCTACAGGATTGCGAAGTTCTACACGGAGAGGGAGCTTGTCAACATGCTCGAAGGTGCAGGGCTCGGGATCATTGACGTTAAGAGGGTGTGGCTTGGACACTCAGAAAACGATTTTGTATGCATGAAAACACAGAAATAGCCTGTTGAGAAAATACCAACATGCGGTACAGGTTCATCGATCACACTGCAGACATAGCCTTTGAGGTTTATGGTTACAGTATGGCAGAGTTGCTTGAGAACTCCGCCTTAGCATTCTATGAAGCTTTTGTTCAGACGGATAAGATTGATGGTAATGTAGAGAGAAAAGTGGAGGTCGAGGGGGAGGATGTGGAGCTGCTGCTCTACCATTGGCTCAATGAGCTGCTGTATCTCTTCGACACTGAGTTTTTTGCTGCCAGGGACGTGAAAGTTGAGGTTGAGGAAGATGGCAAGTTCAAAGCCACAGGTGTGCTGAAAGGTGGAAGATTTACCCCTGAGATGGTCAAAGTTGAGCCAAAGGCGATAACTATGCACAGATTCAAAGTGGAAAGAGGAGAGAAGGGCTACAAGGCGTTTGTTGTCGTTGACATATGAAAGACATCTACCTCCCCCTACATCACGGAAAAGCCCCATACTGGCTGCTCAACAGGATGAAGAAGCTTGCCAGGCCAGTAGTTAAAATTATCGTTGAAGAATATGGCGAGAGGGGCTTTCTGGAGAGAATCTCAAATCCCATATTTTTTCAGTCTTTCTCCAACGTTCTCGGATTTGACTGGAACTCAAGCGGCACCACTACTGTTTTAACGGGAGTTCTGAAGGCTGCACTCAACAAAGAGGAGTTCTCGATAAGGGTTGCAGGTGGAAAGGGTAGCAACGCCCTTAAAACTCCGGAGGAGGTTGCAAAGTTCTCCGAAGAGATTGGAGCTGATGCCGAAAAAATAATCGAATTCAGCAGATTTGCTGCTAAAACGGACAATGCAGCACTGATTGACGGCTACAGTCTCTACCATCATGCCATTTTCTTCACCCCGAAGTACTTTACCGTCGTGCAGCAGGGCATGAACGACAGGGAGAGGATTGCACGACGGTATCACTGGAACGTTTACTCAACAAAGCCCGACATCGACAGCGTTAAAGAGGGGATAATGGCGGAGAGGAGGGAGAGAGAAGTTGTGAACATGGTTTCAGATGTCAGCAGAGATGCAAGAAAGGTGTGCGTTGACGTCGTTAGAGATGGGAGCTTTAGGAGAGACTACAGGAGGCTGCTCTCAGTGGTGAGGTGGAAGAAGTCCATTGCAGTACCAAGGCGGATAGACTGGAAAGCTGTCGAGAGGGCTTACAACCTCCAGCCCGAGAGATTTGAAGACCTCCTGATGATTAAGGGCTTCGGAAGGGAGACCATTCGTGCTCTGGCCTTGATAGCAGACTTGATATACAACACTGAATACGACAGGGTTGACCCCGCAAAGTACTGCTTCGCTGTTGGCGGAAAAGACGGTGTTCCCTTCCCCGTCAGAAGGGACGTTTACGATGAGGTTATAAGCTTCATGGAGGATGTTGTCAAACAAACTGAGCTGGATGATTTTGAGAAGAGAAGAATGCTGGAGAGGTTGAGTAAAGTATGGAGGTAGTCATAAGGAAGAGTGAGGTTAGTGGTAAAGCTATCCCACCACCATCCAAGAGCTACACGCATAGAGCCTTCATCGCCGCCTCGCTCTCACCCAAATGTAGAGTGGAGAATCCTTTGCTTTCGGCAGATACAATTGCAACCCTAAACGGGTGCAAAAAGCTTGGTGCACTGATGCAGAAGGAGAGGGATGGAGAAAGAAAGGAGACGTGGACTATAAGAGGGACTGAGGAAATAGCAGTTTCAGAGTACTTCAACTTCGAGAATTCGGGCACGACCTTAAGGCTTTTCACAGGTCTGCTGTCGCTCTCCACATCGCCAAAACTCAGCGTGGTGGATGGAGACAGCTCTCTCCGAAAGAGACCAAACAGAGAGCTGTGCATGGCCATAAGGGAGCTTGGGGGCAGAGTGCATGGAGATGACAAGTTTAGGGCACCCTTCAAGGTTGGCGGTGTAGTAAGGGGTGGGGAAACAGTTGTAAAGGGTGCAAGCTCCCAGTTTATCTCATCTCTGCTATTCACGCTGCCAATGGCCAGACATGACTCCAAGCTTAGAGTTGTAGAGGTTAAATCAAAGCCGTACATAAACATAACCCTGGATGTTCTGAGAAAGAGTGGAATCAGGATAGAACAGGATGGGGGGGAGTATTACATACCTGCCGAGCAAAGGTACAGGCTGAGAAGATTCAGCATACCTGCAGATTTTTCGTCTGCCAGCTATTTAATCGCCGCAGGCCTAATAGCGGGAGAAGTGAGAGTGGAGAACATGGTTGACAGTGAGCAGGGAGACAGAAGAATCGTCGAGATATGCAGGGAGTTGGGAGGAGATGTTAGATGGGACAGGGAAGGGGGAGTGATAGTGGCCCGAAAATCGGAGCTGGAGGGTATTGAGGTTGATGCTTCCGACATCCCCGATCTTGTCCCGACAATAGCGGTTCTGGCAGCAACTGCAAAGGGAAAGACGAGGATATACAACGCCGAGCATCTGAAGATAAAGGAGATAGACCGGATAAAGGGGATATGCGATAATCTAAGGGCCTTGGGAGTTGAAGCAAAGCCAAGGGAGGATGGGCTGATAGTAGAGGGTGGCCGGAAACAGTTTAAAGGCACGGTAAACTCCTTCGGAGATCACAGGATGGCTCTGGCCTTCTCCCTGCTCGGACTTCTGGGAGAGGTGAGATGCATCAACGCTGAAGTTGTCTCCGTCTCCTTCCCGGGGTACTTCGATGTTCTGAGAAATTTGGGGGCAAACGTCACCAAACTCTGACGTAGTAATCCCCATCTTTTCTCACCTTCCCGTCCTGAACGAGCTTTCTGAGATGCTTTTCTATCATCGTCCTCTCAAAGAAGTCGAGCATTTCCTTGGCGTATGGTTTCCTGCCGTAGATTGGGGAGATCTCCACAAGCTCGTCCAGGGTCTTAGGATCCTCCAGCAGTTCAAGGATCTTCTCTTCCCGCTCGTCGAACTTTGCGATGAAGGCTTCAATTTTGTGTAGGGCCTCTTCCCTTCCAAACACCGGCTTGGAATGGGCCGAGATGAAGACCTCAAAGTCAAGACGGAAGAGCTTTCTGATCTCCCTTTTGAAGAGGTAGGGATCGGACTCAGGATTCCCGTAGAAGGGGCCGAAGGATGTTAGATCCACATCAGAACCGAAAAGGAACTTGTTCTCGATGAGAAGGACGTGATGGTCCGCGGAATGCCCAGGAACAGGGATTGCTTCGATTAATGGGTCCTCGATTACAACACCACTGCTGTACCTCTCACATTCGAAGGACTTCATTCCTGCTGCAGATGTGACGAAGGACTTCCAGACTTCCGCCAGCTCCTTACCCACAAACCTCTCCGCAAGGCTGTCAATATCCGTCCTGAAGTCGCCCGGGGCGAGGATCTTCTTGTTTTGGAACAGCCACGCTCCGCTCGCATGGTCGGGATGTGTGTGGGACAGCAGCAGAACATCAGCCTTACTGCGGAGTTCCTTGATGACCTCAATACCGGCCCCTGCATCTATCAGAACGTTTTTAACAAGTAGAACGTTGCAGTAAGGAAATTTACCGCGATTCAAGCCTTCGATCAGCTTTAAATCTCTGTCCATATCAAATGTAGTCTGCATTAAATAATTAAGTTATCGAGAACCTCAGAAGGGCCGCTATCCCACCTAAGCTCATCAACCTCTTTCCCGGCTCAAACTCCGTGCTGAGGATAACAACCTTCCCGCCAGAATCCTCAACCTCCTTCATGAAGGTGTCGATGTCCCACTTCTCCCTTTCGGAAAGCAAAAACTCATCGGCGACGAGGAGGACATCTATTGCCCTGTAGTTGTGCGCTTCCTTAACTTCCTCAATGCCGTAAGCCACCCTCTCCCCCTTCGCTATTCCCTCAAGCAGCCTGTCGATGTACTCTGCCTCCTCCGAAAGCCTAACTTCCCCCAGTATCTTATCAACGACCTTCCTTTTAAGGATCTCAATGAAGCCTCTCGTCCCTACAGAAGAAGTGTCAACAACGACAGCCTTCTTCGCCATTTCCGGATATTTCTCCTTGAGAAAGTCGTGGAAATCGTTCTTGGCGAACCCCGGACCTGCAATCACGAGGTACTTGAAATCGAGGCTTTCAAGCTTTGATGCGATCTCACCGAAAAACTCCCTCCTGCCGTCACCCATTCCCTTACTGTACCCCATCCGCTCCTCAAAAATTTCCTCAACGCCCCATTGTCTTAGGGCACCTGCAACTGCATAACCTTCCTCGATCGTTAACATCACAACTTCTGGCCTCCTGGAGTCTTCTACGGCCTTTCTCAACCTTTCAAGCTGCTCGTCCTTCCAGTTCTTGATTATGCTGATCTCCTTGCCTACTGTAATGTTCAGGGTGTGGTAACCGGATTCATCGATTCCTGCCACAATTTTGCCAGAAACTCTGAGCCTGTTGGCGAACTTGTGGAACTCAACCTTCTCAACCTCGATGCCGAGTCTAACAGTTATCATCTCCTTGTCGCTCCTGAGCTTGTCGCTGCTCTGGCTAACCCTCTTTGTTGTTGCGAAAACAATGTCTCCCTTCTCGATTATGAACCTGAGGTGCCACAGATCGTCAAGAGTTTCGGGGATTAGCTTTATTTCCCCCTCCCTGCCCCTCAGGTTCTCCTCCACAATCTGCACAGCGAATGTGGTTGGAGGTTTTTAAAGTGTTTGTGGTGTCCAGCTCAGCAGATCTCCCCAACAATTTTACAACAACTTAGTCTCCCCCCTCGGCCTTGGAACCTTGATGACGAGAAAACGCAAAACCTCACCACTCTCATTGTACCAGCAGTGAGGAATCCTCGCAGGACTCTCTATAAGCGTATCTTTTCCAACAACCCGCCTTTCATCACCTATCTCAACAACACCCTCTCCTTCAAGGACGTAAAAAACTACGTCAACGGGAGTTATATGCTTTTTCAACCTCTCGCCAGGATTGAGCTTGATATGAATGATCTGGGCATTCTCGGTATCGTACAGCTTTCTCGCATCAACTCCATGCGGATTTGGATGTTTCTCAACACTTTCCCACTTCGTCACCTTCATGGCTTTGATTTTTTGGATGGATATAATTATTACTTTTCCCGAAATTGTTCAGAGATTTGTTAGGATATTTTTGATTTTGATCCCCTCTGTTTCCGCTGGTATAAGCCTCAGATGAACGGGAAGACTACCAGACCAGCCTGTAGTAGAGCAATCAAATCGCAGATGATAGTGGGAAGGCATCAACATGTAAAGCAGGAGTAATTTCAAACACAACCTGTCGAAATCAGTGATTAGCACCATCGCCACTAAGGTCAGGATTGAAGTGTACATGAAAAGCAGAGGTAAGGGGTTTTATAAATGAGGCAACAAAAAAGTAGATTTTAAATATGGAAGTATGAAAAGTTTTCCAACCACCCGTACTCACTTGCAGCCATAGCAGGTACTTCATAATTGTCAATTCTCCCACGGAACCGGATTCCCTGAAATGTTGAAATGTGTTTGAAATTTTACGGCAAACCACAATCAGCGCAAGAATTTTTTACCTTAAAAACAAATTGCACTAATGCCAAAACTCAGAATTCTGATAACTGGCAAAGTTCACGAAGTTGGCTACCGCCCTTTCTTACTTGGCTTAGCTGAATCGTTCGAGATAGAGAGATTTTTCGCCGACAATGTTTATGTTGACGGAAAGCAGGCTGTTGAAATTTTGATAGATGCGGATGAAGATAAGGTTGAAACATTCTTGGAAATGCTAAAGCGAAAGAAACCTGAAAACGCCGTTGTTGAGGATATAAAGGTTGAGGATTATGATGGGGGAGTGATGGGAATCGAATCCTACTACCGCTATTTAACAGCGATGCAACTGGCCAAGATAGCAACTTATGGGGGGAGAATGCTGGAGAAGCAGGATGAAACTATCAGAGTAATCAAAGAAGAATCTGAGAAAACAAGGCAGGTTGTAAGAGAGGAATCGGAGAAGACAAGACTGGTTGTGAGGGAGGAATCGGCGAAAACAAGATCAGAACTCGGAGAGAAAATCGATCTTCTCAGAATGGATTTCAGGGAGTACATGCAGGAAAACCTGAAATCGATAAGGGAAGAAATAACAGAAATAAAGAAAGCTTTGCGGAAAGCTGGAATTTTGTAATAGGGAGGTATCAAGTCAATAGTGGGCTGAACTCTACTTGACGTGGTGTTTGCAGAGAAATTTTAAATATAAAGGAAGTTGTCTCCTCATCTCCTCCCAAGCCTTCTGAAGACGAATATGAGTCCTCCAACAGTTCCCACGATTATCAGAATTCCGATCAGCGTGGCATAGCTTTTCTCCTTCACAACGACCCTTATTTCTTCCTCCTCATGCACCTGGTCTCCCTGGATCTTTATCTTGACCTTGTACTCACTCGGGATCGTGTCAGGCGGGATCTGCAGGGAGATCTTAACAACCTCTGTTTCATAAGGCTCGATTGCCGGGATCGTTGATGGGGATATCGTGTATCTCCACCCCTGCGGCACCTCTGCTGAGATGTTGATGTTGGTCACAGTCACACCCTTCCCAGCATTCCTGATGTATCCCCTGAACTCTTTCAAACTCCCAACCTCTGCAGCTATCAGGTATCTGCCACCCTCCGGCTCAAAGTAGATCCTGTACATCCCCACAACTTTCATCGTGAGGTTTTTGCTAACCTTGTATCTACCCTCAGCCTTGAGGGTGAGGTTGTAACTACCGGGCTCTGCAGTTGGCGGGACGTAAATTTGGAGCTGTACGTCCTTGCTCTCTCCACTTTTCACGAATATCTCTGATGTCGTCAATCCATTTTCCTCAAAGGTTGCGTAGAATCCCTCCGGCAGTCCGCTGACGGACATGTAGTAGGTATCGTCCGCATATCCCCTGTTCTCTATTTCAAATGTGAAGGTTGCCCTCTCACCGATGACAGCCGATATTGTGGGATTATACACGGATATCTCAGCGTAGTAGGCCTTCTTTTCCATAAATATTGTCCCGAGATCCGTTGTTTTGCCACCCTTGACCTCAACATCCTCTATCTTCTTATCGTAGTAGCCACCCTTGGTGATCAAGATGTCGTACTCTCCGGCAGGTACCTCAAACACAGCCTCTCCCTCGGGGGACGTGAAGAAGGTGTAGTTCCCGATTCTGATCTCTGCAGAGTCCACACCTCTGCCATCTTTATCCACGAGTTTGAACTCCACCTTTCCGTTCTCCCCCTTGTGACTCTTTGTTATCTTTACGCCAACGTCCACTGACTGGGCGTTGAAAAAGGCTGTTACAGTGTACAGCCCAACATCTGCCGAGCTGTCAGATTCGATGCTTAAAGTTAGCGTTGTCTGCCCGCTGGGACTCAGCGTGATTGAGTAAACCTCAGTATCCCCATCGTAGAATTTGCACTCCCAGCCCTGAGGCGCCTTACATTTGAGATTCACGGTATAGTAGGAGTTCAGCTCGTTGGTTATAGCTACAGGAATGTTAACGGTGTCTCCAGCTTCAATTGCAACTCCCGAGATTGAGGGGTGGACTTCGAGCGGTGTTGAAGGATACTTAACATCAACCAGTATCGTTCTGCTGCCCGAACCGTAAACAGTAACGTAGTAAACTCCCTCCTCCACGTTCTCAGGAATTTCGAGCACGAAACTAACGCTTGCCTCCTCGCTCGCATTGAGGCGCAGAGATTCTACAGTGATGCCATTGTAAACGAACCTGCCCTCAAAGCCTTCTGGAGCGTTATATGAGAGGTAGATGTTTCTTTCGTAGTCTTCCTCGTTCTTTACCGTAATCTGGAGCGTTACCTCTTCTCCTGGGGTTACCTCAATTTTCGTTACCGGGCAGCTTATCGATGCAGTCAGAAGGGCAACCAGCAAAACCAGCAAAAAAACAGAAAATCTCATACAAGCTCCTCCCTGACGAATCTGATGTAGGCTATTGCGAAGAATATTACAGGCGTTGCAAAAAAGCCGATCCAGTTTTTGGTCAGATCTCTCGATTCAAAGGAGAAGTAGCTCTCAGAGGCGAGAGAGTTGGCGAGGGTCATGTAGTTCATAACCGGAGATAACAACATCAGCGTGGATTCTACGGCATCCCTCTTTTTATGATACTCTTCCAGTTCCTTCTCGTACTCCTGCCACCTTGGGTCCTCAGTAATATCGTAAGGCTCAGTAACTTCCCCGTCTGGCCCAATTTTGATTGTGTAGTCCATCTCCGGAGGCTCGGGTGGTGGACCAGCGATGGCGTTGGCGATCATGAAGGAGAAGAAGGGAATGAAGATGGCCAGAAGGATGAAGATCCCTATGGATATCAGCAGGGATGTCGTCGTGCTCTTACTAACAGCAGATGTGAATAAACCCAAGGCGAAGAAGGTGAAGAAGTAGGCCAGAGTTACGGCAGCAAACTTCAGAAAGGCTACCATGTCCTCAGCACTCGGAATGTATCCCGACAGCACCACAGCACCGAGCAGCAGGGAGAGGGTTACTGCAACAACGACTGCCAGCGCTGCAAACCCGCCTATGGCCTTGCCCGTGATTATCTCATCCCTAAAGACGGGATGGCTGAGGAGAGTTTTGAGAGTTCCGCTCTCCTTCTCCTTGGTTATCAGGTCAAAACCCAGAACAATCCCCAAAATTCCACCAAAGAAGGACATGCTGCCAGTGCCTATGAAGCTGAAGAGAGCAGCAAAGTGAAGGCTTGGTCCTGGACCCATACCCGTGAAACCGCTGTAAAGCATGAACCCGAGGAAGAGCAGAAAAACGATGAGCGTGGCGATAAACTTCCTGCTCGTAACCTGGTCGATGAACTCCTTTTTTGCAACAACAAGAAACTTCACGTTATCACCCCACGATGCTGAAGTAGATCTCCTCAAGGCTCGGCTCCATCATGTGCAGTTCTTTAATCAAAAAGCCCCTCTCAGCGAGGAGCTTTGAGAGCTCAACACGGCAATCCCTTTCGGCCTCTATGATGTAATTTCCACTCCTCTCGTCATAGCTCACCTTCCCGAAACTTTTCAGGATTTCCTCGTCAACCTCGGGGACTGTTTGCACGGCTATTCTAACACCGCTGCTCAGCTCGTCTATCCTGCCCTTGGCCACAATTTTGCCCCTGTGGATTATCCCCACAGTCTCACAGACCTCTTTAACCTCCGCCAGAACGTGGGAAGAGAAGAAAACAGTTTTCCCATCGGACTTCAGCTTTCTTATCACCTCTCTGAACTCCGCAGCCCCCTTTGGATCGAGACCGTTTGTAGGCTCATCGAGAAACACAACCTCTGGATCGTTTATCAGTGCCTGGGCCAAGGCCAATCTCTGCCTCATGCCCCTACTGTACTCTGAAACTTTCCTGTCTGCTGCATCACTCAGACCAACGAGCTCAAGCAGCTCTTCAGTTCTCTTCCTTATCTCGTCCCTTGTGAAGTCGTAGAATTCGGCGAAGTAGTGCAGGTTCTGCCTTCCAGTCATATGCCCGTAGAGACCGTAGTTCTCGGGCAGGTATCCACAAACTTTCCTGACTTCAAGGGGTTTTTCTTCAACATCTATGCCGCAAACCAAAACTTTGCCACTGCTTGGTCTGATGAGCCCGAGAATTATGTTGAGCGTTGTTGACTTTCCAGCACCATTCGGACCAAGAAAGCCAAAAATCTCCCTTTCCTCAACCTCAAGGTTTATGCCGTCAAGAGCCTTGAAGTTGCCGTAGTACTTGGTCAGGTTTTCAATAACAACCGCCGTCATTTCACCACCTTTGCCAGCAGGGATTCATGTTTCAATAACACCCTCCGTGTGAAGCAGCATCAATGCGTTGTGCTATTAGTATTTAACTTTTATGATTAGGTCCTAAATAATGAAATTCAGAGAATAGATGACGCTGGAAGATATAGCTTACAGGAATTTTCTGGATGCCGTCAGCATATTTCTCAAAGCTCTAACAGCCCTTTCGGGTGTTGGGTACACCGGAACACCGCTCTTCTCCATCTCGACCCTGGCCTTTCTCAGCTCCTCCATATCGTCCTTCATTGTGAACAGCACGGGCTTGCCGTACTTTTTGAGCCAAGAGAAGTCAAACCCAAGCCTTAGAAGGCTTGGCAGAAACACTCCAGCGACGATTGCGTCTATGTTGTCATCCTCGGCGAAGATTTTCAGAAGCTCAACAAACACCTCATCCCCGCTCTTCTCAACAATGGGGTAGAGGTCGAGCGGGTTGTTTATGCTGTGCCATTCTGGGGAGAACTCGTATATCCTTTCCAGGGTTTGTTCAGAGTACTTTGCAAGTTTGAGGCCATTCTCAACAACAGCGTCAGCCGACATTACACACTCCGCACCCGATGGCTGGATCACACCCACCCTGTCTCCTCTCGGTAGGGGCATTAGGGCAAGAGCCTTCACGGTATCCACCATCTCCTCGTAATCGTAAACCTTCACAGCTCCCGCTTGTTTGCATGCAGCCTCAAACACCTCCTCACTCGTTGAAATCGATGCCGTGTGGCTCATGGCGCTCCTCTTCCCCGCTTCAGTTCTCCCGGACTTGAGCACCACTACTGGCTTTCTACATTCTTTCAGCACTTCATAGAATTTCCTTCCGTTGGTGAACCCCTCCAAATAGACCGCTATTACGTCTGTTTTCTCATCGTTATCCAAGTATCTCAGAACCTCCACCTCGTTAACGTCACACTTATTTCCGATCGCCACTATCTTGCTGAATCCAACCTGCCACAGTGAGAGGAGAATGAAGTTGGCAAACGCACCGCTCTGGGCGAGAACTCCAATGTTCCCACGACCGATTCTACTGAGGATGGAGAAGAAGGTTGTCAGCCCGGTTTCGGGATCCAGCAGCCCCATTGTGTTAGGTCCGATGATTCTGATCCCGCTGGCCCTTGCAATTCGTACGATCTCATCCTCCAGCTCCTTTCCCTTCTCCCATCCCTCTGCAAATCCGGCACTCACGACCACTATCCCCTTAACACCCTTCTCAGCACACTCCTCAACAACCTGCCTCGCATTCTTTGAAGGCACTGCAATAACAGCGAGATCAACATCATCCGGTATCGCCTTCACGGATGGGTAGCACCTATATCCCAGTATCTCCTCAGCCTTCGGATTTACGGGATACACTCTGCCAGAGAAGCCAAGCTCCTTCAAGTTGCTCACAATCCTGCCACCCGGCTTCATGAGATTCCTTGAAGCTCCTACAACGGCAATGTTTTTTGCATTGAAAAAGAAGCCGATGTCTCCAACATCCATATCAAAATTCTTCGCCTCACCAACAACCATCCTCGCATCTGCAACTGCCAGGCCATTCTCGTAAACAAACACGGGATTCAGGTCCATCTCCACTATGCTTTCCTCCTCAACCATTCTCCCCACTTTAACCAGCAGTTCAACCAAAGCCTTAACATCCCCCTTAACCCCTCTGTAGCCCTCCAGCAGCCTGTATCCCTTAACCTCCTTCACCATCTCCTCAGCATCTCTGGCTGTTATCGGCAGCAGTCTGAAGCTCACATCCCTCAAAATCTCTACAAATATGCCACCCAATCCAAACATCATTACCCTGCCGAACTGTTCGTTCTCTGCAACGCCAACGATAACCTCTATTCCCGGTTTGAGCATTGGCTGGACTGTTACTCCTTCCGCTCCTTCTATGGAGATCAGCTTTCTGAAGGCTGAAATGACTTCTTCCTCGTTTTGGATGTTCAGGATCACACCACCAACATCGCTTTTATGCAGTATCCCGGCAACCTTCATGACTACTGGGAATCCAATCTGTCTTGCCGCTTGAACTGCCTCGCTCTCGTCTTCGACGAGAGTGCATCTTGCAGTTGGTATGCCGTGCCTTTCGAGGAGTTCTTTGGCCTCGTGTTCCGGAAGGAATTTCATACTATGTGAAATCAAATTCGGATTAAAAATTGTTTTCAATACTGCACCGACCAACGAAAATTTAATATAACCCCCTTCCATGGCATCACAAAAAATAAAAAGGGGGTCGAGAAAATGGCAGAGAATTCGGTGTTTGTTGGGAACAAGCCTGTGATGAATTACGTGCTGGCCGTGTTGACGCAGTTCAACAGCGGTGCAACGGAGGTTTCGATTAAGGCGAGAGGAAGGGCCATAAGCAGGGCGGTAGATGTGGCAGAGATCGTCAGGAAGCGCTTCCTGCCAGATGTGGATGTTAAGGACATCCAGATCTCCACCGAGCAGATAACCAGCGAGCAGGGCTCGGCGAACGTTTCAGCGATTGAGATCACCCTGGCCAAGAAAGAGTAATTTTTCTTTTTTGATGCTTCGTATTTTTGCCCGCGGTCACGAAAACATTACTGCAAAGCATAAAACAACTCTTGAGATAACCAAAGACAGAGAGCTTACGCCAAGGGGGGACTGTATCATAGCTGTTGACGCAAATATATCTTTACCCGATTTTCCCGAAGAATTCAGGTCTCTGCTGAGGAAAGACATCATTTTTGAAGTCAAAATAGATCTCCCGGATTACGGGCTTTCCGACACCCTAACAGCGTTGGGAAGTGAGAAGCTTCCGCTCACGCATCCGACAGATATGGTAATAAGAAGGAGCAGGTTTGTCTGCCCGAGAACTTTGCTGGTGTCGGCAAGCAAGGCCGCAAGGGATCTGGATAGAGAAATTGTTAATATGCTCAAAGATAAAAAAACAGAGGTTGTGATTACGCTTCAGCCTTTGCAGGACTCGGGAGAGCAAGGCTGAAAGCCGCATACACTGCAAAGGATGCGATGAGCCCAGGAACTACTGGATAGATCCAGAAGACCTTGTAGAAGTACATGTACCACAGAATGCACGTCACTACAGCGGCTACCATGGATGCCGATGCTGCCGTATGGTTTGGATTTCTGCTGTAGAGGGCCGCAATTAAGGGGACTAAGAAGGCTGCCGTTATCACTGAGAAGGCCACACCGACAATTTCAACGATCGTACCCATCGGCTTTATCGCAAACACTAATGGTAGCAGGGCGAAGACGAACACCGAGAGCCTTGTAAGATTGAGTGCTGTGCCATCAGAAATTCTGCGCATGTTCTGAAGGAAGTCACGGACGAAGGCCGTTGCAACAACATGTACGAGGGAGTTTATCGTTGACATTGCCGCAGCCACTATTGCTGTCAGAAGCAGCGCATTAACACCTGCAGGAAACAGCTTCATCGCAATGAAGGGTACAACCAGATCCGTATCCTTCAGAAAGATTATGACGTCATCGGTGTACTTGGGAATTACCAGCCAGCCGAAGGGGCCAATGCTGAACACGCAGATGGCAAATATCCCCACGATCAGCGGTGTGAGGATCATGCCGTTTGCAATAACTCTGTTATCCTTCGCAGCAACAAATCTTACTACAAGCTGTGGACTGGCAAGCTGGGCGATGCTTATCGCAAAGGTCAGGCTCAGGATGAAGGGTACAACCATGCCCGCCTTCATTATGGGTGGTGGTGCGAGCTTTCCGAACTCAAAGAGTGCTTCCCCAGTCATGCCTCCAAATATCTCCACGTTTGACAGTGCCTCGATTGCCGTGCTGAAACCTCCTAAGCTGTAGATCAGTGCTGCAAACAGCGCAACACCGCCTGCAAGAACTATTATTCCCTGGATCAAATCAGTCATAACGACCGCCCTGAATCCTCCGATCGCCGTGTAAATTGTGACAACTGCTGCGGTTATTATCAGCCCGGTTGTGTAGTCGATGGAGAGCATAACCTGCAAAAGGTTGCCAGCACCCTTGTAGATTGACACCATGTACAGCTCAAAGAAGATCAGTATCACCAGTGCTGCGATGATCCTGCTCGCCTTCCCAAGTTTTACACCAAATAGCTCTGGAATCGTCAGAACTCCGTGTTCTTCTGCAATTCTCCTCATTGGCGGAGCTATGAGCATCCAGGCGAGTATGGCAAAGAGTATGTGGAAGAAAGTCAAAAAGGCAGACCACTGGAATCCGGCTATGAAGCCCATCCCACCCCCACCGAGGAAGGCGGCGGTGCTGAAGTACGTTGCAAAGAAGGAGAAGCTAACCACGAGCGTTCCGAGCTTTCTTCCTGCAAGGTAGTAGTCCACCATCCCCTTCGTTTTCCTGTACTCATAGACCCCAATGGCCAAGACTGCAATGAGGTAAGATACAAGTACGGCCTCGATGATCATGCAATCCGCCTCGCTCTTGAAACCGCTATCGCAAAGCCAAAAATCATGAGGGCTATTGAAGCAGCATAAACCATCGCTATAACCATTTCCCATCACCCCCTAACAAGCCTTTTAGCCTTACCTTCAAATCTCTCAAGTGTTCCACTTGCCACAACCTCTATTTTCGGACTGAATCCGAGGAATTCCTTTATATCCCTGGCAACCACTCTATCAAGCCCGTTCTCACCCTCAAAAACGACCTTTATCCCACTTCCAACTTCAATTCTGTAATGCCTGACACCATGAGATGCGAGAATCTGCTCAACATCGCTCGGGTAAAATTTCACGCCCTTGTAGATGACTATGTCATCCGTCCTACCCCTTATCCTCTTTATCGTCATGTGCTCTATCCCGCACTCGCATTTCTCCCTCGAAACTATTGCAGAGACCTCACCACTGCGGTATCTCAGCAGGGGCATCGCCCTTCTGTTCAGGGACGTGTAAACAACCTCTCCCTCCTCTCCTTCATCAACGACCTCTCCCGTCTCCGGATCAACGATCTCGACGATGTAGTTGTCCTCCCAGATGTGCAACCCCCTTCTGTGGGGGCACTCAAATCCAACAGTCCCCACACCCCCCATCTCTGTCAACCCGGGAATGTCAAAGGCCTTTGCATCGAAGGTCTCTTCAATCTGCCTCCTCATCTCGTCGCTCCACGGCTCTGCACCGAGCAGCATCTTCTGAACTGGTAGCTTTGAGGGCTCGTAACCCATCTCTTCAGCGACCTCAGCTATTCTGAGCGGGTAGCTTGCCGTTGCACACAGCACTGTAGTGCCGAAATCGACCATGAACCTGACCTGATTTCTCGTATTTCCTGCACCAATTGGAATTACGAAGGCGTTGATCGCATCAGCAGCAAAGTGGAATCCAAAACCACCGTTCCACAGCCCGAAGGCTGGGGTTATCTGGATAACATCCTTTGACGTGATTCCAGCAAGGTAAAAGGCCCTGAAGAGCATCTCCTTCCACTGCTCCACATCTTCACGAGTAGATGGGATGATCACTGGCTGTCCTGTCGTTCCACCGCTCATCTGAATTCTGACGATCTCATCCTTTGCCACACAGGACATCTTGAGGGGGTAAGCATCTCTCAGATGCTGCTTTGTCGTGAAGGGGAGCTTCGTAATGTCCTCGGGAGACTTTATCGACTCTACATCAACTCCATTCTCCTTGAACAAGCGCCTGTAAAAAGCACAGTTATCGTAAACGTACTTGAGGATGGCCCTAAACCTCTTCTGCTTTACTTCATCTATCCTGTCTCGTGATAGGTATATTCCCTTTTCAACTTCATTCATGCTTTTAGGGTTGGTTCATAGATATTTAAACTTTTCCTATTTTTTGGGTCTGATCTTTTCTAATGAGTTTGATCCTGATTACCAGATCAAAAATTACATAACTGGTTTTCAGACAATAATTGAGGGGAGAAGATGGGAAGAAAGACGCTGCTAATTCTTGTAGTTGTGGCAGCAGTTGTGGCTGGCTGCACAACAGCCAAGCATGAGGAGAACTGGAAGATGAAGCTGATCTGGCACGCGGAAACTTTTGGCATACCCCTAATGGACATGAGCCCTGATGGAAAGCTGTCAGCAGCCATTGACTGGAACAGACACCTGCTGTACCTTGTGGATTCCAACGGAAATGCTGTATCCTTCGACGTGCAGGAAAACGATCCTGTGGAACCAGTTGTTACTGGAGTAGTTGCCGCAAATGGTAAGGCCTACGTCCTGATGTCTGCTGCGGAATTTGCAGGTGTGAGGATCTACACCCAGAATGGGCTTGCTGGAGAGGAAAGAAGGGGTTGGAGCGGTGCGGTGTCGGATGAGATACTGAGGTCCCCCAGCGGTAACCACCTCTGTTACATGGTTACAGTAGCTGCCACAAAACAGGAGCTTTACTGTGACGGAAGCAAAGTTGAGCTGGAAAACAAGTACAGCCTCATCTCCGTTTCCGATTCTGGCTTGGTTGTCTTGGCCACGGGCGATAAAGCTTTGGTTCTGAAAAATGGTGGAAAGCTGCTTAGCCTCAACAGCAAAAATGTTATCGCCTACAAGGACAGGCTTCTGGTTTCTGAGGATGGCAAGCTGAGAATTTACGATGAAAGCGGAAAACTGCTGGCTGAGAAAGAGGGTTACACCTTCGGTCAAACAACACTTCTCCGCTGGACTCTCGTGCCAACAAAGGACTACATCTTCTGGCATGAAGCCCTCGGCGACACGCACGTGCTGACATGGGATCTGGATGAGGTAAGAACGCTTCCGGGCTTTCCGTACTTTGCGAACGACAACTTCGTTGTCACAGTTAAAGATGGTGTGCTACACTGCTACTCACTCAGGGACTTCCACGATGTCTTTAACCTCACGATTACCGAAATTGGGTACGTTAGACTGAGTGACGATGGAAAACTGCTCCTGATTTCAGGAGATGATGGAAACTTCTGGCTCTACAAAGCCGAGATCTGATCAACACCTATTTTTTAGGGTAAACTTTTTAAAGCGCAAGGATAAGGAGGCGTAATGCGTGGAATTTCCTTGCCGGTGAGAACGTCAATCTTGAATGTAGTAAGGCTTGTACTTCTTTTCTAAAGGGTTAGTTTGAGGTGGGTTTAAATGCGTGCTGCTGATGCCCTTGTCAAGGCTCTGGAGATGGAAGGTGTTGAGGTGATTTTCGGGATACCGGGTGGTGCAATACTGGAGGTTTACGACGCTCTCTACGACTCGGGGATAGAGCACATAACAACGAGGCACGAGCAGGGTGCAACGCATGCTGCAGATGGCTATGCAAGGGCGAGTGGGAAGGTTGGTGTTGCCTTCGCAACTTCTGGCCCAGGAGCAACGAACACAGTCACGGGAATAGCAACAGCCTACATGGATTCCTCATCCATTGTCGTGTTTACGGGGCAGGTTCCAACAAGCCTGATAGGGAACGACGCCTTTCAGGAGGCGGATACAACCGGAATAACCATGCCCATAACCAAGCACAATTATCTCGTCACAGATGCGAAGGATCTGCTGAGAACAGTCAAGGAGGCTTTTCACATCGCATCAACCGGAAGACCTGGCCCCGTTCTCGTTGATCTCCCAAAGGATGTCACGCTGGCTGATATAGAGTTCGATCCACCCAAGAGGATCTCGCTGCCGGGATACAAACCGAAGAGCGATGGCCATCCAAAGCAGATAAAGAGGGCTGCTGAGCTGATCATGAAAGCTGAGAGGCCTGTGATACTGGCTGGTGGGGGAGTTATAATTTCAAATGCATCAAAGGAACTCATTGAGCTTGCAGAAGCTATTCCGGCCTTCGTTGCAACAACCCTCATGGGCAAAGGCTCCATGCCCGAAAATCACCCGCTCTGCCTGGGATTTGTTGGCATGCATGGATCGAAGTATGCAAATTACGCCGTGAGCGAGAGTGATCTGATAATAGCTGTCGGATGCAGGTTCAGCGACAGAACTACGGGGAACGTTGCCAAGTTTGCACCTGACGCCAAGATAATCCACATAGACATCGATCCTGCCGAGATAGGCAAAAATGTGAACGTTGACGTCCCCATTGTTGGGGATGCAAAGAAGGTGCTGGCCAAGCTAAAGAGCTACGTGCAGTACAAGCAGAGGAAGCTCTGGGAGGACAAGGTGAGCGAGTGGAGGAAAAAGTATCCCCTGAAGTACAAGAATGAAGGATTTAAACCACAGTACGTGATTGAGAGAGCCTGCGAGATTATGCCGGATGCGATTGTCACAACTGAAGTCGGGCAGAACCAGATGTGGGCTGCACAGTTCTTCAAGATCAAGTACCCCCGACAGTTCATAACGAGCGGTGGACTGGGCACAATGGGTTTTGGCTTTCCAGCAGCAATTGGAGCGCAGGTGGCATTCCCGGAAAAGACTGTCATAGATATAGCAGGAGACGGAAGCTTCTTCATGAATATACAGGAGCTGGCTACCTGCGTTAGCTATGAGATCCCAGTTAAGGTGCTTGTTCTGAACAACGGGTACCTTGGAATGGTCAGGCAGTGGCAGGAGCTTTTCTACAAGGAGAGGTATTCAGCAACCTGCATAGGATGTGAGGAAACAGGATTTGAGGCGATAGCGAGGGGATTTGGTGCGATAGGAATAACTGTTGAGAGACCATCCGACGTTGACGATGCACTTAAAGAGGCAAAGGAGATTGATGCTCCCGTCGTCATAGATTTCAGAGTTGACTACCAGGCAAACGTCTTCCCAATGGTCCCGCCCGGTGCAGCGCTGAATGAAATTATCGACGAGGAGTGAGGTGGTAGTGTGAGGCACACCATTGCGGTGCTCGTGGAGAACAAGCCGGGTGTTCTGGCGAGGGTTGCGTCCCTCTTCAGGAGGAGGGGCTACAACATTGAGAGCCTTACCGTCGGGACCACTGAAAGAGATGACATATCAAGGATGACGATAGTTGTTGAGGGTGATGAGAAGGTTGTGGAGCAGGTCACAAAGCAGCTCAACAAGCTGGTGGAGGTTATCAAGATAAGCGACGTGACTGACGGGTCAGTGGAGAGGGAGCTTTGCTTGGTGAGGGTTCACGCTCCTCCAGAGAAGAGGGGGGAGATAGTTGAGCTAACGAACATCTTCAGGGCGAGGATCGTTGATGTGTCGAGGGACAGCTTCATCGTCGAGGTCACCGGAGATGAGGACAAGGTCAACGCCTTCATCGACCTTATGAGACAGTACGGCATAAAGGAGCTTGCAAGAACAGGCAAGGTGGCGATGGTGAGGGGAAACAAGAAGTAAATGGTAATAATGAGAAAGCTTAAATATTGTAGTGTTCATTATCATAATGGGTGGTAGTAATGGTGAAAATAGTTCACGCTCAAACAGTGTTGCCCGAGAACGTTCTTGAAGAGCTGAAAAGGAAGACAGGCGAGAGTGCGACGAAGGATGCGATAGCCAAGGCTGTAGAACACTACCTCATGTGCCCTTACACTCACGAGGAGCCGTTGGAGAGGAGGCTTGAGGAAGTAATCAAGAAGAAGAGGAGAACCTAACTCTTTTATTTTTGATTTAAATGAGTACCGACATCTCGAAGGCTGCCGAAGCCCTCTACGAGATTTTTGAGAAGATCGTTGAGAATCACGACGAGATTATAAGTGCGATAGAAAAGCTCGTAATTCTTGAGAAGAAGGGTGTCCTTAACGAGGTTGTCAAGCTCTCCGAGCTAAAGATACCGTTTACAGTTGATGAAGTCAAGCAGATAGTCCCGAAGCTCAACCTTCTGTTTGAGTTTCTGGTCAACATTGACGAGAGGACGATAAAAGTTGTGAAGAGGTTTTTGGAGGCTTTTGAAGAGTCGATGGTTTACGAGCCGATGGGTCTGGCGGAGTCAGCAAAGGCCCTCAGGGATCCGGACGTGCAGAAGGCAATCGGATTTGCTTTGACCCTTGCCAAGAACTTCGGCAAGAGGATCTGAGACCCTCTGAGACCTGACGAGCGCCTTAAGGATAATCTGAATTTAAAATGAGAAACCTTAAGTAGTTCCCAAACCAGTTTTTGTTACCATGAAGTTTCAGGACATAATCTACGAAAAGGATGGAAGGGTGGCGAAGATAACCATAAACCGACCTGACAAGCTGAACGCCTGCACGTCCCTGACAGTCCACGAGATCTCAAAGGCCTTCATCGATGCCTGGACGGACAGGGACGTGGGAGTGGTGGTTTTCA
>CBEUCM010000036.1:0-22285 GCA_965541645.1 uncultured Archaeoglobaceae archaeon | reverse complement strand
GGGACCTATCGACATGGTTTATCCCCGAGCTCGCAGAGAAGCTTCATCGTCGGCGCTGCCACCTCAGCCCCTTCCCCGATCGGGGACATCATACATTACTACAAAGGTTTATTAATACTTTACACTGTAAATTGCGATTCCGAGCATCAGCCATGCTACAGAGAGCAGGATGGTGTTGAGGTCTGCCCAGAGGGTGAAAAGGACTGGCAGCAGGAGGAGGGGGAGAAGAGCGTAATTGTTGAATATCTTCACGTAGGATAAATTTGCCGCAACGATCATCAGTATGAAGAAAAGACTTGAAACCTGAGCAAGGATGGATATGGATGGAAGCAGGAACACAAGAGCTGAAATCTGCATGTAAGGTTATTCGTCTTTAGTTACTACTACTCTATACCTTTAACCTTGCTAAAAAGTTCTGGAATCCTCCTCTCCTTTTTGAAAAATACCGCAGGATGTCTGGATTTGCCAATCACAACGTTGCCGGCAACATCCACACTGCTCTGTCCATCTGCAATCAGCACAGCATTTTCAACGCAAATTTCAACCTTTCTGTCCATTCTAACAACGAAGGGCTTCCAGCCAAATCTGAAGGGTGCGATGGGTACGATTATGATGCAGTCGAGGTAGGGATCCACAACTGGCCCTCCTGCGGAGAAGGCGTAGCCGGTAGAGCCGATCTGGGTTGCAATAATTACACCATCACATCTCAACCTGTCGATCTCCACACCATCGAGGTATATCCCAACATTCATCATTTTTCCTGGCTGTTTACTCAGTATTGCGAACTCGTTCAATGCGAGAACGCCGTGACCGGTAAGTCTCGGGAACTTCTCGACTTCAAAATTTTTTACAGCTTTTTTCAGTGTTTCCTCAAAATTTTCGGGTGTTGAGTGGGTTAGCAGTCCAACTCTGCCGGTGTTTATCCCGAAAATTGGGGGACAGTTCTTAATTTTCTGCAAAATTCGCAATATTGTCCCATCTCCACCGATGCTGACTATGAAGTCGTAGTTTTCCAGCTCTTGCGAGGGTGAGCTGAACGACCTAAACGAAACGTCCAGGCTCTCAAGAACTTTTTCAACCCTGCCAAGAATCCCATCAGTTTTGTAGACAATTGCAGCTTTCATTTTATCAGCTCCAGGAGCTTGGGATGCAGTTCTTTATTCGCCGCCACAATTTTAAGCCTCTCCTTCATATCAAATTTTTTATCTCCCAGCTTTTTTCCTGTATCATCTGTAACTCTCGCCCCTGCTCTCTCTGCTATGAATATGCCCGCAGCAGCGTCGTATATTCTGAGCATTCCGTTTTCCCTTATATCTATAAAGCAGTCAAAAGCCCCTTCGGCAAAAAAGCACAGCTCAGTTGCAGCACTTCCAAAAATTCTCATCCTCCTGAACGGATATTTCTTGTGGGGATAGTAGATGATAGCATTGCAGTAAACTGACGACTCTCTGCTGACCTCTATTCTGGCGTTGTTTTTGTATGCTGTGCTGTCTGCGTAGTATTCATCACCCGTAGCTATATTGCACACGTATCCAAAAAAGGCATCTTTGAGCCTGTCTGAGTCGGAGAAACATAAACTGACAGAGTATATTGGCACGCCGCGAGTCGCATTGAAGGTCCCATCCAGCGGATCTAAAGCGACGAAGACGTCTCCCTCTCCCACAACTCCTGACTCCTCAGTAACAACTGTGAGTCTTTCCCTGCCGAGAATACCCAAAGCAATCTCTTCTGCCACCCTGTCTGCGGCCTTGGTGGGAGTACCATCCTTCCCCATTCCCACTGTAACTTTTCTCTCCCTGAGGGGCATCTTCATTATGGCTTCTCTGACCTTGGATGCAACCTCCCTTGAAATCTTCAGGGCCTCTCTTTCATCCATACTCAGCCTAAGTCCATGTGATGATATACTTTGTGATTTCGTAGGTTGCTGCAGTCACAACAGGCACCGAGAGGTTATCCTGAACGTAATACCTTCCGATCTTCTCCACCCTCTCAACTGCGGCCCCAGCAATGCAGGCTGTCAGTGCTGCAGGGATTACAGCCAGCGAGAAGGTGGCAATGAACGCTAAGGGGGCGATAACCATCATTGCCGTTGCAATCTCCTCCAAATTGGCTCTTTTAAAGATTCCTGCAATTCCATCTCCTATTAAAGCTGTAGAGACTGCTACAAAGCAGGTGTCCATTGGGAAGAGGACTGTTATGAGCAAAGCTGCAAAACCAAAATAGACGTGCGCCCCCACCTTATCCCTTTCGTACTCCCTTGCAAGATAGCCGAATAGGCCGTGTTTTATGCGCAGGTACTCGAGTAGAAAGGCCACTAAGAGAGCTAATATTATCCCGCTTACAACGACCTCTTTCCCAAAATGCAGATAGACGGGTATGTAGATTAGCCCGCTAAAATGTATTGATTTACGAAGCAACTCCCTTTTAAGCTCACTCAACGGAAATCCTCTCTAACTGGCTGGTAAGGTTCCATATCATTGTTCTTACATGCATCGGAAGATTGGGATCGGCGGAGATATCCTCAAGTACCGAAATTGCAGATGCTGCCTCCAGAGACAGCTCATCGGTTGTGATAAGCTTTTCCTTTATCTCACTCGCAACCTTCCTCACGTTTCTCGGCACGGTTTCATCGTGGATAATACTGTCGAGGGTATCCAGAACCGCATCGAGCTCTTTCTTCGCCATGCTCACCACCCCTCAAAACTGCAAAGTTTTAATAGCTCGGACTCAACTTGATGTCGTGAGTGATAAAAAAATTTCGGAAAAAGGTATCTCAAATGCGGCGGAGCTTCTTTATAAAGGGGCAAAGATGCTCGCCCATCACTGCCCAGACTGCAAGGTCCCCCTTTTTGAGAAGGATGGAAGAATATTCTGCCCCTCCTGCGGGAGGGAGGCGGTGTTTGAAGACAGTGCCATCGAAAAAAGGGCTGAAAAATTTGAAAGTTCTGAAAGCTCTGATGAAGGAAGTGGGGCGGGGGGAAGTAGGGAGACACTGTATGAGAAGATCGAAAGGGCCATCTCAAGGGTATGTGATATGATTGTGGAGGCAGGGTCGCCTGAGGAGGTTAAGGAGCTGTCTGAGTCAATTGAAAAGCTCGCTTTGGTGCTGGAGAAGTTGAAACAAAAGTAATATATCGCAAATCCTCAACTCATGACATGGACAGATTCACAGCGCTGCTTGTGGCAGGAGTTGCTGCTTTGCTTGCTATTGCAGGTTTCATAGCCTACAGCTTTGGATTGGTGTTTTTGCTTAGGGTGGTGCTGTTTTTGGGCTATGCTCTCCTTGCTGTGATGTCTGCCTTTTTCTTAGCTATCCTTGTTTACGCAAAGTCGAAGTACTCCCTTCCTGCACTGCTCTCCCTTGCAGCATCGGGTTATGCAGCCTACCAATGCTATGTGTGGGACAGGCCATTGCATGTTGCCTACATTACGATTGCCTACTTAGTTCTGCTTGTTTTTGGCCTGTGGTGGATCTCTGAACCGGATCTCAGCCTCTACGAGAGGTTGAGGGGTGCAGATGCGCTTGAGAGATCTGGCAGATACAGGGCTGCAGCAAGAAAGTTCGAAAAGAAAGGAGACTATGAGAGGGCTGCAGAATGCTATCTGAAGGAAGGGTTGAAGGAGTCAGCTGCATGGTGCTATGAGAAAGCCGAGCGCTATTCGAAAGCCGCCGAGATATATGAGGAGCTTGCTGAAGAGAAGGAGGAGGCGTACTACTGGAAAGAAGCTTACGAGATGTACAAGAAGGCTGGCGAAATGCTGAAAGCGGCAAAGTGCTTGGAGAGGTATGCTGAGGATGAGCCCTGGTTCTGGGAGGATGTTGCAAAGATGTACGAGGACATGGGCGACTCTGAAAATGCTGAGAGGGCCTGGAAGAGGGCATTGGATTACTACATCAAAGAAGCTGAAGAAGAAGGCGTCTTCTGGGAGGATGTTGCAAAAATATACGAGAAGCTTGGGGAGAAGGAGAGGGCAAGAGAAGCAATGCTTAAATTTGCCGAGTACTGCGAGAAGGAGGCTGAAAGTGATCCTGCATGGTGGAAGCACGTTGGAGAAGCATATGAGGCTTTGGGAGATAGGAAGAAGGCTGAAGAAGCTTTTGAAAAGTACAATGAATACAGGCAGCAGATTGTGCAGGGCTGAAGGTGAGAAGCGAGGATTGGCAGAGCATTAGCCAATCAAAAGGGCGAAGAACCTGTTTACCTCGTAAAGTGGCGCCCTCGTCTTTGTCCCAAAACCCCCACAACCGACAGTTGGGCTGATCAAACCAGCCCCCTTCATTTCCGCTATAACAACCCCTCCATCTCTCCCAAACCTCATTGAGACATCCACTATGTCTTCTCCACATACAATCAGTCTCTGGCTTCTCCTTATGATCTCCTCAAAAATGCTAACAAAGTCTTCCGGTTTATCCTCTCCAATTGTCCTGAAGTACCTTTTGATAGCTTTCCTCCAGTCTGCATGGCCCTTGCTTAGATCCTCAAAAAAGAATCGTATGATGTAGGGTATTTCCATGTCTGAAATTGAGAAAAGCCTCATTTTCCAGGAGAGCGAGTTGTGAATCGCTGTGATCGGTACGGCGAGTCTGAAGTGGTCAAGAAGCAAAGCCGTCTCATCATCCAGATCTCTGGCAGGAATTCGCCCGTCCCTCCAGTGTTTTAGTAGCAGATTCACAGCCTTCCTGCTCTCCTCATCGTTGCCGAGCAACCTTATAACGTCCTCAACGGTTAGTCCATGACTATGAGTGCCCCGTAGGGACATGCTTTCACACACTCGTAGCACTCCTTGCATTTGCTGGCATCAATTCTGACAACCTTCCCTCCCTCTCTGATTATGGCCTCGGGGACGGGACATACTCTACTGCAGGTTCCGCATCCCATGCAGCCTAAGACTGCTATCATTCATGAACTCCTCCAGCGCCTCTTTTACCTTCTCAACCAGATCCTCAATTAATCTTTCGATCTCCTCCGCCACCCTCTCCCTTGGGGTTGGACGATAAATGTAGTAGTAGCCGCCCCCGTCGAGCGGCATTTTAATCCTGTAGGCCATTCCTGCAATCAGCAACCTCTGAAGGGATTTATATACTGCACTCTCACCCTTTCCCACAGCCTTGCTTATATCCTCCACCCTCTCCTTACCATCAAGCAGCGCATCGTACACCTTGATGTCTGCCGAAGTTAGGCCAAACAGGCATTCAAACATGTTTCCGCAGTTGAGCGTTGAGATCATCTCTTTTATGGACTTCATGATTGCAGAGCCTTGTTGATCTCAGCCTTTACAGCACTTTCCGGCATTGCACCAATGAACCCTCCGATGACCTTGCCTTTCCTGAAGAAAAGCACGGTTGGAATGCTTGAGATCCCGTACTCAAATGCTATGTCCTGGTTGGCATCAACGTCCAGCTTGTAGAACTCCACCTGTCCGTCGTACTCTTTTGAGAGCCTCTCAAGCACTGGGCTGAGGTACCTGCATGGCATGCACCAGTCTGCATAGAAGTCAACCACAACCAGTTTTTCGCCCTCGATCACTCTTTTAAATTCCTCTCCATTAAGCTGCTTCATTCAATTCACCTCCTTTCAGGTTTCTTATCAGCTTTTTGAGCTCGATCTCATCCGGAACACCCAAGATGAGATATTTCTCGTCAACAACCACTGCTGGAACTCCTCTTATGCCATACTTAAGCGCTTCTCTCATACCTTGTTCAGTGTTAACAGGCAACTCTATCGCCAGTATTCCCTCCTCCTTTGCAACCTTGCTCACCACTCTCTCTGCCCTCGGGCAGTAGGGGCAGGTTGGAGATGTGAACAGCTTTACCATCACCATCTTGCATCACCTCTGCAGATACTTTGACAAAGGTATATAAATGGATTTACCGGTTTTGACCAAAGTGGTAAATACTATGCATAAATCGTTAAAATATCTCCATCTTCAACTATGTGATCTAATCCAACCCTCTGACCATCGAACTTCACGGATTTTCCCCAAACCTTTGCATACTTGAAGTTTTCAACAAAATCCCTGTGGAGCTTTTTGCACACGTCCTCAACCTTTGCCCCTCTTCTGAGGATCATGGGGTTGTTCATATCTGCCTTCCCGCCGGGAGGTTTTAGGTAAACCCTGATGAAATCGAGCTTTCGGTATATCGCCTCTTTAAGTTCATCGAGGTTTATTCCCTTCTCAGCCGAGATCTTTATTGCCCCCTCAACGTTCACATCCATTAGATCGATTTTGTTTACCACTACAAGAGATGGTATGTACACCCTGTTGCCGGCAAGGGCGTCAATCAACCTCTCTATGCTTAGCTCCTCCCTTATCACGACATCTGCGCTGTGGATCTTGTACTCTCTGAGTATCTCGACAATGGTCTTTTCGTCTATTTTTTGGTTGACCGTCGAGCTTATCCTTACCCCACCCCTCTCCTTCTTGCGTATCACGATATCTGGTGGCTTTTGATCCAGCCTGATTCCGCTCTCGTAAAGCTCCTTTTTGACGATGTCTAAGGTGTGGAGGTTGAAGACGTCGGCCACAATTATAATCAGATCTGCAACCCTCACGGCAGAGAGCACTTCCTTACCCCTTCCCTTTCCCTTTGATGCCCCCTCCAAGATCCCCGGTGCGTCTATGATCTGTATTGCCGCACCCTTGTAGTTCAGCACTCCTGGAACTGGTTTTAGCGTGGTGAAGTCGTAATCTGCAACCTCACTCTTTGCCCCAGTCAGTTTGTTGAGTATTGTGGATTTCCCAACGGAGGGATATCCGATAAGGACTGCTGTAGCATCACCCTCCTTTTTTATTGAAAAGGCAGGTCGAGAAGTCTTTGCCTTCTGCTTCTCAGCCTCTTCCCTCAGCCTTGCAAGCTTTGCCTTCAGTCTGCCTATGTGGTGTTCCGTGGCCTTGTTGTAGGGGGTCCTTTTTATCTCCTCTTCCAGTTCTCTGATCTGCTGCTCTATGCCCATTAGCCCTAATGAAGAAGGCATGAATATATTTTTTACCTACTCGTTCAGTGGCAGAATATCCCCGACCTCAGCCACCCCACCCTCCATCGAGAACTTCATCTTGGCAACGTAGGTGTGGAAGGAAAGAAAGGAGTCCTCACTCTTCCTTATCTCGATAACCACATCGTGGAAGGGCAGGATCTTGTCCGGAATTTCTCCTATTACTGAGGTGCACATTATGCCCTTCTCGTGCTCAATCAGGATCTCTATCGCCTTGGATAGGCTGTACCCAAAAAGCTCCAAGAAGTTGATCCCGAGGGAGACGATTATGCGGTTCTGAGATTGCAGCGAGTCCATTATTGCTTTGGGGTCGTCAAAAACATCGTGCCTGCCGATTACGTTTAGAAACTCACAGTCCTTTCTTGAGCCGATTACTACCGCCTCTCCAAAGGTTGGAAAGCCGTACTTTTTTCCGAGGTGATTTATACGCTCTACCGCAGCATCGGTCCAGAGTATCCATACGGGATCTCCAAATTGCTCCGAAAGCCATCTGCTGACAGCGTAAAAGCTATAGGTATCCGGGAAGGAGATCAGTATTCTATCACCGTCCTCAGCAGAATTGAAAGCGGTCGCAAGGATGTCCATAAACTGGTCTCGATTGACCTTAAAATAAAATTTTCGCATGAAAATAAAATTTCTGTACTGTAAACTCAAAAGTGTAATTTACCTCATGCTCACACTCAGGACTTGGATGGTATCTGCGGCATCCTCAATTAGATCGCTAACGTTTATCAGTTTTTCGGCAAATCTTATAAAAAAGTACCACTCTGCGAAATTGTTGAATTTCATCTGGGGCAGCTTCTGGTAGATTCTGGTCTTTATGCTGTCCACTTCCTCCTCCGATATCTTGATTTTCAGCAGTATCTCACTCATTCCACCCTCCTCCAAAGCATTGAACGCGGTCATCAGCTCCCCGCTCATCCTTGCGTTAACTTCGGCAATTCTCACGAAGTCCTTTCTCAGCTCTTCGGGTATATCCCCTATCAGCAGGAAGAGTGTCGCTATATCCTCCAGCTCATCAAGGATCTCGTCAAGCTCCTCGGCAAGGTTGCAGAAATCTGACCTTAGGGCGGGGATGAAGGCTCCTGAATGTATCTTGACTGCAATGTCCCTCCTTATTGCGTCACCCATCTTCTCCGCCTCGCAGATGTCTCCAACAACTCCGGCATCGTTTTTCTCTATTATCAGCTTCATCAGCTCGCATGTGTCTATTATGAGGCCAATGTGCTGCCTTATCAGCTCCACGACTTCTCTCTCCTTTTCCCCACCCAGCACGAACTTCTTCAGTCTGTCAATCATCTTCCTTCACCTTTTCGACAACCCTTATCGATGTTATTGCCGTTACTGGATAATTCCCACTCTCGTCCTTCTCCAAAGATTTGACCATATCCCATATCGTCAGCAGTGCAACGCTTGTTGCAGTAAGAGCCTCCATCTCCACACCCGTTTTTCCGGTTGATTTGACCGTACATCTGACTCCTATCCTGTCATCCTGCACGTCGAATACAACACTGACTGAGGTGATGGGAATGGGATGGCACATCGGAATGATCTCAGGTGTTTTTTTCACAGCCATAACAGCTGCAACGTTGGCTGTTGCAAGCACATTGCCCTTGGCCACCTTATTGTCAATAATGGCTTTGATTGTGTCCTTTTTCAGTTTTATAAACCCCTCAGCAGTTGCGGTTCTTCGAACATCCTTTTTTTCCGAAATATCCACCATTCTCACCCTGTCACCCTCGATGTGAGTAAGTCCCATAACCACTATCTTCCCGGGTAAAAATATATCTACCATTCCCCAACTAACAACATGGAGGCCCTTCTTGTTGTTGACATGCAAAAGGATTTCTGCTACAAAGATGGTACCCTCTATATACCCAATGCCGAGAGCATATCTGGCCCAACAGCAAAAGTCGTGAAAGCGGCAAGGGAAAGAATGCCGGTCATCTTCACTCAGGACTGGCATCGTGAAGATGATGTGGAGTTCAGGATATGGCCAAAGCACTGTGTGATGAACACTAAGGGGGCTGAAATCATTGATGAGCTTGAACCTGAAAGCAAGGACTATTACGTTAGAAAGAGGAGATACTCTGCCTTCTTTGGTACAGACTTGGACCTCCTGCTCAGGGAACTGGAGGTGAAGAAGCTCTACGTTTGCGGGGTGGCGACGAACATATGTGTGCTTCACACCACTGGGGATGCGGTTCTGAGGGGCTATGAAGTTGCAGTTATAGAGGACTGCACAAAGGCTCTGAGCGATTACGAGCAGGAGTATGGAATAAGGCACATGCAGAATGTGTTCAATGCCAGGATAATTACATCGGAAGAATTTTTGAAATAAAATTTCTTTTTAAAAACTTCGACACTGAGCGAAAGTATTTTATACAATTGTCGATAATATCTTTATGGGGTGCCGGTGCATCGGTCTCAGCTATCCCGCCGTCACCGCTTTACTGCTTTTATCGGCACCCCTACTCGATTAGCACAGCGTTGATAACTCCCTCCTGACTGGGTCTGTTCGTCACCTTTGCCTTTCCAATGGACGTTGCGATTATCGCTCCCTTTGTTATCACGTTTCTTCTTGCGTAGTGCACGTG
Source organism: uncultured Archaeoglobaceae archaeon (assembly GCA_965541645.1). Lineage (GTDB taxonomy): Archaea > Halobacteriota > Archaeoglobi > Archaeoglobales > Archaeoglobaceae > Archaeoglobus. The sequence goes on along the minus strand of CBEUCM010000036.1, from coordinate 12,693 downwards.
GGCGGGATTCTCTACGACACTGTGGATCTCTGCCCTGACGACCTTCTTCTGTTTTGGATCGTAAACGTTGGCGTACTTATCAGCAAAGAGCTTGAGCTTGTAGTTCCCACCCCTCACTCTTATCTTTTTCAGCTTTCTTTCCCCAACCAGCGTCTCTACCTGCTCCCTGCCAAGCTCGTATTTTCTCTTTTTCCTAAGGCGCTTGTAAAATCCACCAGTCGGTTTTCTTCTGCTCCTTCCCTGCCAGATCATACGCTTTCCACCCCTGATAGTGGATAAAAATCTTCCGCCTTAAAAAGTTTAGCAAGTGGTAACTTTTTTAACTATTAAAACCATCTTTTGTCATGGCGACGGAAAGCAGTTTTGTATACAACAATGTGGTGATTACGTGGCTGAAGCATGCAGGCTTCAAAATCAAAGGATCTCGCACGCTCTACATTGATCCCTATGAAGTGCCTGAGGGCCTTGAGAAGGCAGATATCATCCTTGTGACTCACGATCACTTTGACCACAAGGATATCAAGGCAATAAGAAGTCTCTCGAAAGACGACACGGTTGTTATCCACCCGCATGGTTGTGTAATTGAGGGCTATCAGAGCTGCGAGCTTCGAACGGGAGAGGAGGTGGAGATAAAGGGCGTTAAAGTTAAAGCTGTTCCAGCCTACAACATCGACAAGCCCTTCCACAAGGAGAACTGTGTCGGATACATTGTGGAGATTGACGGGGTTAGGATCTACCATGCGGGCGATACTGACAGAATTCCGGAAATGAAGGACATTGAGGTGGATGTAGCTCTGCTGCCCATTGGGGGGACATACACGATGGACGTAAATGAGGCAATTCAGGCTGCCAGAGATATAAAGGCCAAGTACTACATCCCAATGCACTATGGCGCTATACCCCAGACAGATGCAGATCCGGAAATCTTCAGAAAAAATGTAGAGAATGCAGTGATTCTAAAGCCTCTTTTCTGAATTTTTACTCTGCCTCGACCTTTCTGAGTTCTGCCACAACCACGCTGTAACCCTTCTGACATTTTTCCGGGGCGTCCCCAATTACCTTCTCGACAACCACGCTCTCTCCATCTATAAGCTCGATTGGATGGCAGAGGGAGTACATGCTGCAGTTGAAAACGTCACATTTCTTGACCTCGTAGTGGAACTTAGCACCTTCAACGGCAATTTTGGAGTCTATCAGTGCGATTATTGGCAGCTCAACAACCTCAACAGCCACAACTCCCTCATCGTGTAACGGACACTCCTGCACCGCTCCATCCCTCAGCCCAACGATCTTGTACTTTGAACCCTCCCTCAACCTCAGGCATGTTTTTTTGATCTTGCAGTTTTCACATTCAGCCTTTCCTCCAAGAAATATGAACTCCGTTCCGATTTTTGCCCAGTCTTTACCACATAAAGTGATGATCCTGTTAACTTCTTCATCCATCAGCATCACCTTTACAGCTTCTCCCGGTAACTATTTTAATTTTTTTACACTTTAAAGCTCATCTTGTCCTGAGCGATGATGGAGTTAAACTCAAGGTAATCCAAAATTCTGTCCCTCACAGCATGGGCCATCGGGTAGAGGTGCGTCAGATACAGCTTCTCTGCCTGGCAGTACTTCAAAACGCCCTTCAGGTTTTCAGGAGTGGTGTGGGTGTCTGCCTCGTACCCAAAGGGTAGCGAGAGTTCATGAACCATGACGCTGCATTCTTGGGATATGAACTCCCTGAACGCCTTAGTGTCTCCGCTAACAGCCAGAGCATTCTCCACCACATATCCTCTGCTCTCGATGGAGTGGTGGGTTTTCACGGTTCTGAAGGCAATACCGTTGATGTCAAAACTCTCCCTTTCGTCAACGTGAAACCCGAGCTTACCCCTCAGGTAGGGGTAGGCTTCAAGCAGGGATTCGAAGAAGGCTCTGCTGCCAGGTGGCCCAAAAATTGTCAGAGGGCTGCAGTTCAGAAGCCACCTCGCTTTGAGGATGTTCAGCACATCCCCGTTGTGGTCGAGGTGGTGGTGGGTTATGCAGATTGCCTCAATCTCGTCAACACCCACCCCAAGCTCCTCAAGCCGGTGGTAGCATCCGATACCCGCATCGATAAGAATTTTAGTACCGCCATCCTCAACAAGTATCGAGCTTTGAGCCCTGTTTTCGAAGGGAACCGCAACTCCAGTTCCGAGGAAGGTCACCTTCATGTTTTCACCCCCAGGAACGTGCAAAGTTCCTGAGTTATTGGCTCCTTCACAAGCTTTTCTCCGCTCAGTATCTCAAAGCTCTTTGAAAGGTTCTCTCCAACATTTTTGCCAAGCGTATGCCAGTGTGTTGAAATATAATGCCTCACAGCCTCCTGGGGAGTTGTGTACTTCCGGTACTCGTAGGCCCACCACCTACCATCTTCCAGAAAAGGCTTGAATGGTCTGTTTCTGGATAAGAATCTCTTCACATTCTTTTCGTCCTCAAATTGTGGTCCAATCCGCTTGAAAACCTTTGATATCTCTTTTATCTGGCATTCAAAGAGCAGGTAGCAGCTTTCTCGTGCGGTGTAGGAATATCTAAGTGGCATGAAGTTCTCCCTTTTAAGAAACTCAAATATCTTTTTCGAAGCTCTCTCAAGCTGGGGGTAGAGGTTGTCCTCCACTATGTCTGGTTTTTCGAATTTTACGGCAAATACAGCGGAATTTCTCTCCCTCAGTATTTCCATCATCCTCTCTCTATCAATTTCAACCTCCTCCGGGGGCTTGAAGAAGCTCAGCGAGGGCGATTCGATGAAGAGTCGAGATAGGTGGACGAACTTTGCGAGGTTGTCAAGGCTGAGGTTCGCAGCAACGTTCCTCTTCTCGTCAACAGGATCAACAACAAAGAATCCCTCTCCCTTCCTGACCTCACCCTTGGCGATGTTTATGACTGTTCTCCTTGTCCACCTTCTTGCATTTCTTAGGGTTTCGAGGAAAGTGCCATAAAAGACCACCAGCAACTCACACAGGTAGCCGGAGAATCCCCTCACCTTGTACTCAGCCCCGTAAATGCCATTGGCCTTCAAAAAACCCTTCAGCAGTCTGACTTCATTTTCCTTGCCCTTTATCCTGTCTTTCAGCCATCTGTGGTGGAAGGGGGTCCTGTCAACTGCAGATTTGATGTTTTTAGCATCCTTGAGCTTGTAGCATGGAACGACGTCAACCTCAACACCTTTAACCCTGCCATGAACGTAGGGATGTTCAGCGTACCTTATCTCGTATTCATCGAGCACCGCTTTGCCAATTTCAAGACCCTTAGCCCTCAGCTCTTCCTTGTCCATGCTCTCTGGAAACAGAAGGAATACGTCGATCTCAAGGCTACCCTTAAGCCACGTGTTTCTTGCATAACTCCCAACGAAGATGTACTCGACACCAAGGCTGTCGAGCCTCTTTTTGAGCTCCTGCTCCGCTTCCTTAGCCCTTTTGACCTCATCTTCATCGGGGATAACGAGCTTTAACGCATCTGCGAGAATATCTTCGACCTTCATGGCTCAAACACTCTTACGTCTTTGTATATTGGTCCCTGCGGCCTCAAAATGCTCTGCTTTAGCTTGAAGCAGTTAACATCCATCTCTCCGAACTCGGATGAGCTGTACTTTTTGATGAACTCTGCTATAGACGGGTTTCTTTTTTTGACCCTCGCAACTGTAATGTGGGCTGAAAAGTCCTTGTCCCTCCTGAATCCCAGCTTTTCAAGTCGCTGATACACGGAGTCGGCAAGCCTCTTTAGCTCTCCACCATCCTCAACTCCCACCCAAACAACTCTGGGGGAGGAGGGGTTGGGAAAGGCTCCAATCCCCCTTAACCTGATCCTGAAAGGGTTAAACTCCACCTGAGAAAGCTCGTTCTCTATTGCTCCGACTCTTTCGTCTCTGACCTCACCAAGAAATAGTAGGGTAATGTGCAAGTTTTGCGGCTCTACGGCCCTCACACCGCTGAATTTTGATACCTCTTTTGTTATGGGCGTGAGCCTGTCTCTGAGATCATCATTCAGATCCACCGCAACGAAGAGTCTCATCGATCTCTCTGTGCGTGCTGGGCATATTAACTTTTAGACCTCCATGCAGCGACGGCTATCATAGCCACCACCGCTGCGAGAATTTCAAATCCAGGCATGCCTCCTCCAGATCTGTACATGTATTCCGGCTCGGTCTCCTTTACGAACTTGTCAACCTTAAAGTCCATCTTCTCCTCCTTTAACCCGGACGGAATCACCTTCGTTGGTGCAAGCTTGATCTGATCGCTCCAGGTTTTGAGCAGCTTTCCGTTTCTCCACACCTCAAGTTTTACGATGTAGTTGTAGTTTCTCGGCACTGTGAAGTCGGACTCAACTATGCTCGTTTTGCCCTTGACGAGGGTGAAGTTGAACCAGTTCTCGCCAACAAGCACGTTGGACTCGGTCTGAACGACCTTCATCCTCATCGTGGTTGAGTAGTTCCTCAGACTTTCCACGTAGAATCTGGCCTTGAACCTAACACTCTCATTGGTAGTGCTGAGAAGAAGGAAGTCTGCACCTCTCAGAGTAGCCTTCAGCTCCTCCTCATCAGATACGAGGGTTTCAAGGTTTCTGAATGTCGTGCGATATCTGTCAAACACCCTCTCTCCCTTCATCAGGCTGAACACGATCTTGTAGTCTCTCGTCTTCTCGAAGGGGATTGTCATGATATGCCTGAAGGTGTTGTTTTTGCTTTCCACAATCTCAGTGTATTCGTCCAGCAGAAGTCCCGTTGCCGCATCGTAAATGTCGGTATCTATTTTCAGTGTGTCAACACCCGCCTTCTTTATGTCGAAGATGAACTGAATTGAGGCGTGGGTCTCGTTCACCCTGTCAAGCTTCAGGTTGACGTCCTTGAAAACCGCATAGCTTTCGCCCCTCAACGCCATGACACCAACTGCCGCCACAATCACGAGCACTATGATCCCAAGTACTACTGCCACGTTTTTGTTCATGTTGACACTTGATATCAGTAGTATAAAAATTTTATTGGGATTATAAAAAATTAAAGATTGGCCATCAACCTCTTCATGAGCTCTATTGCCGTGCTAACCTCATCGTCCATGTCTTCCTGCAGGAAGACGTACTTCAGAACGGCTCTGGAGAGGAACCTCTCCATGAGGGCTGAAGCCTCGGAGCTAAGCTTGCTTGGATCGTAAACCAGCAGAAGCTCCTCGACAGCGTTCATCACTCCCCTCCTCCAAACTCTTCGACTTCATCAGGTTTCTTCTTCCTGAGGATTTCAACGCTTGTAACCCATATTCCCGACATCATAAAAATAATTTGACCATTAATCAAATAAATATGTTTTGGTTGCAAAGGTTCCTTACCTCACAGTACCTGCACTTCCACCGCTCTCTCGCTCTGATTGCCCCTCTTTCCTCAGTCCAGTAGGATCTGGCGAAGCTCAGCACGTCATCCAGCAGGGTGTCGTTTACCTTAAGCCACACCTCTCCGATCGCACTTCCTGAGTTGAGGTCCACGTAAGTTATTTTCCCCTCCTTCGATGGCTTTGGTATGCCAGCAATTTTTGCTGCAAGGCTGCTGGATATCTGCACCAGCTCTCTCTTCTCGATGCCCGCAAGCTCTGCAAAGCTTTCGCTCACTGCATCCCTCCACCTCAACCCGTACGCTTTCCTGACGTTCTCAGAGTAGTCCTGCTCTCTCAGAGCGTTCAGCATTCTCTGGTAGAGCATCACCTGCAGCCTGTGGGAGCTGATGGCCTGAACTCTGCCCTTTCTCGTGGTTTTAACCTCCACAACCTGCGATTTCGTGCTGAGCAGCCTGATCTCGTCTATCGAGCCTGTCAAATACCACTCCCATGGCTCAATGCTGGCAACCAGAAAAACTTCTCTTGCATGGCCATTCTCTCTAAAACTGGCCAGGCTGAGGTCGCTCAGGTGAAGCTGCAATCCCAGCCAGTCGATGAAGTTGTTCGGCCTTGGAAGATTTTCTCTGTAAGAGATCTTCTTGTGTATCCTCTCTCCTTCCCTCATTTCCCTCGTTTTGTGCTCAATTCCGTGCAGCAATTTGAGTTCAAGTTTCTTTTCGCACCACAACTGCTCGACGAGCTTGCCCACTGATATTCTTCTTCTGTACCTTCTCTTTATTTTCGACAGCACGCTGTTCGTTGATAGCAGTGTTAATCTGCTTTACGCCAGCAGCACGTTGGAGAATATGGACAGAAGGAGAACAGCACTGATCGCAGCGTTTGTGTGGAAAAAGGCCACCTGTATTCTCTCCTCATCGTATCCATCCCTGACGGTGAGATGCTCGTAGAGGAGGAGAAGAGCGATGATCGGAAGGAAGAAGAGGGAAATTCTTGCATTGTAGATGTACAGGGCGAGAGATGTTAGGAGGAGGAAAAGGGCGTGGTTGATTCTTGACACCCAGAGGGCAGCTTTAACCCCAAAGTGTGCCCCGATTGAATGCAACCCCTCCTTCATGTCAAATTCGATGTCCTGCAGGCCGTAGATGATGTCAAATCCCGCAACCCAGAACATCACCGCAACTCCCAGAATTGCCGGCACAAGCTCCGTGCCCATGATGTCTATCGAATCCGTAACCGCTATCCATCCACCAAGCGGGGCGAAGGCAAGATTTAGCCCCAGAACGTAGTGGCAGAGACAGGTAAACCTCTTGAGATAGGGATAGATGTAGGCAGTTATTGCAGGTATTGGGGAAAGCATTAGGGCTGTTTTGTTTATCAGAGCTGCAGAGATGAAGTATATTGCGAGCGAGATGGCGGCAATTATGTAAGCTTCTCTCAGCGTTATAAGACCTGCTGGCAGATGTCTTGACGCAGTTCTTGGGTTTTTCGCATCAATCTCCCTGTCTATTATTCTGTTAAAGGTCATGGATGCCGTTCTCAGTCCTGTGAAGGCTGTAAGAATTAAAAGAGCCAGTTTGAAGTCTATCACCTTTCCAGCAGCGAGAAAGGCCCCTGCATAGGCGAATGGCAGGGCAAAGAGCGTGTGCTCTATCTTAATAAAGTCCAGATACATCTTAATTCGCTGCATTCTGTATCACACCCATAACCTTCTCGTGTAGCTCTTTCAGCACCTTCCTCCTGTCCTCCATCAGCACAACATCCTGCTCGCCCAGCAGGTACATGTTGAAGGCGAAGGGGCTTGGGTAGGGCGTTCTCACGATCACAAGCTCGATCTCCCTTCCAACCCTGGATAGATAGTCGATTGCATCGTCTATGTTCATCGCATCCTCCATTATCTCCCTGTAGGTCTCTCTCAGCACGGGGAAGTCGGGGTAGTACTTCTTCAGGAAGTTCAGGATGGAGTCTGCGCTCAGCTGCTGCCTCCACACACTCTTCTCTCTGCCCAAGTAGTTTCTCAGAACCATCAGGCTTCTTACTGCAACGTGCCTGAACCTCCTCCTCAGAAGTTCCGTTCTGTCCAATGCTTTTCTCAGGTGCTCCTCAAACTCGGGAATTATGAACAGGCTTTCAATCTCTGCATCCGTCAGTTTTTTGTAAGGTGGGAGAATGAGGACGAAGCCGTTGTCGCAAACCCCCATCTGGACGTTGCAGTTCTTTATCTTGCCAACCCGATAGGCGAAAACCCTCGCAATCGCACTGTTCGCCCTTCTACCAACAAGGGTGTGGAAGAAGTAGTAGTTCCTGTCCCCCTCGTACTTCTCAACCACCAGCCTTCTGTCTGTCGGTATCTCACTGAAGAGCTTCTGTTCCATGAAGTAGCGGTAGATGGCGTTTGCAGCGTTTCTCTCGATCTTGTACTCTTCCATTAGGGTCTCGATTATCTCCTCTCTGCCACTCCTCTCCAGCTCTTCTTCCATCCATCCTCTGAACTTCCTGATCCTTCCTGCGAGATCGTAGCTTAGGGGAAGCTGCTCGCTGAACCAGCTTGGAACAGTTGGTTTCTCCCCCTCAACCTCCTCCACAATTATGCTCATGCCCTTGGCCTTCAGGAATCTGAAGGTTCTGCCCGCAAGCACGAAGATGTCCCCAGGTATTAGATTCTCAGCGAATTCCTCCTCGACCTTTCCAACCTTCTTGCCATCCTTTGTGATAACTCTCACGGCCACTTCATCTGGGATCGTTCCGGTGTTGAGGTAGTAGATTGGCCTTATCATCTTGCCCCTTCTTCCAAAAACACCTTCCTGCTCATCAAACCATATCTTCGCATACACCCTCTTCTTCTCAAGCTCTGAAAATGTGCCGGAAAGGTATTTCAGCACGGAAAGAAATTCCTCCTTTGTCAGATTTCGGTAGGGATAGGCGTTTCTTATCAATGCAAGAGCTTCATCGACTGACCAAACCTTCTCTATGGCCATCCCAACCACATGCTGGCAGAGGACATCCAAGCACTTTTTCGGAATCTTTACTCTGTCCAGCCTCCTCTCCCTCGCCTCCCTCGCCAGAACTGTACACTCAACAAGATCGTCCTGGTCCACAACAACTATCCTCCCAACACTGACCTCATGCAATCTGTGCCCGCTCCTACCTATTCTCTGCAGTGCCCTGTTTATGCTCTTCGGAGAGCCGAGTAGAATTACGAGATCTATGTAGCCGATGTCTATTCCCAGCTCCAAGCTTGTGGATGACACAACGCACCTCAGGGAGCCGTTTTTAAGCTCGCTCTCAACCTCAAGCCTTACATCCTTGGATAGGGAGCTGTGATGAGCTTTAATGGGAAAATCCTTCAACCTCTTTTTCAGGTGGTAAACTACCCTCTCAGTTGCACTCCTCGTGTTTGTGAAGATGAGTGTGGTTTTTGAACTTCTGATGTACTCGGCAAGCAAGTCGTAGAGCTTCTCGCTTATCTCCTCAGCACTTGCCGAGAAGAAGTCGCTTATCGGTGATACGACCTTTATGTCCATTGGTTTCTCGAAGGTGACGTCAGCCACAACGCAGTCTCTCTCAGAGCCATACTCATACCCCACAAGAAATCTTGCAACCTCCTCAAGCGGGGAGATTGTTGCTGACAGACCAATTCTCACCATCTTCCCGGTCTGTATCCTCTGCAACCTTTCGATGGATAAGGAGAGATGCACACCCCTCTTGTTCTCGGCGATTGCGTGAATTTCATCGACTATCAGATATCTCACTTCTGATAGCGATTTACTGAACTTGGGGCTGCACAGAACGATTGCGAGGGTTTCAGGGGTTGTTATGAGTATGTGCGGCGGTTTTCGCATCTGCCTCTGCCTCTCCGAAGCGTCTGTATCACCAGTCCTTACGGCAATCCTGATTTTTTGAAGCTTCACACCTCTCTTTTCTGCCAGATCGTAGATTTCTGCGAGGGGCTCCTCAAGGTTCCTCTTTATGTCGTTGTTTAATGCCTTGAGCGGGGAGACGTAGACCACATACACCTTGTCCTCAAGCTCCTGCCTTTCAGCCTTCTCGATCAGCATGCTTATCGCAGCCAAGAAGGCTGCGAGAGTTTTTCCACTCCCGGTGGGAGAAGTTATCAGGACGTTGTTCCCCTTGAAAGCTTCAACTATCGCATATCTCTGCGGTGGGGTGAATTCAGCATACTTCGACAGAAACCACTCCCTCACAAGGGGGTGAAGGGATGAGAGTATCTCCTCATCGCTGTAGGGCTTGGCCGGGATAATCACCTATGATTCTTCTCACCGGTGCAGAAAAGTCTTGTCGTACAACTTATTTACCCGCGATCCAAGTTTGTCCGTGAAGTTCTATGCCACACTTCCACCGGGACTGGAAGATATAGCGGCTAATGAGGTGGAAGAGCTGGGAGGAAGGGTTTTTGAAAGGAGGATGGGAAAGGGCAGGATATTTTTTGAAGGCAGTAAAAGGCTAATTGCCTCTCTCAACTCCTACTCAAGAACGCTGGAAAGAGTCAACGTGCTGCTTTACAGAGGCAACATTTCGACTCTGGATGAGATATACCATGCCGTGAAAAAACTGGATTTTGGGTTCATGGAGGGCAGATCCTTTGCAATCCGGAGCATGAGGGCTGGAAAGCACGACTTCACCTCGATGGACATTGCAAGGGTTGCAGGGCAGGCTGTGATAGACAGCTTTATGGAGAGCTATGGTGCAAGGCTGAAGGTCAACTTGAGCACGCCGGACGTCATACTGAGGGTGGAGGTTGTTGAGGATGAGCTGTTCATTGGTTTAGATACTACAGGCGATGATGCTCTGCACAAAAGGTGGTGGAGAGTCTACAACCATCCTGCACACCTGAATGCAACGATAGCCTGTGCAATGCTCAGAATTGCGGGCTGGAGCAAGGAGGAGTCATTGGTAGATCCGATGTGCGGCAGCGGGACGATACCGATAGAAGCAGCCCTGATGGCAAGAGGCGTTGTAAACAAAAGGGACTTCATCTACCGCAAGCTGTGCGAGATGGATGTGGAAGAGAGGAGCATACAGCTGAAGGTGGATCTGCACGGGATTGAGAAGTTCAAAAAGCACCTTGAGGGTGCAATAAGGAATGCGGAAAATGCTGGAGTTTTAGACACAATTACATTCCTTGTGGGGGATGCAACACGCTTGGAAGGGGATTACGATGTTATAATCACGAACCCACCCTACGGGCTGAGGATATGGAAGAAAAGTGCAATAAAAAAGCTGTATGAGAAGTTCACAGAAGCTGCAGGAAAATGCATGCACGACGAATCGAGGATGGTGGTGATTACCGCAGAACACAGGCTCTTCGAGAGGGCAGCGCAGAATGCCGGCCTAAATCTCATCCATGAAAGGTTCGTCAAGTACGGTGGTCTGATTACAAAGATTCTGCTCTACTCCCTGTCGTGAACCCACATTTCTCCGTCTTCGAACACCTCCTTCTTCCACACGGGAAGCTCCTTCTTCATCAGCTCGACAGCCTGCTTTAGGGGCTCCCAGATGTCCTTTCTGTGCTCACCCATGACGGTTATGTACACTATGTCCTCTCCCGGCATCAGTATTCCCGTTTTGTGGTAGATCTTTGCGTTTACGATTCCAGGCATCTCCTTTATTTTATCCTCTATCTCTTTCGCCTTCCTCCTCAGCTCCTCCTCGTAGGCCTCGTATTCAAGCTGCTTTACAGTTTTGCCGTCAGATTCCCTCCTCACAAAGCCCACGAATACCCCCATCGCCCCGCACTTCTCCACCCCATCAACGCATTTCGTCTTCACAACGATGGATTTCAGGGACTCAACCTCAGGGGCGTTGAGAGCGTCATCGACACTTCTCACTTTCGGAATCTTGAATCCCAGACCCTTTTCCAGACCCTCTAACTCAAGATCGAAGCCGGTAATGGCTGCAAAGTCGAACCCAAGATCGGCGAGAATTTCGAGAGCGTCCCTCATGTTCTTGGGACCTGCAACCATCCTCAGAGATTTACCAAGTAAGGCACAGCACTCTTCTTCTCCGTCACCCTTCCTAACTTCAACAACTCTTCCAAACTTGGACAGCTCCTCTTTAAGCTCATCCCAGTTCTCAGGTACAAAAACCCTCATAAACCTCCCTCCGGTTTTATCGCATTCATAACATCCATCCCGCAGAAGAGCGGCTGCACAACGTGGTACCTTACATCCACCTTCCTGCCGTCAACAATTAACTCTGCACAACTGGCAGCAGAAAGTCTCGGTCGTGTGGGACTTCCGGGGCAGAGCACCAAAACGTTTCTGAGCCTTTCAAGAACAAATCGATGCAGGTGGCCAAAAACGAGCACATCCACGCCGAGCTCAAGCGCTTTGTACCCGAGATCGTGAAACTGGTTGAGGTAGTTGCCCCTGTGCACGACTCCAACCTTTATCCCCTCAACCTTTAAGGTTGTAACTTTCGGAAGCTCCTCCTTTATCCTCTCATCGTCCTCATTTCCCGCAACGGCCACAAGCTCGTAGTCGGCAAATCTTCTGTAGATCACATATCTATCAAAATCACCTGCATGGATAACCATGTCTGCGTTATCCATCAGCTCAGCAAGTTTTTCCGGAATATCCCAGCTTTCAAGATGAGTGTCCGCAGTGACGACTATCCTTTTCATCATCTAAATTCTGTCAGAAGGTTAAAAATTTATTCAGCTCTCTGCCACGCTTGAGCAATGATCAGGATGGGTGATGTCACAGCATACATCGTGTGTCCTCGACTTTGCTACTACAGGGTACATTGTGCGGAGGACAGCTTTACAGAGGTTAATGCAGCTAAGGAGATATACGTGAGCTATCGCCAGGATTTTGACCTGGAATGGGCAGAGGAGAGGTGCAGGAACCTGTACGACTTCTTTGATGAGCACGTTTTTAGCAAAGCTGCAGAGAAGTTCATTCTCAGCCCCGAGCTTGCAGAACTCAAGGCTGTTGACTGGGATGTGGTTGTGAAATCGGCAAAACTTGGTGTTGTCATGACTGTGGATGAGATCGTGGAGTGCAACGGAAAGCGGTATCCTCTTTTTGTCTCCACAAATCCTCCGGAAAGGGACGTGTGGTTCAGAGATGCCGTGAAGGCTGCGGTCGCATACATGCTGGGCGTTGGTGATAGTTCCTACTTTTACTATGCCTATGCGGGAGAGCTGAGGGAGTTTACACCGGGGCTGGGTGTCAGAAGGAGGGCGATTAAGCTGATTGAAAGAGTCAAAATGGTGAAAAGGGGATTTTTGCCGGAAAGGAAGGAGAGCGGATACTGCAAATACTGCAGTTTCTCCGAAGAGTGCAGAATGAGTCCAGAAACCTTTGCATCAAAGTTCCTGTAGGTAGAACCTC
>CBEUCM010000035.1:0-22647 GCA_965541645.1 uncultured Archaeoglobaceae archaeon | reverse complement strand
AAAAATTTGGGGCAGATAGAACCATTACAGGGAATGCGATTGAGGAGATAGCGGGAATTACCGGTGGGAGACTCTACCGCCCACCTATGGACAGGCCAATGTTTGTTGGTGGAGGGGTTGATGTCGTCTTTGAGTGCGTTGGAAGTCCAGAGACAGTTGATGTGGCCCTGAGAATTGCAAAACCCCTTGGAAGTGTAGTGATTGCCGGTACAGTTGCAAAGATGAATGTTGACTGGGCTCCGGTGTTTGCCAAAGAGCTTCAGGTGCTTGGAACCTTCGGATGCGGTGTTGAAGAGATCAACGGAGAGAAGAGAGATACCTTTGACATCGCTGTTGAAATGCTTCAAAAACAGGACTTCTCAGAGCTCTTGACCCACAGGTTTAGGATTGAGGAGTACAGGAAGGCCCTGTGGGCGGCAATAAACAAAAAAGATAGCGGGTCAATTAAAGTTGCCTTTGACTTTCTATGAATTAGCTTTTTAAATTGCTGAGATAAAAAATAAATCATGAGATTTGGATTTTTTGACTCAGACGGACTGAAGCTGAGGTACTTTGAATGCGGAGAGGGTGAGCCTTTAATCCTCATACATGGACTTGGAGACTGCATAGAGGGGTGGACCTTTCAGTACGATGAGCTTTCAGAGCACTTTAGAGTTGTAGCTCTCGATTTAAGGGGTTTCGGCATGTCCGATGTTCCAGATGAGATAACAATAGCAGATTTCGCAGTGGATGTCAAAAACCTCATGGATCACCTTGAGCTGAGTAGGGCAAACCTGCTCGGCCTCTCCATGGGTGGAGTTGTGTGCATGGAGTTCTACAAACAGCATCCTGGGAGGGTTAAGTCGCTGATTCTCGCAAACACCCTCCACAAGGTACCGGACAAAGCCATGTTTGAGCAAAGATTGAAGCTTCTTGAGAGCAGCCCGAACTTAGATCAGATTGCGGAATTCATCGCAGAGACATCCCTCCACCAGGACAGGGAGGATCTCAGGGAAATGGTCAGAACGATCATCAGGAAAAACGACAAGAGGTTCTACACCATGGTGACGGCTAAGCTCGGCAAGATCGATTACGAATCCCTACTGCCGAAAATTGACGTTCCAACACTCGTCATAACTGCCGAGTACGACATAACAACACCTCCTGCACTCGGAAGGGAGATCGCACGCCTGATTCCCAATTCAAAGCTCGTGGAGGTTAAAAACTCTGCACATCTGGCGAAACTGGAGAACCCTGAAGAATTTAACGGCTACATCATCGACTTTCTAAAAAATTAAAATTCAGGAGACTTCAGATACTCCCTGAGCAATCCGTAGAACAGTGCAGCTAAGAAAATACCAATGCTGAGGAAGAGGAACCCGAGTATGACATAGACGAGCGCTGCCGGTATTTCGAGATAGTAGTTGAAGAAGGCACTGACCGGAACGCCCTGACTGCCGGTAATGACCATGTAGGGGTACCTCGCCCCGCAGTTCATCAGCTCACCAACGAAGGCAATGGCGATGGTCACAAACCCTAAGCTTTCAGCATACCGTGGGATTTTATCAGCAACAATCTCTTGCCGTACCCTGAATCCAACAATCAGCAGTGCCAGAACGAGCAGTATTTTCAGCACGAAAATGGGGGCGTAGCTCCCCGTCGTTACCATGCTGTAGATGTAGGGTGAATAGTTGCTCAGGATCAGCCAGTAGGCCATTCCCGCCACAATCTGGAATGGCAGGAAATAATAGCCAAACTTCCACGCAATTTCCGCCCCCTTTCTGTCCCCCTCATAGCACATCAGAGACATCAGAACGAATCCACCGACAGATACGACTGCAAGAACTGTATGTGCATACATTACCCAGAAAACTGGATTCGTAAAGGCCATAAAGGCAGGAGATGAGCCAGATGCGAGGTACTCGCCCACAGCATGGGGGTAGTTTATCTCTGCAAATATCGTTCTGAACCCAAACGGAACTCCAAAGCCGGAGAAAGCCATCACAAAGCCGAGAAGGCTGTGCTTCGCTGGAGATATGCGATCCCATGTGTACCAGAAGGCGGCTATGGATGGTATCCTGACCATTATGCTTATTAGCGCTATCAGAATTGGAACGAAGAGGACGTTGGTTGCCAGGGCCAGCAGGTTGGGAAACATCCCCGCGAGGAAAACCGTTATTATCGTTCCCCAAACTCCCGAGAAGAGCTCGAAGATTACCATGATTCTGAAAGCCCTCCTCGCAAAGTTCTCTTGGTAGCTGTCCCCTCTCGAATATCCAAGGTAACGGTAAATTGCTGCAATCAACCCAACTCCGAGCGTTACAGAGACGAAGGAAACATGAATTAGGACTGCAAGACCTAAGCCTGAAAAGCCAAGAATTTCGGCATTCATCTCATCCACCTCCTGAACTCCTTGGTTGCAACGATGTACATCGCAGAAAGCCCACCAACACCTACCACCATAATGACCAGAGCCATGAAGGCTATGAAGGATGGCGAGAGGGTTATGGCATTTGCACTCACGAGCTCTTCAGGCCATAACAGTCCATAGACCGTCCACGGTTTTCTGCCCACCTCTCTGACTGCCCGCCCCAGCACGGCAGAGGTTATAGATCCACCAGCAACGAGCAGCGATAGCAGAAAAACTCTATCTCCAAATATCCCCTTCGAGATCGCTGATATCACGGAAATGCTGTACAGAATCCCTGCCAAAGCTATCACCGCCAGAAACGCCACAACACCGCCAGCAATCTTCGTGTAGTAAGCTGCGTGAACAAAGCCGATCCTCTCCTCAGCTTTCTGCAGATCTGCAATGCAGACGTCCTTCAGCTTAATAGCCAGCACACCTCGAAGTTTTTCGGGTGTTAAAGAGATCCCCAGCTCCTTCGCCGTTGCGAGAATCGTGTTTTCATCCACACCCAGCTTTCCAGCTAAATCGCCCAGTGTTGCATCTCTGTGCTTCTCACATTTTCTGTAGTATTCGTCAAATCCCACTATCGGGTGGCTTGGATCCCCATAGGCAAGGAGGGCGACGAGGGGATTGTTGTAGCTCTCCCTTGCATCCTCCATCATTGAGAACTTTGTTGGGTTGTAGTGCACAACCTGCTCGGCCATGAAGTGCCCAACCACAAGCGGCTGGATTACAAGAAAAACCAGCAGAATTGGCATAAAGCTCCTGACTATGCTGATGTACTTCTCATCACCCGTTTTACGGTATCTGAACGCCCACGCTGCAAGAGCTATGGACATTCCGACTATGATTCCCGCAAGCAGGTTGTGCACATCGCTCCACAGAGCGTAGGGGAAATTCAGGGCTATGGTTGGCTGGAAAAGGATTACACCAACCTTTTGAGACACTTCGGGATTCTGAATGATTGCCTGAAGCGGTTTTCCGCTTGCGAGAAGCAGGATCTTAAGAATTACAAGCTTCTGGGCGTCCATTGCCAGAGGTCCGAATTCCAGCATGAAGGGGTATATTGCAGCAGGCACAATGCCTGTGCCCCACGGAGCCACCAGCCAGCTGTTAACGGTTGTTATGAGTACTCCAGACATTAAGGCAAAGATCCAGTAAAAGAAGAGGATTACAAGGCTTTTTGCAGGCTTTATCCTACCCAGCGTGACGATGAAGAGGACGAGCAGGGCTATCTCGTTGGCGAAGGCTATGAGTTCGAGGGCAAGCGGTGCGAAGACGAAGCTTGCTATTGCCAGTATGGTCCCCGGCCACGCCTGAACGAGTCCAAACTCAACGAGAGTTCCGGTAACAGCTCCCAGAGCAAAGTTAACGGCCAGAACCATCGTCATCCTTTTTGCAGCCCTCATGTAGTGCTCCTCACTCGTTCTGGAGTACTTGAAGAGAAGGGCCATTATGGCCACCGGAAATCCAAGCGTTATTGCCACGAAGACCGAGTGGAAGTATATCCCGAAGGCGGAGAGTCTCAAAAGGGGTGAGACATCCAAGTTATCACCCCCCGTTCCCGTGCTGCAGCACGTACCATGATTATATCTCAAACTAATTTTTAAACTTTTTCTTACGAAAATCGAACTAACTGGTACTTTGCAGGAAAGGTAACCAAAAGGAAAGACCTGCGACCCAATTTCTGTGCAGCACCGCGCAGAAGAGCTAAAATCTAAGAAGAGAAGCCAGGGCCCGGATTTTATCAAAAGGTTAAGAGCCGATACCTTTTTATATGATTCGAAGGTAATATACCCATGGCCGACATCCACAAAATCAAAAAAGCCCTCGCACGACAGTTCGAAAAACTCGAGTCTGAAGATTTCTGCGAGGAAAACAAGGATTTAATCAAGAAATTCGCACGAGATCTCAAAGTTCGTAGCGTTTCTGACTTCAGGATAAACCGCTACATTCAGACCCTCAGGGTAATCCACAGGTGGAAGGATAAGCCGTTTAGAGAGTGGACGGCAGAAGATGTTAAAGACGTGCTCTTCGAAATAGAGAGCAACGGCTACAAACCACACACGATCAACGAGTTTCGCAAAGGGCTAAGGATGTTCTTCAGATGGCTCAACGGAGAGGATTGGGAGGGATTGAAGGTTCTGAGAGGGGAGAAGCCAAACAAAAAGAAGCCCGATGTCCTCACGGAAGAGGAGATAAGCCGGATGATCGAAGCTGCAGTAAACGAGAGGGATCGAGCAATCATCGCAGTGGGTTACGAGGGCGGTCTGAGAGTTGGGGAACTCGCATCGCTTACATGGGGAGACGTAGTCTGGACTGAGTGGGGGGCAAAAATCAAGGTCCACGGCAAGACGGGTGAGAGGTTAATCCTGATCATAATGACAGCAAGCTATCTCAGGGCGTGGATGCTGAAGCATCCGGCTTATGACGTAAAGAGGGGGGAGATTGACCCACAGGCTTTTGTCTTCTGCCGCGTCAACGGCAAGGATGCCGGCAAGCCCATGAGTTACACGATGTTTGCCAAGGTGATCAAGAAGGCCGCCGAAAGGGCCGGGATCAAGAAGAGGGTCTTTCCTCACATACTCCGACATTCAAGAGCAACAGTTCTGGCAAATTACCTGACCGAGCAGCAGATGAACCGTTTCTTTGGGTGGGTTCAGGGTTCTGACATGCCAGCCGTTTACGTGCACCTCTCAGGTCGTGATATCGAAGGTGCAA
The DNA here is from genome assembly GCA_965541645.1 of uncultured Archaeoglobaceae archaeon. Lineage (GTDB taxonomy): Archaea > Halobacteriota > Archaeoglobi > Archaeoglobales > Archaeoglobaceae > Archaeoglobus. The sequence continues at coordinate 17,537 of CBEUCM010000035.1, read as the reverse complement.
TTAAACGGATGTACGGCCTCGAGGAGGAAGAGGAAGAAAGGAGACATCAACCGATCAAGTGTCCGCGTTGTGGGGAGATGAACGTGCCGAATGCCAAGTTCTGCCACAAGTGCGGCCTCCTGCTTGATGAGAAAGAGAGGCTCAGGATTCAGCTCGAGGAAGCAAAGATGCTTCCGGAGCTCATGGCCAAGATCGTTGAGAACCCCGCGTTGAGAGACAAGTTCAAAGTTGCACTGCAATTGGCCGAAGTTCTGGAAGGCGACCCGGAGGCAATTGGGGGGCTGAGCAAGATCATCGAGGATATTGTGAAATAATGAAAGATGAATTACGGGCAGGGAAAATCGGAGAAAACGCGTTCATCGAGGTCCTGAAAAGCCCATGTCTAAGTAAAATAAAACGTTACATTTTACATCTTTCTTTTGCTGCACAAATGGATAGGTACGAAACTACGCGTTTTCACGGCAAAGCTTCTCTAAAAGATCATTTGGGCATCAATATCAACTTTCTTCAAATTGCCAAGGTAAACTCCGATCTTCCCAGTCCGAAGATTGACGTTCTGCAATACGCGTCGTTTAAGCGAATTTGACATTCCTTTTTTGTCAATCACACCCAGAAATTGAAAACAAACAGCGCTTTGAAACTCGCGAAATCTTTGAAGTTAGCTGAAATCTTTCAAGTGCGATCCCACAACGCAACTTCAGGAGTCTGTCTGCATCCAACTCCTTAAAGGTTTCAGCAAACACTTCGCAGGGCCATCGACAGCAACAGGTTTTAAGAGTTATCTTGAGAATTTCTCGGGAGGACCTTCAAGTGGGTCACTACACTTATAAATGTTTTCGCGGTAATAATTACAGATGAGGTCAAAATCGTGGAAGACATTATTGAACGGAACCTATCGTTCGTTCGAGGGACACCACAACTACGAAAGAATCAGGGACTTCACAGAGCGGATCCGTACATGCCATCGATGGGTTTTTCATGAAAGTAACTATCCAACTGTTTTTCAAAGAGGGGGGAGGAGGCAGAGATGAACAAAGAGACTGACATTGAAAAGCTTCGAAAGCTACTGATCTTCGGATCTCCCGCTGCACGGGCAGCGGCGTTGACACTTCTCGATGAGGCCACAGGTGGAAGACTGCTTCGGGAGTTGCTGCGAAAGTTGCGTGAGGTTGGTTCACCTGAAGATCGAGAGACCAATGCTTAAAAAATTTTATACTTTTTAACATTATGTTGATGGTAAGTCCCTTCCGAAAGGGGATACAGCAGGAGATGTGGGATTCCTTACGACTTACGGGAATAGAATTGAAGCAATCTCTTTAGGCGAAGCAGAAGCCCATTCTAAGAGCGGGTAGTCACCTGACATAGCCTAACTCATTTTCGAGAGTATACCTTCATTTCCAAACCTAACCTCATTTCCGGGGGGCTTGACGAGTTCGGCATCCTTGCAATATCCCTGGATAGTTGTTTACGTATCCGCCTACTCCGATAAGAGGGTCTATCTCAAGACCAAGAGCAAGAAGGGGAAGGAGGAAATCCAGCCCATAAGTGTGGTGTCCCTAGGCTGAGTTACTGCCTGCTGGCTTATCCTTGCCCGCATACCTGCATGCACTTTTTTCATCATTCTTCATTCATAGGACAGGATCTTCTGACCTGACTTCAACCCTAACTGTATCTTTACCCATCTGTCTCAACCTTGCCTAACCTCAACTCATCTCAACCTCAACCAGCAACCCTCTCTCTTAGCTTGCTAACCTCTGCCTTACTTATCAGTCTAAACCTGCAACCTTACCTGCAACCTTTCTCCTGCCATAACATGGGGATTCTGTGGTATCCGTGATCGGTGGTCTTCTCCAATTAACGTAGATTTACCGGGCGGATAACTCTCCTTAAGTAATAAATACTATGTTATAGCCGAGTTTTAGTACTGTCGTGACAAAAAGAATTCTAATTTATCTTGAAAAATTGCTGTATTCAAAAAGGAATTTACAGGAGGTTGAAGTCTTCTGAGAGTGGCTTGCACCTGTATGTTCCTGCTGACAGTCCTCCCTTGTATACCACGAGGATGTATGTTTTACCTGGTGGTGGGGTTGGATATAGCTCATAGCTCACGTCGGGCTCTTTAAGCATGTTCCTAACCTTCTCCACGGTGGCCGGTGGTGCAAGCAGTGCCACTTTCTCTCCACGTGGAAGGACAACTACCTTATCGTCAATGAAGAAAGACTCCACGTTGGTCTTGCTGGGCTGTTCCTTCCTGCCGTCTGCTGTATCGGCGGTATCGTGTTCGGGCTGAGGAGTTGTTTCTCCTGGTGGCTCTCCCTCTGGTTCTAACGGTTCTCTGGCTGGCTCTCCAGCCGGTTCTTCTATTGGCTCTTCCACCTCTGCACCAACATCCTCATCGGGTTCTTCTGGCTCGTCCTCAACTAAACTCTCAACATCATCAATTGGAGTGGTTGGTGTAACGGGTTGTGTCACATCCGTTAAGGGCTGCTCTTCAGCAGGCTCTTCTAATAGGGTGTCAAGCACGGGTTCATCAACTATTGCTTCTTCAACAGTAAGTCCACTCGATAAATCTTCGACAGCGGGCTCTTGGCTCATTCCGTCTGCTCTCTGCTCGACTTCATTTGTGCTCGTAGCAGTCTCTTCAAATTTTATCTCCACAACATACCTTCCTGAATTATCTTCGCTCCGGGCATTCTCCTGTATTTCTCAAGTAGCCTGTTAACATCTCCGATCAGTTCTTTCATGGCTTCGATGTCGAACACAATTGGCCGACGACCTCTTCTCGGTCTTTCTCAGTCAGTACTGGGGTGGTTGGTGCTGGGAACAGGGGTGGAGGTATTGGAGAGGGAGTGGCAAATGACGGCTGCCTTCGCCCTTCTCAGACAGAGTCCTGGCTTCGTCCGCACGGCTGTAGCAACAGTTCTCGGATACTTAGAAGGGGCGGTGCTGCAAACTTCACTATGTCCTCCAAGAATCGGGAGCCCTGTGAGGGTAGCGAGAGTAGAAGACCTTAGAGAACTTCTCAAAGGAATAGAAATTGGAAGATACATAGGTACTAACATACCTGCAATTCTCGACATTGAGACCATTCGGAAGACGCACCTCGCCATTTTAGGGACGACAGGGTCGGGTAAGAGCTACTTCACCAAACTACTTATTGAGAGAGTTCTAAGTAGTGTCGACAAGGTCTTCGTCCTCGATCCATATGGAGAATATGCAGAACTTGCAGAGAGGGAGACTGGTGTAGAGCACGTCAGACTCCAAAACTCTCTGTTCTATCACGACCCAGCAAAACTTGTGGAAGTACTGAAACTATTTAGGGCACGTATGGATAGAAGACAAGACGATGGAAGGGAGAACTACAAAGCAATCGTCAACTGGGTAACGGAGCTTATAACAGAAAAGACTGAAAAAACACTTTATGATGTGCTTGAAGATTGCAAACTTGAAGATTGTATCAAACTCTTATCAAGAGAATTTGGAGAAGAGGCGCTGAAAAATCAAATTGAGCTCGTTAGGAATCTCAGAAAAGCAGTAAACTCAGAAAAGAAGCTCGTCGTGTTAGATTTCAAGGAAGTGACAGATCCAGAAATCAGATGTGAGTTTGCAGGATTCTTCTTAAGGGAACTCTTCGTCAAAGCAAGACTCTCTGGCGACCTGAAGAGCCTCATCGTTCTCGAAGAAGCACACAATTTCGTACCAGAAACCAGCTACGGCGACGTTTCGGCAGGAAAAGACAATCTGGCTAAGGTGTATGCCCAGAAGATTGCTTCAGAGGGCAGGAAGTTTGGTCTCGGCCTAGTTGTCATTAGCCAGAGACCTGCTCAGGTGTCGAAATATTTACTCTCACAAACGAACACACAAGTACTCTTCAGAATCGTTAATAAAGGCGATATAGATGCTATAGAAGCCTCTATAGAGTGTGCTTCACGCGAAATCGTGAATAAACTTCCAGATCTCAGGGTAGGTCAGGCCTTCATCACTGGTCTCGGAGTCAAAGTCCCAGGGCTCGTGAGAGTAGAGTAGTTAGGAACGCATGTCTACATCAGCCGTTAAAAGCTCATGTCAGCCCTATTTTTTCCAACCTCAGTACCAACGGGGGATGATCTTCCGGGATAGGTCGACTTAACACTGTTCTGAGTCCTGTATAACTAAACGCTTTTTTCACGATACTGAACAAAATCTGCCGAGAAGGAACTTTCTCTACCCTAAACGATTTCGAAAATTGAATGTTGTGAATTGCATCCTCACATCTACCTATGCTGCTATAGATGTAAAGCTTTAGGAGAGCATGAGCTAACGGTTCAGCTCCAACAGCTTCAGAAGCGAATAAATCGGCTTCATGTTCATAAATCCAACTTACGACCATAAAAACAACAGCGTACACAGGTAAAAACGCCAAGAACGCAACTGAAACCAAAATTTTAGAAGCAAGATCGTATCTAGCAGTTGAGAGTAAAAGAACGATAAGAGCTATGATAGTAGATGCAAACCAGATCCACATAAACCTCGCGCATATCGCCATACCCATCCATTCCTTTTTTACCCAATGACCAAGTTCATGATGGAGAACAGCATTTTTCTCACGTTCATCGAGAATATCACACAAACTCTTCGTGATGGTCACTTTCCTACGTAATAGGTCTATCCCCGCATTATATATTCTATCATTGTCATGGCAGAGAAATACAGGCAAATCACCTATGTCGCCTATTTTTTCCTCGTTTTGACACTTGAAGTTATTTCTCCATGCAAATATCGAGAGTAAAACTAAAGACACAAGTAAAGTTACCTGAGATAAGACACTATCACTCCTTTGAAGTTCAATAAGAGGTAGTAGAAGCGCTCCTAAACCAGACAAAAACACAAAAGCTTGAACAATCGTCAGAAAAGACCTTTTATCTCTAATATACCCCAAATACATGAGAGATGCCGCAATCGACATGGCAAGAGATGCAAGAAGACCGTACATCAGCAAATCCAACCCGTACAAGACCATACAGATCGTTCTCGCACTACCCCTAAAAATCTATTGCTACATGTTCTCCACCAGAAATGGCATTATTACTTACTTTCCACCTTCAGAGCAGGGAGAAAGTCAATTGCTACTCTTCGCAGCCTATACCATCATGATCTCCGTCAAGACCATGGGGGTCAGGTGAAGGTGGTGGGATGCAGATATCAGGATACGCAGGATCACAGTTTGCTGATCCGCATGCGCCCCACAGACCTGCACCTGCACTCATGGCCTGCTGCTGGTACTACAGGTATTCCTGGTTTTTCTTACAGTTCTCCTCCACGTGCACTCTTGCATACCCCTTCTTCACGAGTTCAGCCGTGAAATCGTCCCCATTGTAGTAAATGTAGGCCAGCAGTCTGCCATAGTAACCTCTCAATCCAGCGGATTCATCGAACTCGATATAGACATCTTTTCTCAACAAACTACTCGTGAACTGCTTCGCTTTCACACCATACTCGGCAAGACACTCCAGGTTCGTGATGTTGTCGTACTCGTACGGTTTGTTGTTCTCCGCCGTTTTCTCGAGCACCTGCGCATCGAGAGCCTTCATGACGTTTCTTGCAAAGGCGTACATGTGCGAATTGGCGTTGCCCATCTCCTCCCTGATGAGGTCGGCTATTTCCTCAGCCGTGAGCTTGCTCGTTACTTCCAGAACGACACCCACCCCGTTTTTCTCAATCACAATGAGCTTCTTCGTTGCATGCCTGTCGGCAAGCTTTCCCTCTTCCGAGTGAGTCGTCTCGAGAGCGTTCTCATAGAACCGCTTTTGGAGCTCCACAATCAATTGCCGTTCTCCTTATGAGATTCTCAGTATTCCCTGAAAGGCGTGGTAAGCAGTACAAGTTCAGATTGCCGTTCTCCTTATGAGATTCAGACTAAATCAGGGACTGCAGGACAATACGGCACCCTTAATTGCCGTTCTCCTTATGAGATTCTTACATATGGTAAGGTGGTCGGACTTATCCTTTCGTATTCACATTGCCGTTCTCCTTATGAGATTCTATTGAAGTTGATGGGGAAGCAGTCCTTGCGGTTTCTCCATCTGATTGCCGTTCTCCTTATGAGATTCCCATGACTGAGGAAAGTTTGGCAGAACGCCTTATAAATTGCCGTTCTCCTTATGAGATTCTCGAGATAGTGGGATACGATACCGTTCAGCTGTTCGGATTGCCGTTCTCCTTATGAGATTCCAAAATTTGTGTTTTACGATGTACCAGCGATCAGATTACCAAGAATTGCCGTTCTCCTTATGAGATTCGCTGTGCTCGATATGATAGAAGGTGGAGAGGGATATGATTGCCGTTCTCCTTATGAGATTCAGTGAGGATGGTTTGTACTTTAAGGGTAAAAAGATAGCGTGAATTGCCGTTCTCCTTATGAGATTCCTAAAAGACATACACTCTGTTCATCTGAGCTTAGACGGTAATGATTGCCGTTCTCCTTATGAGATTCCTAAAACCTTATCTGAAAAGCTAAACGTTAAAACGATAGTCTTGATTGCCGTTCTCCTTATGAGATTCTGTTAAATACGATGGGATCGAAATACCTATTGTGCAAACGACATTATTGCCGTTCTCCTTATGAGATTCCCAGACTTTGTTTATGTGTTCAACGAACCAGGGGCACACACATTGCCGTTCTCCTTATGAGATTCTCAGCACAACCGAAAGAACTATCGGAACAGGCTTTTTAGACGAATTGCCGTTCTCCTTATGAGATTCAGGTGATAGTGTGTATGTGGAAGCTGGAAGGTGTCCGGAGATTGCCGTTCTCCTTATGAGATTCCTGGTGCATGCAGAAGCTGAGCTAATGAATAAGCCCCCAAAAAAATTGCCGTTCTCCTTATGAGATTCTTCGGAGTGGCGATAGGCGGTTTGGGCTATCTTGTTACCATTGCCGTTCTCCTTATGAGATTCCTCTCGATGATTGGCTGTGGAGAGTCGCAGAGTATAACCCAGATTGCCGTTCTCCTTATGAGATTCTTTTTAGCGGTGAAGTTGGATAATGGGGCAGTGAGGTTCTATGATTGCCGTTCTCCTTATGAGATTCTGGATGTGGTTGAAAAAATCCTGGAGGCTGGAATTGACCTCCAATTGCCGTTCTCCTTATGAGATTCCTCGGAGTGACGATAGGCGGTTTGGGCTATCTCGTCACTTTGCCGTTCTCCTTATGAGATTCCCCAGTGGGAAGAGAAGTAAGTGAAAGGGAGTTCGAAAATATAACTTTGCCGTTCTCCTTATGAGATTCCCGAACCTCAAATTCCTTCTTCAGTATCTTTGCTCCTCTCTAAAACCTCCTTCTATAAAACCGTATTGGTTGCTGTGCTGACGGACCGGTAGTATTTAAAGAGCAACCAATCATAAATATCAAACCAAATACGTTTAATCCAACTAAAAACCACTTAATAACGATATTTTATCAAAATAAGCTTTGGGAAGTTCTTGAAATCCTAAAAATCCACATAAAGATTTTATTTCACATTGAAATCAATTGAAACTGACAGTGCTAAAGTGAATTTTAACTGCTAAACAAAAAATTAAAATATACCATACTAAATTCCTTTGCAGAACTTAAGAAATCCACAGTTTTTACACCTTCTTTCATCGATACGATACGAAACCAACCCACCATCAGCAATTTTTCGAATCTTGTTTATTATAGACACACAATATTTTTTAATCCCTGTAGTAAAGGGAAAGCTCACCTTCCTGTCATCATATTCTATCTCAATCCTGCAAACTCTCCCAAAATTCTCCTCGACCATCAAAGCGTAGCATGCCGCCTGATAGAGGTGCATCTTCACGACATTCTTCCTGTACTCCGCGTTCTTCAACTCAAGCACCACATACCCTCTCTCTTCCTTTTTAAACGCATCGACATAACCGCAAATGCCATACTTGTCAGACCTCAAAAACACGTTTACTTCCCATCCCCTCTTTTTCAACCTTCTCAGTCTTTCAACATGCTTTTCCCTTCCCGCAACCATGAGTTCCGTAACCCTCTCTTTTAAGCCAAAATTGAAGACGAGATATGGGATTTGAGGGCAGTAAAAGTACAGTTTAACAATACTTGCCGGAAATTCAAACGATGATGAGGTTTTCATTTTCAAATTCTTTCTCATCTCCAATAACCTCTCTCAGCGAGAAATCGGACTTGCATATCACAAAGACCTGAATGTTTCCCTCTCCTTTCAAATATCTCCTGAGCTTTTTAATTAACTCTTTCCTTCTCGATGATGGTATATCTCCGAGAAAGGCGCTTCTCTGAATCCTGTTGAGACCAAAACTCTTACATAGGTTTGCTATCCTCAACCTGACGCTGTCATCTGAAATGTCGTATATAACGAGTGTCATCATACCATCACGTTGTTACACTCACTCTTCCACACCTTTAACCAGCACACATCACCTCAGAATGAATGGGCTATACTTCTCCTTTCTAAGCAAAAAGCGTTCTATTCTTCTCGCCTGCAGGTATATATGATATTCAATTGGCAGCCTTCTGTTGTTGAAGGTCACTTTGGTCTCCAGCCTCCTGTTGATTTCAACTATAATCTCCTTTCTCGCCTTTTTTGTCAAAAGTCCATTTTTCTCCTCCGGATTAACCTTAAAAACAGCTCTATCAACCACTTGCTGCCTGAACTCTTCCATCAGATCAACAACCAAAGCCGGTCTTCTCGGGTTTTCCGTATGGAGGAAGCCGGCAAAGGGATCGAGGTTTGTTGAATCAACTGCAAGCATAACCTGAGCCATCAAAATGCTGTAACCGTAATTCAAAGCCATGTTGAATGCATCGGGATTATCGTACCTCTTCCTCCTCCTGTCGATATCATAAAAATTGGAGATGCCCTTCCAGTACATCTCAGCTGCTTTTGCTTCAATCTGAATTAGTTCTTGCTGACTGCTGCATTTTTCAACATCCTCAGCCTTTCTCTTCAGCTCGTAGCATTCATCGATTTTTTGCTTTCTATTCTTTGCCAGAGACTTGAGCAGATAATACTGGTTCATAATCTTCCCTTTAACAAAGCATTTGGCCAGAAAAATTCCTCTTTCATCATTCTGAGCCTTGTACTGCTCCTTCCTAACTTTAACGTTGGCCTTCTTCAATAAGGGTCGAAAAATACCTGAAAGAGAGCCATTGGAGTTTAAAATAATCACGTCAATACCGTTTTCTGAAGCTAACCTGAGGAATGACGATGACATTGCCACCCCACCACTCGCTATCACCATCTGCCTCAAGTTTCCTAAGGAGATCTGCCTCTCACCTTCCTCACTTCTTATACTGGCCATCCTGTTCTTCACTCCAACAAAAACACCATAGCCGTTAACCACGATCTTCATTGCAGACACCGTAGTAAGAGCAGAATTTTGGACATTGATTCGGCTTTCTCGGATCAATACCTGAATCCACAAGCTCTGCTATCTCATCCCTTACTTCGATAAACTCCCTCCTCAGTTCATCGCCCACAACAAGTCCCACATGCCTGAAATGAACGTTCTTATCCACCCTGATGTAAACCAGAAAGCCGTAATTGACATCAGTCTCGTCATCAGCTTCTATAGCCAAAGCGTAACCCGCTAAAGCAAGCATATGCTCCCTTCTCCCATAACCGCTCTTGAAATCTAACACAATGTGAGGTGTGAAAACATCAACTGACAAGTGTTTTGACAGACCTACTAAGCTTCCATCAACCTTCCTTTCCACGAAGGGCGGTAAAGCCAGTCCTGCAATGTTCTCCTCATCTGCGTCCGGATATTTCGAGAGAATTTCATCCACTCTTGCAGAAATCTGAAGAACGAGGTATCTGTAGAGTTTTAAACATTCCTTTACATCAATCCCAAGCTTTTTGCATACTTTCTCAGGAATTTCAGTATCGTTGAAAAATTCATCAACAAGTTCTTCTCCCGAACTGAGCCCTGAATAAATCGCCTTTTTAAGAGACACAAACGTATCACGGATGAGTTTATGGTAAGCCAAACCTTTAAGCATGTACTGATTTATCTGGGGCTTTTCTTTCAGCACATACTTTAAAAACACATCCCTTCTCGTCGGACAAAATCCGTTTATGTCCGAGACAGATATCCTAACGTCGTTTATCGGCTCTACAGGGGGCCTCTCCCATGCATACCCTCTCAAATCCTCGGAGATCCCCATACTTTCAACAACCTTTCTCATTGTTCTGAGCTTCTTCTCAACGTCTGCAGACATGAACATGGCAGAAAATCGGAATTCGTTGTAGATAACACTTCATCCAGAAATTCTGACATAGTTTCAGATTTCTGATTCTAAACTTGATCTGATGTGAAAAAGCATATATATTTCCCAACTAAAAAAGATGCAATGAAAGTACTGGTTGCCACGGTTGGTGGCAGCGAGGAACCCGTTATCGCTGCGGCAAGGAAACTTGGGCTTGATAAAGCCATCTTGATTGCAGGAAAACCCGCTTCTGAAATTTTTGATGAGCCCGTTAAGAACGACGTCAATCCTTTAGAGGTTTCAGGCAAAATAAGGGGGAAGCTCGAAAATTTGGGGGTTAACGTTGAAATAGTCTTGGTAAATCCCTTCAATTTCGAGGAGTGTTGCATCAAAACGATGGAGGTTATAGAGAGGGAGAATTCGAACGACGTTTGCGTCATCGTTTCGGGTGGCACTAAAATCCAAGCTCTTGCAGCGTCCTACGCAGCATTCGTTTGCGGATGCCGAATGTTCTACGTCCAGGAAACGAAAAATGGATCTGAGTTGGTTGAAATTCCTCTGACTTTTGCTGAGGTTGATGAACTTTCAAAGTCGAGAAAGCAGGTGCTGAAAGTTCTGGAAGAAGGGGATGATGCAGGCAGGATAGCTGAAAAGCTCGGGATTAGTAAGAAGACTGCTTCGCAGTATTTGAAGGAGCTGAGGGAGTACGAACTCGTTGAAGCCATGAACGGAAAGGTTAAGAGGTACAGATTAACTTTTGCAGGTAGAATTTGCAGGGTGAGGTGGGGTTGATGGACTTGGAGGCGAAACTCGTTGCACTGGGTGGTTTACTGCACGATATTGGGAAATTCGAGCAACGAGCACTTATACAGAAAAAAAGACATCAGGAAAGTGGGTACGATTTTCTCAAAAAATATACAGAGAGGTATCTAAAAGAATACGAAAAACTCCCTCTTTTTGCGAGATATCACCATAAAAACGATCTAAAATCTTTTGAGGGCAATAACAGAACAAAAAACCTACTCAACATCGTCTGCGAGGCCGACAATATATCTTCTGGTGAGAGGAGGACCGAAGATGAAATGGCCTTCAATCCTGAGAATCCACTTGAGTCTGTATTCTCCTCTGTAAACATAGGAAAAGGGGATGCGGAGAAGAGTTACTATCCACTTGAAATTTTCTCCTCCGATCGTTATTTTTACCCCAAAAAATACTGTAAGAACACCGTTGACGAATACAGCAAGCTTTTCAATAATTTTGAAAAAGAGTTCGAAGACGCAGTTAAAAGCTTAAATTTAAATTTTAACATTCTCTTGCATGTCCTTGAGAAATATACAACCTTCATTCCAGCTATGGTTACAGAGACGAATGATATTTCACTTTACGACCATCTCAAAACGACTTCAGCCATAGCACTCTGCCTCTACTACTATCACTTGAACGAGCTCGACAGGAATCTTGAAAAGGAGATTGAGGACAGAAGAGCTAAAAAATACCTCGTTGTGGGTGGCGACATCTCAGGAATTCAGGACTTCATTTACACGATCACGAGTAAGGGGGCTCTGAAGTATCTTAGAGCAAGATCCCTCTTCCTTGAACTCTTGGTTGAAGATCTGGTGGCAGAAATCATTGAGAGGCTTAAATTAACGAGAGCAAACATCATATTTGCTGGTGGGGGCAGATTTTACATTCTTGCTTACAACACAAAGGAAGCAAAAGACGAGATAAGGAGAATTGGCGAAGAAGTTAACAGGTGGCTTTTCAAGCATTTCTGGGGGAAGCTTTATCTTGCAATTGGCTTTGTGGAGGTCAACGGAGAAGAGCTCAGCAAATTCAGAACCGAAAAAGAATCCATCTGGGAATCGATAAACAGAGAGCTAAAAAAGAGAAAGTTGAGAAAGTTTATAGACGTTGCCAGAGAAAGGGACTTGATCGAAAACTACATCCCGGACTCAGAAGATTACGGTGAATGTGAAGTTTGTAAAACTCCGGAAATTCTGCATGAAGTCAATGGAAACAGAGTTTGCTCAGTCTGCAAGGAATTCCTTGTAATGGGAGGAAAAATACCAAAATCTGACGGGTTTGTTAGAATTCCAGGAAATTCAGACGTAGAGACGAAATATAGCCTTCCGTTCTCAATTTTTGTTCCATTCAGGTATGAAGAGTCGCTAAACTACCCTGAAGGATCTAAAATCTATGTTAAGAGACTGGACATGAGTTTAGCCTCCAAATACGACTTAATCATATTAAACTTCAGTAACTACTACTCCAGAGATGAAACAGGAAACGTTAAGGAGTTCGACGAACTTGCAAAAGGTGCTACTGGAGCTAAAAAGCTTGCAGTTTTGAGAATGGACGTCGACGACCTTGGAAAAATATTCAGTATAGGCTTAAAGGACGAGGAGACAATTTCGAGGGTTGCGACGCTGTCAAGGTTCATGAACCACTTCTTCAAGAACTGCATCGACCTCATCTGCAGAGGTGAAGTTGACGCTGAAGCTCCGAGAATAAAGAGTGGAAGAAAAGAGAAGGATGTTGTAGTTGTTTACTCTGGAGGAGATGACTTGTTTATAGTAGGTGCCTGGGATCACGTTTTTGAACTGGCATTCGAGATTGAAGACTCATTCAGGAAGTATGTTGGATCAAATCCGAACATTACACTCTCCGCCGGGTACGGCATCTTTGATCCAAAGTTTCCACTTTACAGAATGGCAGAAGTTACAGGAGAGCGGGAAGAAAGAGCGAAGAACGAGGGAGAAGTTGTTGCAAGGATAGATGACGTGGAGATTAAAAGGAAGAACAGAATTTACTTGGACGAAAGGGAAATCTATGGTAAAACTGAAAACGGAGTTAAATTTGACAAATCTTATGAGTGGGGCGAATTCAGGAGAATATGGGCAGAATACATCACAAAAATATATAACGATAGTAAAGCGGAGCTGCTTGTGCGTAGAACAGTGTTGCGAAGAATTCTCGATGCAAGAAAAATATATCTGAGAAATCCAAAAGGTTTCAGATGGTCGGTTCTGCTTACGTACTATCTTTCAAGAGTTAAGATGGATGGTAGGAGATTGATTGAAGTGGTTCCAAAGCTCGCATCGAGGGATCTGGAAAAAACCAGAAGAGGAGAGCCACAGGATATTTACTTAATTGATGTACCTCTTAAATTTGTGGATTTTGCTGTTAGGGGAGGTGGTTGAATGTCGGATTTTGTTGAGTTATTTGAGAGGGGAGATTTTGTGGAATTAGGATTAGAGATATATAATGAGTTCAAAAGGATAGACAAAGACAAGAGCATACCAAGGAACAAAAAATACAAGGCTAAATATAACACAGTAATTAAAAAACTAACAGAGAAATTCGACCCGGTTAGGAAATCAGAGGACTTCTTTAACTTAAATGACTGGGATATAAACAAACTTTCTTTCATAATAGCTACAGACTCCGTAGCGAGAAGTCTAAAAACGAGTCAGATAAGAAGAATTTTGAATATGTCAACCGCAATTTACAGAAAAATCAAAGAACAGAAAAGTGGTCAAAGTGTATCCCGAGAAATTACCAAGTTGAGTTACACTTTAGCTTATACTTTGGGACGACATAAAGAGCTTGAACCTTTAGCTAGAGTGCTAAATAAAGCTATTTCTAAGCTAAATGACGAAAAAGACTATGTGAAGGTTCATGACTTTTTGCAGGCTGTTGTGGCTTATCACAAGCTCTTAGGGGGAGATTAACATGGGAGAGGCAATTTTTGGTAAGGTTGTGATTAATGGTAAAATACGGCTGAAAACTGGGCTGCATATCGGTGCCCAGACAGAAGCAATTGAGATTGGTGGACTGGACAATCCGATACTTAAAGACCCGAATACTGGTATGCCTTACATTCCTGGATCGTCCTTAAAGGGAAAGATGAGGAGTCTTTTTGAGAAGAGCAAAATTACAGAGTATCCGCCAGACCTGAGAGGGCCACCTCCAAAGGACGAGAAAGACAAGAACAAATATTTCCTCAACAGAAACATAGGCACGGAAAACAACCCAATATGGGTCCATGTACACGAAGATTATGACAAAGCAAAAACCTGTGAAATTTGCAGATTGTTTGGAAGTTCTGGAAAGACTAATTATCCATCAAGAACCATTTTCAGAGACGCACATTTGTGCAATGAGAAGGAGTTGGAGGAAGTTATCGAGATCAAGTATGAAACCGCCATAGACAGAATAACCGCGGCAGCAAATCCAAGACCAATGGAAAGGGTGGTTCCAGGAGCCGAATTCGCCTTCGAAATCGTTTACAACGTTGAAAACGAGGCCGAGAAAAAGGAGGATCTCATGAACCTAATAAACCTGATGAAGTTGCTCGAGGACGACTATCTTGGTGGCTCTGGATCGAGAGGGTATGGGAAGGTTGAGTTTAGGATAACAAGGGTTGTGGAGAGACCAAAGGATTACTATCTCAATGAAGGTGATGAAAGAGAGCTGCTTAGAAGTGAAGAAGGGATAGGGCCTGAAGAAGCACTTAATCAAATTCTGGAGAAGCTATGAGGGCATTTAAAGTATTCAAGCTTTATTTCAAAACACCTCTGAGGATTGGAGAAACAGGGATTGGGCTGGAAAGGGCAGGAGATATTCTGCACTCAGATACGCTGTTTGGAGCAATAGCAAATGCACTCAGAAGGCTAAACGAGGATGTGGAGGAGTTCATCGGTAAAGTACGTGACGGTGAGCTGAAATTCAGTTCATGCTTCCCCTTTGAAAATGGAACATACTACCTGCCGGCTCCACATTTGCCAGTGGAGAAAAAGTGGAAGTTTCTATCTCTTGAGAATTTTGAGAAGGTAATTTCTGGAGACATTCAAAGTGCCGAAGGGGACGAGATAAAATCCGTAGAGAAATTCGAAATTCCAAAGGTCGTGCTTGATAGAGTAACATCTAATTCTAGTATATACTACCTGACTGCGTTAAGATTCGCTGAAAGTTCTGGACTGTATTTCTTGGTGGACGGAAATAATAGACCGATTAAGCGAGCCCTTAAGTTTCTGCAGGATGAGGGGATTGGGGGCAAGAAAACTTGGGGGCTCGGAAAGTTCGAAATTAGAGAGGATGAAATCAAAATAAAGGAAAGAGGTGGTTGCTACACAACACTCTCTCTAAGCTACCCGAAGAACCTTGGTAATGTGGTTTACTGGAAGCCAGTCGTAAGAAGTGGATGGATAAATACAGCAAAAGCAACTTTGAGAAAGCCTAAAATAATTATGGCTTCAGAAGGGTCCATTTTTAAAGATGCTGAGGAAGGAGAGGTCATAAACCTGAGCATCGCTTACAGTGATCTTCCATCTAAAACCGGGCATGATGTGTACTTGAACGGTAAATCGTTTCTCGTAAGGATGGTGGTTGCAGATGAAACTTGAAATTCTAACACCCGTTCACATCGGCTCTGGAGATAAGTATCTCGCAACGGATTTCGTGATAAAGGGGAATAAGGTTGTGTTTATCGATTCGATGAAATTCTTCGAAGAAGTCGATAAAAAGGGATTGGACCCAGTAGATGTTGCAAAGGAGATAAGTGAGGGTGAAAAATCCATCGAAGATTTTGTGGAAGACCTGTCCAAAATAAAGACGAGAGAAGCCCCTTTTAACGGCAGAATGCCGAGAAAAGAAATTCTGGCACACATAAAGAGCCGTGGAAAACCATACGTTCCCGGATCGTCTATAAAAGGTGCGATAAGAACCGCAGTTCTCTGGAAGGAAGTCAATGACAACAGAGAACTTCTTGACTGGACTGTTAACTACATTAAAGAGAGGTTAATGAGGAGTAAGAAAGGATATCTTGAAAGAGGGGATTTAACGAGACTCGATGATGAACTTGAAGAAAAAGTGTTCAGAAAGGCCAGGCTTACCGAAAAGAGAGCAGATCCAAAGAATGACCTTCTGAGAGCCCTGAGAATTTACGACTCCGAATTCATTGGCGGTTGCAGTGTTTACCAGATAAACTTTCTTGGAATGAGAAACTTCAGCGTGCTTGCAGAATGTTTGGATGCAGGACAGGCAGCTGAATTTGAAACGAACATTGATGAGTTCACCTTGCAATATTTGAACCAGAAACTGGATTACGACTATATTCTCTCCGCAACAAGGGAGTTCGCTGAGAAAATCGTGGAAGTTGAAGTGAATCGTAACTATCCGGAAAGAGCTAAACGAGAGTTCGAAAATGTTCTCAGAGCGAGAGGGATTATTCTGCGAGTTGGGTGGGGTACTGGGTGGTACTCATCAACAATTGGAACACTGCTGAAAACACACCTGGAGTTTGAAGGAATAAGGAAGAAGCTTGGACTTGGCAGAAATCCGAGAACAAAGAAATTCAGCAGAAATTTCCCAATGATAAGACGAATTACATTCAACAACAGACCCTTGGGCTGGATTTCGGTTCATGAGTGACATAGTCAGAGTCACAATCGAATTTGAAGCTCTGGAAAGCAAGAGGTTCAGGATGTATTCAGGGGCGTTTGTGAGGGGTTTCGTTTACTGGGTTCTTGCAAGAATGGACAGAACCTTTGCTGAAAAACTACATTCGAGCAAAACCCTCTCTCCCTTCTCCGTAACACCTGTAATGTTAAACAATACGCCAGTGGACAGACTTGAGGGGGGTAAAGAGTACAATTTTTCCATAACTTTCTTTGTTCCGGAGATCGGTGAAGCTCTGAAAGACTATCTGATCTCGACTGATAAGGTATACTTTACGGCCGTTCAGAATCCGCTTAAAAAAGTGAGGGTCAAATACTGCAGTGAAGATTCCTTGGTAAACGAGGCATTAACAAAGTTCAGGGTGGATTTTGTATCCCCATGCTATTTCCGCACACCCTCTGATGGTTATCGCTTCATCCCCCTTCCCCTCCCAAACCTGATGTTCAGGAGTCTTGCAAGATTGTATTCAGCCTTTCTTTCCGAAGTACCTCAAGAGTATAGGGAGTGGCTTGACAGAAACGGGATTGCCGTTTCTGGACTAAAAATAGAAACGCAGAAGGTGATGCTGAAGAAGGGAAAGTGGGCCGTTGGCTTTGTTGGGCGTGTAAATTTCAGCTTACCCGAGGACCTTTACAATGATGAGTTTGCGGAGATAACATCCAGACTCCTCAGCTTTGGTGAATATTCAAACGTTGGTGGAGGCAGGACTTCGGGGCTTGGAGTTATGAGATTTTCTGCTGATTATGGTTAAGTGTATAACCTATTAAACTTATTACCCAGAAACTTCTCAATCCACCTTTTTGCAAAGGATATTGATTCTGTCAGCTTTTTGAAAGACTTAACAATCACTTCTTTCAGTTCG
>CBEUCM010000034.1:0-23031 GCA_965541645.1 uncultured Archaeoglobaceae archaeon | reverse complement strand
GTTTTCTCACAAGAGTTGGGTTTAGGGTTGTGAAATAATTTTTGGATACTACAGTTATCTTTTTTGACTGAGAACACTATGAACACCTTTCCGCCAAACTTCTTCTCAAATTCCTTGTGTGTTTTACCAAGCCATTCCTTCCACCTGTATATCTCCGGTGTTTGTTCGTAGGTTATGGGCTTTATTTGAATGCCGATATATTTTTCCCAACTTGAATATAAAAATCAACATTGTAAAGCCTGTCCCACTCATCAGGAGCTGGTTTTATCTCAACACCTAAATCCCTCTGCAATTTTCCATATATCGTTTTTATTTCCGTCAGATACCCATCATATGTTCTGTTAATAACGAGATTGTAGATATACTGAATGCAGTCTTCTTCCGTTACCTCCTCAATTTCAGCTTGAATGACCTCGGTAATTTTTACGTACAATTTTCTCCCCAACTCCTCAATGTATTCTGTAGGAGACAGAGAAATACCCTTGCCCTTGAGAAATTCTGCAAGTTTCTTGTAGTAAAATCGTTCCCAATCTTCAATCGTTTTAGGGCCACATTCTCGAATCCACTGAGACACTGGGCCAACACTATTCTTCTTATTCAAGCCCCACCTGTTTGTAGCCATGTTCAATATCCACTCCTTGGCCATTATTTCACCTCTTTCTCCAACTCAATAAACTTTGTTTTATACCTGTACTCCTTTGTTCTATCAGCCTCAGCCAATCCAGATTTTATTAAGTAGGCGTTCACGAATATTCTATTTTTAAGATAGACGTAGGCACGGACCATATTTTCATCCAAAACGGATCCATTGTCGAATTTAAGATAGACCTCTTTTTTCAAAATACGGTCCCTCAAGTATTCCAACGTTTTTTCTTTGTTGATAATTTTTACACCCAAAAACTTAACGAGTAAGCCTGTATTTAGCTTTATAGTTTCCTCATCTATGATGTCAACAACCCTGTAAAGCTTATCGTTTTTAAAGTTGAATTTCTTTGGATCTATTTTTGGCTTGGCATCTTTAATCCTCGGGACATAATCAACCTCATCAACTTCTATTGAACTCTGCCGTTTTACTATCTGGATATTTTCACTGAACTGTAGCAAACTCTGTTTCAGCCCCAGTTTTTCTTTTATCACGTCTAAAAATTTCTCGTTTATCTCATAACCTACCGCATTTCTATTCAGGTTTAAAGCCGCTTTTACAGTAGTTCCGCTTCCGAGAAAGGGATCGAGAACTGTATCTCCAATGAACGTGTACATCTTTATCAACCTTCTCGGCAACTCCTCAGGGAACATGGCTTCATGCTCTATCTGCCTCGCTCCGCCAAAATACCAGTGCCCATAGAAGTACTCTTTCCACTCTTCTTTTGTTAGCTTAGACTTCTCTTTAATTTCCTTTGGTATCTTCCCGCTTTTTCCGGGTTTCTTGAAAACGAGTATAAACTCGTAGTCAATTTCGATCATGCCATTGGGAGGGTAAGGGTAGGAACCCATCACATTTGCCCCACCAGTAGTGTTCATCGTGGTCTTTTTCTGCCAGATTATTGACCCCATGTAGTCAAAACCTATGTCCTCACACTGGGCTATGAACTCAGCATGCAATGGTATGATCTTGTATCTGCCATAAATCACAGAGCGGGCGAACTGGTCCCCTATGTTTATGCACAGCCTCCGTCCCGGCTTGAGGACACGAAAGCACTCCTTCCACACTCTGTAGAGGTCCTTTAAGTATTCATGAAGAGTTTGTCCGTATCCAATTTGCCCTTCAACCCCGTAATCCTTGATGTGCCAGTAAGGGGGAGAGGTAACCACAAGGTCTATACTGTCATCTTCAAGCTCCACCATTTTCCGGCTGTCTCCTATTACTATTTTGGCCCAGTTTGCCATTATTTCACTTTTAGCTTCTTAGCGTATTAACTTTTCTGGCTAAAAATTTCAACTGAAGGAATTAAAAGAAAAATTAGGAAAATTTTTCAATTATTTCTTTCAGGTATATCTTGTGCTGCCCCAGCTTGCCCTCGTAGTTGCCGGCAGAGATTCTCACAACCCCATCGATCTTGCTTACAACGTCCATGCAGACGTACATGGCCTTCTCCACAGCCTCCCTGTTTATTCCGTTGATAACGATCTCGGGTATGGACTTCACACCATCCGGCACCTTTGAGTCCGGGATCTTGTTTTTCAGAGTGGGGCAGAAGTAGTGGTTCGTTGTGGGGCCGATTTCGGGATACTTGGTTTCCGGCTTGCTGCCAGCCGAGCATATATCAAAGGACGTTATAACACCATCCACCTGCTTTAAGGCTTCGATGGCAGCCTCACCTGCCTCCAAAGCTGCTTCCTCGCTCTCGCAGAAGTACCATATGTTTCCTCCCGCAATGCCTTCAGCGTATCCGATGTACCTCTCGATTATGAACTCTCCGAACATTATGGGCACTCTTATCACCTTTCTGCCCCACATCTCCTCTTCCCATTCGTAACCATCTCCACATCTTCCCACGTTGATCTCAGCGTCAAAGGTATTTTCGCTGTCAGTTGCGTTGAAAACCCTCGTTGTCGGGACAACCAGTATTCCCTGCCTTATCCTCTTTCCCATCTCCCTCATCAGCACGTCGAGAAACTTTTTCGACTTCTGAACCCAGATCTGGCAGATCGCACCCAACCTTCCATCGGGGGTTTCCTGAGGAGATAACCAGCGCTCTATTCCTCCCTCTGCTTCCCCAAAAACAGTTGAGGGCAATGCGGTGGCTGAATAGGCAGCTCTCTTAAGCAGCCACTTGTGCTTTGCGGTTACAATTATTCTCGAATAGATCCCATCAAAAGCCTCGCAGTAGGTATCATCTACTGGCACACCGTTCAGCTCAAGCATGTTAAAAGGTTTCAAGAAAGTATAAAAATTCTGCGACAGGCACAGACAAGTACATAAAGCCCCCTGCAGAACTTGGACGGTGAAAGCGGAAGAGTTCAGAAGAAGGCTCATCGATCTAACCCTGATTGAGAGGAAGGCGCAGATCGACGCAATGCTGAGTGAGATAAAACGTCTGAGCGGGCTGGAGAGGGAGAGAAAAGGCAGGGCAATTCTGAATCTGAGGGGCAAGGTTGTTGGTGAGGAGTTCGGATTTAAGCTCGTCAGATTTGGCAGAAAGAAGCCCTTCGAAACGGAGATCTCAGTTGGGGATGAGGTGCTCATAAGCAAAGGCAACCCGCTAAAGAGCAACCTTACAGGGGTTGTTACTGAGAAGGGAGCAAGGTTCATAACAGTCGCTCTTGAAAATCTGCCCGAATGGGCTTTAAAAGATGTCAGAATAGATCTCTACGCCAGTGATCTGACCTTCAGAAGATGGGTGGAGAATCTCCAGAATGCCGACCTCAGAGTGCTTAAGCTCGCACTCGGGGAGGAAAGACCTTCCGAACCACACTTTGTTGAATTTGAGCCCTATGATACTGCACTGAACGAGAGCCAGAAAAAGGCGGTTTCCGGAGCACTCGGCTCTGATGACTTCTTTCTTATCCATGGCCCCTTTGGGACAGGAAAAACGAGAACTGTGGTTGAGCTTATTAGGCAGCTTGTAAGAAGGGGAGAGAAGGTCCTCGTTACCGCTGAGAGCAACATTGCGGTTGACAATCTCGTGGAGCTGCTCTCTGACATGAAGATCGTGAGGCTGGGCCATCCATCGAGGATCTCAGAAAAGCTGAAAAAGTTCAGCATCTCTGCCCTTCTGGAGTCCCATGCGGATTATGAACTTGTGAGGGAACTGAGGGAGAAGGTGGACAGGCTTAGAGAGGAGATGAGCAGTTTTTTAAAGCCTGTACCGTCTGTGAGGAGGGGTTTAGATGATGACGAGATCCTCAAACTTGCGGAGATTGGCAAAGGCACGAGAGGAGTCAGCGCGGAAAAAATCAGATCGATGGCACGCTGGATAAAGGCAAGGAGAGAGGTTGATGAGCTGCTGGAAAAAATCAGATCTGAGGAGGAGAGAATACTTAAAGAAATTGTAGAGGAGAGCGACGTTGTACTGGCCACCAATTCGTCAGCCTTTCTCCTCGAAAAGTCCTTTGATGTTGCCGTAGTCGATGAGGCGAGTCAGGCTACGATACCAAGCGTTTTGATACCCATCGAGCGGGCAAAGAGGTTTGTTTTGGCTGGCGATCATAAGCAGCTTCCACCAACTGTTCTGGAAGCAAGAGAACTCAGCAGAACTCTATTCGAGATGTTGATAGAACTCTATCCCTCACATTCTCAGCTCCTGAACGTTCAGTACAGGATGAATGAGGTCATAATGGAGTTTCCCAACAGGGAATTTTATGGTGGGAAGATCGTGGCTCATGAGAGCGTTAGAAACCTCTCGCTCAACGTTAGATCTGACTGTGATCTTGGATCCAAGCCTGTGGTATTTGTCGATACTGCACGCTGCCCCGACAAATGGGAAAAGAGATTGCCCGGCTCAACGTCAATCTACAACGAACTGGAGTGCAGGATTGTGGAGCAAATTGTAATGGAACTGCTCAAGTCGGTAAAAAAGGAGTGGATTGGGGTCATAACCCCCTACGATGACCAGGTGGATAAGCTTAGAAGAGTTCTTGATGTGGAAGTCAGCACGGTGGATGGATATCAGGGCAGGGAGAAGGAGGTTGTGGTGATATCCTTCGTGAGGAGCAACAGCAGAAGAGAAATCGGTTTTCTGGAAGATCTCAGAAGACTGAACGTTTCTCTGACAAGGGCGAGAAGAAAGCTGATAATGGTTGGGGACTCCTCAACTTTAAGTGCTAACGAAACCTACAGAAGGTTGATAGAGTTCGTTAAGAAGAGGGGGACGTATGTTACTCTAAAACCCCCATGCAGAGCTTTTCAAACTTCTCGTGCTCAAGCAGCTCCTGGGCCTTCCCGCTGAAGGCAACTCTACCGCTGACAAGCAGGTAGGCGTCATCGCTTATCTCTAAAGCCCTCTGCACGTTCTGCTCCACCAGCAGTATTGTCAGCTTCAGGTCATCTCTGAGCCTCAGAATTCTATCGAAGATCAGTTCGGCAAACTTCGGTGCAAGCTGGGCTGTGGGCTCGTCAAGCATGAGGACGTTGGCCTTCCTAACCAAGGCGGTCGCCATTGCAAGCATCTGCCTCTCTCCACCGCTGAGCGTTCCGGCCTTTCTCTTCATGAACCTCTCAAGCTCTGGAAATGCATCGAGGGCAGCGTTTATCCTGCTCTTCACCTCATCCCTGTCCAAGGTGTAGCCCGCAATCTTCAGGTTCTCTTCAACGCTGAGGTTCGCAAACACGTTGTCTGTTTGGGGAAGATAGGCAATTCCGAGCTTCGTCTTTGTGTGGGGCGGATGGTTGGTTATCTCCCCCCCATTCAGGAAGACCTGCCCTGAGTGGATTGTTGCCAGTCCGAAAATTGATTTCAGCAGTGTGGACTTGCCCGAGCCGTTAGGGCCAACTACTGCTGTTATCTTATTTTTCCCTATTTCCGCATCAACATCAAACAGGATGTGCAACTCCTTATATCCCGCATTCAATTTCACTGTCCGAAGCACCCAGATACACCTCCACTACCTTCGGGTTGTTCAGTATATCCTCCTCCCTGCCTTCTGCAATCACACTTCCATTGGCCATAACATAGATGTAGTCAGTGTATTTAAGCACTATGTCCAAACGGTGCTCGACTATGAGGAAGCTTACACCCATGTTCTTGAGTTCGACAAACCTTTCAAGCATGTCATGCGACAGAACCGGGTTCACTCCTGCAATCGGTTCATCCATTATGACCAGCTTTGCATCCTTCATCATCGCTCTGCCCACTTCAAGCAGCTTGAGCTGTCCACCACTCAGATTCTGGGCTTCCGCATCCCAGAGATGGTCAAGCTTCAGAAACTCCAGTATCTTGAAGGCCTTCTCAACGATCTCCTCCTCCTTCTTTGTCCACCTGCCGAGTACTGTATCTTTCAGGCTCTCTCCATATCCCTCCGGTGCTATCAGAAGGTTCTCAAGAACCGTCATCTTCTTGAGGGGCTGCGGTATCTGGAAGGTTCTGACTATCCCGAGTCTGCTTATTTCGTAGGCGGGTTTGTTGGTGATGTCTTTCCCCTCAAAAAACACCCTTCCCTCATCAGCTTTGTAGAACCCAGATACTGTGTTGATGAACGTGGTCTTTCCGCTGCCGTTGGGGCCGATGACAAGAGTTATGCTGCCCTTTTCCACGTTGATGTTCACTCTGTTCAGAGCCTTGAGACCATCAAAAAATTTGGAAAGATTTTGGGTTTCAAGCACGTTCATGCTCTCCTTCTGAGCAGGTACGTTGCAGCAACCAGTCCCGCTACAGCGAGGCCGACCTCAAAGCCTGGAGTCTTCTTTGCTGCCTGGGTTGTCGTTGCAGCTGCCTGAGTTGTTGTTGCTGGTGGAGCCGGAGCTTCTGGCTTGTGTGTCCATTCTATCTTGTTTTCATCGAAAACCCACAATCCAGCCTTGTCCCACTTGCAGTCCTTGGTTACGTAGTAAATTGCGTAATCTCCGCTTGCTCTATCGTTCCATTCGTTGAGCTTGATTGTTCCAGTAACGGGATACACTCCATACTTACCCTCACTATAATCTGCGGTTACCACTGGGATCGTCTCGGCCATCGCATCAGCGTCATAGCTACCCTTCTCTTCGACGACCCTCACATAGCTCAAAGCGAGAACCCAGGCAGCGTCATAGGCGTTCATCGCATACTGGTAGGGTTCATCACCGAATCCCTTCTCCTTGTATTTTGCCTTCAGCTCATCGAAGGCCTTACCCTTGGATTCAAAGAGCGTTGAGTACAGCCCAACCTTCGAGGCCTTGTCGCAGACGTCAAGAGCTTTGCCACTCAACGCAGTACCATCACTCCCAAGCCAGATTACGCTGAGAAGCGGGCTATCACTCTTTGTCTGGGCAAGAATTGTGGCAGCCTCCTCATAGCTAAAAGCGACAACCGCCACTTCAGATGGTTTGTAGGTTTTGAGTAAATCGGAAACTGTGTTTTCCATTTCGGCAATGTAGGGCGAGAAATCTGCTGGTGGTGGATCGGGGTACTCAACATAGCTCTTTATCTCGATTCCGGCGTTGGCAAGCTTCGGTTTAATCGTTTCATAAAGGCCTTTGCCCCACGCATTGCCTATGTAGGTTATAACCACTGCTTTTACGCCCATATCCTTGAGTTCGGCAGTTATAGCATCCGTCTGCAAGTCATCCGTACCAACGAACCTGAAAATGAATTTCTTCTCTTCTGGTTTGGTAACTCCAATCAGGCTGGGAAGGGCGGTGGAGGATGGTGATACGATGATTATCTTGTTGGATGTAACGAAGCTCTTTATGTTGGACACTTCTCCACTGCCCATTGGACCTATTACAAGGTTAATACCTTTAGCGTAGAGGTCTTGTACCTTCTGGAGCGCTATATTCGGATCAACTTTCGTATCTTCAACATAGAAGTTCACAGTGTAGGGCAGACCTTTGGACTCAAAATAGGAGTTTATGTCCTCTTTGGCGATTTCAAGTGTGTTCTTGATGTCTGTACCGTATGTTGTTAGCGGCCCGGAGAGATCCACCAGCACTCCTATTTTTATTTCTTCCGCAGATACTGCTGCAGCTGACAGTATTGTCAGCACAGCTACCAATATGCACACTCTCGCGCGAATCATGTTAGTAAAAAAACGTTAATATTTTAAAACTTTACTGAATGCAACAACCATGAGCGTTGTGGAAGGAGCAATCGTCTACTCAAACCTTCTGGTGCTTCTGAGCGTAGGTTTGACACTAACTTACATTACTACAGGTGTACCGAACTTTGCGCAGGGTTCATTTGCCGTTTTTGGCTCTTATATCTCTCTTTCACTTCTTCGCCTTCTCAACCTTCACCCCTATCAGGCCATACCCATATCCTTTATTTTGGGTGGTTTTTTGGGCCTTGCTGTTTACGTTTTTATACTTCGTCCTCTTATAAGAAGAGAAGCATCAATAGTGATTCTTATGATATCCACTCTTGCCCTTGATCTGATCCTGCTTGGGATTATCGGTTCCTACTCAGATTACCTCGCTGGCATAACCCATAAATCTGCTTCGAGATTCATTTTCACTCCTTACGATTTTGATATAATGGGGGTTTCGGGAATACTATTTGTCTCTACACTGGTCATCGTGCTATCGCTTTTGGGGCTGTTTTTACTCCTTTACAAAACAAAGTTTGGTGTTGCTCTGCGAGCATCGATGGAAAACCCGGATCTTGCGGAAGTTATGGGTGTAAATGTTGAGTACACAAGGCTCTTTTCCTGGTTCCTTTCTGGAGCACTTGCAACGATGGCCGGGGTCCTTCTGCCCTTCAGGCAGGAAATTGTTCCGTCAACAGGTGCAATAATTATTGTATCAATATTTGCTGCGAGCATCATTGGTGGTCTGGCTAATATAAATGGTGCACTAGTTGGAGGTTACATCATCGGTTTTTCGGAGTCCTACCTGACTTACAATCTCGTGCCAGTTTTTGGTACGGGGATACTGCTGTACAGCAAGGTGATCTCGCTTGTTGTGCTTATTGTAATGTTGATAATCGCACCAACGGGTATCACTGGAATTAACTGGAGGCGATTGATATGGAAGAGATCATTATCACAATAGCTCTCTGGTTCGGGCTTTACACAATAGTAACGTTGAGCCTAAACCTCGAATACGGATTTGCAGGAATACCGAATTTTGGAAGAGCACTTGCGGTACTGATGGGCGCAGTAGCTGTTGGTGGGGTGGTCAACAGGCTGCTGATCCTCTATTTTGGAATTGAGGGCGATCTGGTTACAGCCAGTGCACATGTCAGGAGTCTCATGAATGAGATAATTTCCTCCAATCCCGCATATGGCTTGGGAATGTTGCTGCTTTACCTTCTCATTGCAGCATGCCTTGGGGCGATCACCGGAGCCTTGTTCATTCTCCCGAGTGCAAAGCTTTCCGAGGATTACCTTGCAATCACACTGCTTGCAATAAGTGAAGTCATGTTCATGGTCTGCAACTACGATACGGCAATAATAGGGGGGTACTACGGTGTTTCAACTCCCGATGTGCTGGCATTTGTGCCCGGGGAAGAAAGAATGCTTGTCTTCACAGTAATAACCCTGCTCGTGGCACTGGCCGTTTACGTTTTCATGAGCAGGCTGACAAACTCTCCTTTCGGCAGGCTGCTGAGAGCGATGAGGGAAAACGAATCGGTGGTTGAGGCAACTGGTAAGAGCGTTATGATACTCAGGATAAAGGCAACATCCATCGGTTCAGCCATAGCAGCACTTGCCGGAGCACTTTACTCCCTGTATTCGGTCAACGTTATCGCAACGAGCTTTTCGAGGGTGGAGTGGACTTTCTACCCCTTCCTGATGATACTTCTTGGCGGTGCAGGGAACAACAGAGGGGTAGTGGTGGGGACGCTAACCTTTGTGGTGGTTAAGATTCTGCTTACGATCTACAAGCACGAGATCAGAACCCTGCTGCATTTACCCTTTGAAGCTGTGTGGCTGGAGTATATACTCTTCGGCCTGCTCATGTACTTTGTGCTGCTGTACAGACCGGAAGGCCTTGTGCGTGAAAAACCCATATTCTCAGAGCCGATAAAGAGGATCGCTGCAAAGCATGAGGGTTCCAGGGCTGAGAATTGAGCCTGACGGAGGTACGCACCTGAATCTGAAAAACAGATCATTTTTTGTTAAGTGTACCTACGTTGGTTTTTGTGGGGAGAAGCCTGTTGTTTGCATCGATATCACAAATCCTGCAGCGATGGAGCCTGTGAAGAGGTTCATTGTAAGCTATGCGAGGGTAAGGGGAGCGAGATACGCTGCCGTTATGGCCGGGGAAAAAGTATGGCTTTTCGACACGGTAGAGAACAGGGAGGTAGATGAGGAGGAGATCGATACCAATACCACTCCTCCAGAACCGGATGATAAAGACTTTAGAATTGCAGCAGCCTACTACAGTCTGATACACTGCCAGTGTGGTGAGGGTGATGAAGGTAATAGCCTTTGTGGGCTACCCGTTAAGCGGTAAGAGCACCGCAGCACAGGTTGCGAGGGAAATGGGGATCCCAGTTGTTGTTATGGGAGATGTCGTCAGGGAGGAAGCTGCAAAGAGGGGGCTTGAGCTGACAGATGAAAACCTCGGTAAAGTTGCGTCTGAGCTGAGGGAGAAGGAGGGCATGGATGCGATAGCGAGGAGATGCATACCGAAGATAAGGGAGGAGGCCAGAAAAAGTGGAATTGTGGTTGTAGACGGGATAAGGGGGATAGCCGAGATTGAGAAATTCAAAAAGGCCTTTGGAGACGACTTCATTCTCATAGCGATTGAAAGTCCACTTGAAGTCAGATTTGAGAGAGCAAAGATGAGAAAGAGGAGCGATGATGTTGAAAAGCTGAAAGATCTTGAGGAGAGGGACAGAAGGGAGGAAAGGTGGGGAATGAGGGAGGCAATGGAGATTGCAGACTTTACGGTTGAGAACACAGGTGATTATGAAGATTTTGTTGACAAAATACGGCAGATCCTGCTTAAGCTTACGAGAAACGTTGAGGTGGAAATCGAGACAGAAGTTCATCCAACGGAAAGTGAGGAGAAGGTCGTGAAGGCCATTAGAAACCTTTTCCCCGATGCCGAGATAATGATCGAAAATGGTAGGCTTAGGGGAAAGGCAAGAAATATTGAGAGGTTCAGAGAGTTGCTGAGAAGGCAGAGGATCCTTGACACGGCGAGGGGCGAGTTCATGAAAGGCAGGAGTGGGAACGAGGTGACGGTTTACCTGAACAAGCAGACCGCAACGGTTTCAAGGATCAACTTCTGCGAGCCAGATGCAGTCCTTTCTCCCCTGAAAATAACCTTCAGGCTGAATAACATCCCCTTTCAGAGGTTTTTGGATTACATCGCTCCAGAAACGAGGGATGGCAGACCGGTGAAAGAGCTGGAGAAACTATGAACGCCCTTCACAGAATTCTGATGACCACAGATGGGTCGATTACCGCCATTATCGAGGCTGTAACGCAGAAAGAGGTGAAGGTTGAGACTGTAGAGCAGAGAATCGTGAAGGCGGATGAGAACTTGGCCAGCCTCCTTAACATCAGGGTTGGGGATGATGTGAACTACAGGGTGGTGTACCTGAAGGCAGGAGGGACAATTTATGCAAAGGCTGTATCCTACATCCCGCTGAAAAGGCTGGACGATGAGTTCAGAGACGATCTGATGAGGGCGGACATCCCGATTGGTAAGATAATGAAAAAGCACAACATCGAGGCGAGAAGGGAAATCAGGTGGAGCAGAGTTGAGGAGGCGGATAGAAAGCTCAAAGAGGAGCTTGGAATCGGTGGAAAAATCATTGTCAGGAACTACGACATAATCAAGGGGGGAGAGGTACTCATAAATATAACCGAGTACTTCCCGATGGAGAGGTTCTCACTCTAACTCCTTCAGCCTTTCCTCGACTATCTCCACAAACTCCCTCATTTTTCTGTTCATTTTGAGGACGTTCAGCACGTCTTTGTAGTTCTCATTGTTTATGTCCTCCAAACCCAGAGCGTCCATGGCCCTATCTAAGAAGATCTTTGCCAGCGGCCCTATCTCCTTCTTCAACTCCTCAAGAAAAATGGTGTAGGTGATGGGCATACGCATCACCTGAAGGCACCCTCAAGACTCTCGGCGGCAGCCTGCAGACTCCTCCTCAGCCTCTCAATGCTCTTCGCCAGTATCCCAATTTCATCGTCCCTGTCCTGGTGCGGAATTCTGGCGTCAAGCTCTCCGTCGCTCACCCTGTCTGCGGCGTTTGCAATATCTATCACGGGCTTTGATATGATGTTGGTTATCGTGACCATGATCAGTCCTGCAACGGCAATGGCGATGAGCACGCTCACGATTGAGAAGATTCCGACATTGTAGATCGCTGAGGAGATCTTCTGGACGACACTGCTTGCTGCGGCGTCAACCTTAGATCCGATCTCCTGGGCTATCGTTGCACCGGGCATCTCTTCTGATTCGGTAATCTCCTTGAAGTAGCCATCCAGATACGCTCCAGTTCCTACGGACAGGGGTATTTTCTTGCCGGTCTTCTCGTCAATCACTTCATAGTTCACCGGCACGTTGCAGAGGTACTTCTTTGCAGGTTTTCCCGTAAACCTCTCCCCAGGTGTAGTACCCGCAGCTCAATGTTGCAGTGCCACCAAGGGCGGAGTTCTGGAGAATCGGGACAACTTCGGGGTACTTCTCGTCCCAGTGCAGGTCGTTTATGATGTGCTTCTCCCTCACCTCATCGCCGAGTGGGTGGACCAACAGTCTCCAGTCTCCATCACCGTACACTCCGGCTATCCATACGTACTCTTTCCCGAACCATCTGTGCTTGCCAAGATCCTGAACAAGGCTGTCGTTCAGCAGCTCCTGCAGCGTGGTTATCTTCTTCGATGAGAGGTATTCCCTGAGCCATAGCGCATTCTCCTGTGCGAGGATCAGTACCGTGTACTCTCCGGACTTTTTCAGATACTCGTCTGTCAGCTTGCTGCTTGTGGTCTTTGCTTCATTGCCCATGCTGTAGATCGAGACAGCTACGTCTCTGTTCAATCCTGTCAGTGACGTTAGCGTTGTTCCAACCACTATTGTTAATGGCAACAACGAGGCAATTGCCACCATCACAAAGATTTTATATGCAAGTTTCATACCAACCACCAAGTTGATAATTACAATTATAATATTTTAAATTTTCTGGTCTCTGATGGTGGAAGTTGCCAAAAACAGTTTTTCAAAAATAAAAATTACAGGATGATCTCTATACCAAGTTTCTCAGCCAGCTCCTTGTAGCGGTTCCTTATCGTAACTTCAGTAACTCCAGCAACTTCAGCAACCTCTCTCTGCGTTCTGCGCTCCCCGAGCAGGATGGACGCAACGTATATCGCCGCAGCAGCGACCCCAGTCGGTCCCCTACCACTCGTCAGCTCTCTTTCCTCAGCCTTCTTGATGATCTCAATTGCCTTTTTCTGCACCTCACCGCTCAAACCGAGGGCTGCGCAGAATCTGGGCACATAGTCCGCAGGACTGGTGGGCATGAGCTTCAACCCGAGTTCCCTTGTGATGAACCTGTAGGTTCTGCCAATCTCCTTTCTATCAACTCTTGAGTAGGTGGCAATCTCGTCGAGGGTTCTCGGCACCCCAGCCTGCCTGCAAGCTGCATACAGCGCTGCAGCAACCACACCCTCAATGCTTCTACCCCTGATAAGGTTCTTCTCCACGGCCTTTCTGTAGATCACCGCCGCAGTCTCTCTGACACTTTTCGGCAGTCCAAGAGCTGAAGCCATTCTGTCCAGCTCGCTTAGGGCAAAGGCGAGGTTTCTCTCAGTAGCGTTGCTTATCCTTATCCTCCTCTGCCACTTTCTCAGTCTGAAGAGCTGTGCCCTGTTTCTGACAGAGATCGCCTTACCGTAGTAGTCCTTGTTGCTCCAGTCGATTATGGTTGACAGCCCTTTATCGTGGATGGTGTAGGTTACCGGGGCACCGACTCTGCTCCTCTTATCCCTCTGCTCGCTGTCAAAGGCTCTCCATTCAGGACCAGCATCAATGTATCTATCTTCGATTACCAGCCCGCAGTCCTGGCAGATGAACTCGCCTCTGCGATAATCACGAATGAGACGCGGGCTGCCGCATTCAGGACAGACTTCAATATCCTCTTCTCTTTCTATTTCCTTTCTTTCTACTTCCTTTTCTATTTCCTTCTCTCTTACCTTTTCTACCTCCGCCATACTCCTTCACCACAAATAAATCTTCAAATATCATCTTTTCCGGGTTTTTCGGTCTGACTAAAGCGAAAGGCGATGAGACTGGCCCTATAATGTCGTTTACAACTCCAACGTACTCCATTTTTCTTGTAACAACCTTATCCCCAATTCTGGGGAGGTAGGCAGGATCCAAGGCAACCACAAGCATTCCGGACCTTGAGATGTGCTTCACTTTTCCGAGCGCCCTGAGCTTTTTCATGCAGTATATAAAGTTTTCGAAAGAGTATATATACTTTTCTGTTGGCTAATATATAAAGGTAGTGCTTGGTCTGACTTTGGGACAAAATTACCCAACCCTGATTGCAAACAGATTGTGCAACAACCCAATAGCAAATAGAGCCATCTCTCTCTTATCTTCTCTTTTCTGTCTTATCAACCACCCAAACCTTCTTTTATCAGCAGAAAAACCCGACTCACTCAAATTTCTCTTGAAGTACCTCTTCAGAAACTTATGGGGAGCTTCAACAATCCTCTCTATAACCCTCAACCACTCAAATCCTATTCTGGACAGATTCTTCTTTGGAATAACGTAGACAGCAGTTTCCTTGCCAAATAACTCTAAAGTCTTTCTTGTGCTGTAATACTTATCCAAGGAAATGGAATTTATCTTCACTCCCATTTCCTTGACCATCTTCATTGCTTTTTTGAAAGCGTCCTTCTCTGACCTGCTTGAGTAACCAAATCCAACATACATTCCCGTCTCGATGTCTATTATCCTGAAAACATATCTGAAGTCCTTACCTTTTTTCTTCGGATCGCTTCTGTAGTGCTTTGTAACAGTTAAGCTGTAGCCTGTTCCATCTCCTGCAAATTCTCCCGAAACTCCTTCTTCCCTCAACAAAAGAATGAAGAGGTTGTGCAAGACCATCTTTACTTCTTCATCCGAATAAAGTCTTTCTATCGTTTTATAGCTAACTTTGATCCCAAATAAGGGTTCAAAAAGCTCAAGAAGCTCTTCAACATCCCTGTTTGATTTGTTCATAAGTCTTGCAAACAAGAATAGCATAACTCTCTTCTCTAAATCAACTTTCTTGGGTCTCCCTGCTCCTTTCTCAATTCTGATCTTCGCAACAGCTTCTCCAACATATTCGGGAAGCTTTCTCAGTCTCTCCTTGACAGTTTCTCTCTTTCTTTCCCATTCAGCATATGGATACTTATCCTTACTTTCCTGTCTTATGTCCTCAATTACTTCATCCATAACATCCAGAAGTTCCCTAACAAACTTCCCTGTTACTCTGAAGCCAAGATTCATGCTAAGAATTCAACCAAAAAGTATTTAAGTATTTCTATGAATATACTAAATATGAGAAGGGTTGAAGTGAAAAAAGGTGATTTTGTGTTGAAGGAAGAAGTTGAAGTTGTTTTTGAGAAGAAAGTCACACCCTTTGGCAATTCAGCCAAGGTTGATGTTCCAAAGAGGTATATCGGGTGGAGAGCTTATGTGATCGTTGTAAGGGATTAGGAGAATTTTGTCCCAAAACCGCTTGGTCTATTGATTTTACAGGACACGATTCTATAGATTTGTAACTCTAAGGCTAAAGCACTTCAGGGTTCTATCACTCTGATGCCTGTTAATTCCTCTATCCTGTCAGCTTTCCTTAGAATTTCACTGTCGAAAGTTGCAAATTCGTCCACGTTGTAACCATTTAGTCTAAGGTTCCATGCGTTGCTTAGGTGGAGCAGATCTAAGGTTCTAAGTTTCAATTTTGCACAAATGTGAGCTTGACCTCAGCCGGAACGTCTCCAAATATTGTAAACTCTTTTTCGAAAGAACTGAGAACGCTCAGCTCAAACTTCCTCATGCACAACCTTGCGATAACTGCCGGTAAGTCCTCCTCATCAACCTCTACATTGAGTACAGACAGTCTATCGGGGTTTCTCGATACAACCGAGAAGATCTCCGCCAATACGAGTGGAGCTTTTCTTTCTCCCTCAGGAGGAACTTCCTTGCCTCCCTGCTCCTCGGATCACCTTTGTCGATGTACGCTACCATCTGTCCCTATCTTCCTGTTCAGTGACTTTAAAAATGGGGTCTTAAAGTGTCCATTAGTAGACTTTCCAGCACTTTCATGAAACAGTATTGCATCTTGATGTATACTTTCCCGAGAGTATCAAAACCTTTTAAATCCTCTTTGACATGATAAAACTATGAACACTTTCGGCCATGCTTTCAGAATAACGACGTGGGGCGAAAGTCATGGAAAAGCGGTTGGATGCGTAGTTGACGGATGCCCCGCTGGCCTTGAGGTCGATCTTGAGTTCATCGATAGGGAGATGGAGAGAAGAAGGCCGGGGGGGAAGTATGCGTCCAAGAGGAAGGAGAGAGATAGGGTTGAGATTTTGTCAGGTGTTTTTGGGGGCATAACGATCGGCACTCCCATTTCTATGCTGATATGGAATACTGACGTTGACTCAAGGCCGTATGAGGAGCTTAAAACGATTTTCAGACCAGGGCATGCTGATTTCACCTACCAGGCAAAGTTTGGTGTGAGGGACTGGAGGGGAGGTGGGAGGGCATCTGCAAGAGAGACTGCTGCGAGAGTTGCAGCAGGGGCGATTGCGAAGCTCCTGCTGAGAAAATACGACATAAAGGTAATGGGATATGCGAGGGAGATTGCAGGTGTTAAATGTGAAGTTCGTGACCCAGAAACGGCCTTTGAGAGGGCTGAGAAAAGCCCCCTCCGAATGCCGGATGAAAGGGCTGAGAAGGAGGCTGAGAGAAGAGTGAGAGAGGTGATGAACGCTGGAGACAGCGTTGGCGGGATTGTTGAGGTGGTTGCAAGGAACGTTCCCGCAGGTCTGGGAGAGCCGGTTTTTGGTAAGCTCGACGCTTATCTGGCCTACGCTGTCATGAGCATTCCAGCAGTCAAAGGCGTTGAAATCGGAGCTGGATTTGAGGCGGCGAGGATGAGGGGCAGCGAGAACAATGATTCGCTCTATCTTGATGGCAGTATAAGGTTCAGAACGAACAATGCGGGTGGGATTCTCGGAGGAATCTCGAATGGGGAGGATATAGTGCTGAGGGCAGCGATAAAGCCCACTCCATCAATATCCAGGAAGCAGAGAACTGTCGATTTTGAGAAAATGGAGGAGGTGGAGATAAGCATCAAAGGAAGGCACGATCCGTGCATCGTTCCAAGAGCCGTTCCCGTGGTGGAGGCGATGGTATCGCTCGTGCTTGTTGACTGCATGACGCTTCAGGGGTTAATCCCCAGAAGGCTGTAGGTCCATCACCTCTCCACCGCTTAAGATTTCCCTGTCAACCCCACTGACGAGCGGTTTTTTGTTCAACACTCTCCCCTTGAGCGTGTATCTGAGCTCAACCTCTTCATCGGGCTTAAGCGTTACATCCCAGGATACGGTGGTGTAACCTCTGCCAGTAACTTTCCCACCGTCTGTTTTAACTTCTCCAGAGCACATCTCATATACCTTGATTACCTTCTTGGACCTGCTGAAGTTTGAAACCCTCACTGTAACCTCCTTTCTGCCATCCACATCAGCTATCTCCCTTTCAACGTGCAGGTAGCCCATTATCCTCGCAACTATCTTGTCGACCTCAATTGGATCCTTTTCAAGAACCTCGCAGACCTTTTTGGCTATCAGCGGTAAAACCCTGCTAATCATCTCCTCCTTCTTCTTCTTTTTCTGCTGTCTGCTCTTCCTCTCTATGTACTCCTTAAGCCTCCTTCCAGCTTCTTGCAGAGCCAGCCTTGCTTCATCAACGATTTCAGGAATCGACGCTACAGCTTCCTTCGATTCGGAAGTGTAGGGGATGTTGGTTGAGGCGAGATGTATCAAAATGACCGCTGGAGCTGCTGGAAGCTCCCCCTTGTTTTGGGCAAGTCCGTAGTTTTTCCAGTTCACGCTTTCAACAGCTTTTGTGAGCGCACATCCACCCTGCTGATAGAGCAACGGAATCTTGTTGGCGTATCTGAGCAAAGTAACTTTTTCCGCTTTAATCTCACCACCGTATGCAATTCCGACCTCAATCAGGAAGGGGTGGCCGGAGTACACCTTGGGTTTTCTCGTGACGGCATAAACGAACTCAGGGGAGTATTCGGCCATCAGACTGCGGGATATCATCTTTTCCCCAATTGGGGACAGACAGTCTGTTGGTGGAGGGAGAAAATCCGTACTGCGGAAGGCCTCAAGCAGTCTCGCAGCCTCCTCTCTCCCCATGTTTCTTGGATCCTCATTGCCCGTAAACCCGGATTTGGAAATAACCTCCTCAGCAATCTTGTCTCCAACTCTGACGAACTCATCCTTCAGGAACTTCTTGAGGGTCGTTGCCTTCGTTGTCTTCAGCATGTTCATCAGGGTTCCAAGCTCTATGCCATGTGGGTGTGGCTTTATGGACTTGGGTGAGGGTGGAATTTCATCTGTAACCCTGTCAAACTCGTGTATCGTCCCATCGGGTTCAACGAAGGTTATCTTTGCGTGGGGGTTTATTACTGATGTCTCCCTGAGGTACTCGTAAACACTCTGCTTTCTCTCCCTCACGTAGTTGCCGGCAACTTCCAGCTCTATTTTTGTCCCACTCGGCATGTACCAGTCCTCTTCACTCTCTTCGACTATTTCCGGCTCGTTCTTCTTTGTGTTGATGTACAGAACAACCCTCTTTGCCCTATCCTGCTCGGCAGTCTTTGAGATCACAACTGCTGGCTTGCCTGTTGTGAGCTGAGCATAAAGCACGGCTGCAGAAATACCGATTCCCTGCTGACCCCTGCTCTGTCTTATCTCATGAAATCTTGATCCGTAAAGGAGCTTTCCAAAAACCCTGGGTATCTGCTCTGCCTCGATGCCCGGCCCGTTATCCTCGATTGTTATCTTGAAGTGATCATCAACTCTGCTGATTCTCACGAGGATGTCCGGCAGTATTCCAGCCTCTTCGCACGCATCCAAGGCGTTGTCCACCGCCTCTTTCACAACGGTTATTATAGCCTTGGATGGGTTGGAGTAGCCCAGTATGTGCTTGTTCTTCTCAAAGAACTCTGCAACGCTTATCTCTCTGTGCTTACTTTTCAAGTCCTGCTTCATATCTCAGCTCCAACGACCGTCTGTGTCTTCGTAACTCCCTCTATACTGCGGATTTCATCAACAAGTCTGTTGAGATCCGACAGGCTGTCTGCGTGGATTATCACGACAAAGTCGAACTCGCCAAAAACGTGGTACACCTCTCGCACATTCTTCTTATCCTTTATTGCGAGATACACATCCTTCTCCTTGCCCGGAGCGACGTTTACCATCGTAACACCGATGACCATATTATCTGGTGTATTCTGATGATTTAATACTTTTCCCAGAGTGAAAGTTTAAATCCTTCCACAGCTACTGATAAACAATGGATGGATGGCTGATAGATGCAGACTATGTCACCGAAGACGGCAAGGCAGTTGTGAGGTTGTGGTGCAAAGATGAGGATGGTGTTTTTGTTGCCTACGACAGGAACTTCAAACCCTACTTTTACGTTCTTGATGTTGATGAGGATGTCGTTGCCAACGCACTCGTCAGAACGAAGAGGGAGGTTATAAAACCCGATTCTTACGAGCCTGTGAAAATAAAAACGCTTGGCAGGGAATTTGACGGCTTCATTGTTTACACTACTCACCCACAGCACGTCCCAAAGCTGAGGGAATACTTTGCCCAGTTTGGAGATGTCAGGGAGGCGGACATACCCTTTGCCTATCGATACCTGATTGACAGAGATCTGGCGTGTATGGATGGAATTGAGATTGAGGGCAGAGAAAGCAAAATCAAAAGCAAGATCAGAAGTTACGAGGTTGAGAACGTTAAAAGGAAACGAAGGGTGGAGTTTCCAGAGTTAAAGATGCTCGTTTTTGACTGTGAAATGCTATCCTCCTTTGGGATGCCCGAGCCTGAGAAAGATCCGATAATTGTAATCTCTGTGAAAACCAAGGATGAGGATGAGATAATTCTAAGCGGGAATGAAAGGGAGATTCTGACTGAGTTCGTGGAGATAATCAGAAGGGAAGACCCAGACGTGATTGTTGGATACAATCAGGATGGATTTGACTGGCCCTATATAAGAAAGAGGGCGGAAAAGCTTAGAGTGAACATCAGCATCGGTAGAGATAGTTCTAATTTAACTTTCAGAGGTGGGAGACCCAAGATAACTGGGAGGCTGAACGTGGATCTTTACGACATTGCCTTAAGGATTTCGGATGTGAAGATAAAGAAGCTGGAGAATGTTGCAGAGTATCTGGGCACAAAAATCGAGATCGCAGACATAGAGGCCAAGGACATCTACAAGCATTGGACTTCTGGGCAGAAGGACAAGGTCTTTACCTACGCTAAACAGGATGTGATAAACACCTACCTTATTGCAAAGGAGCTGCTGCCAATGCACTACGAACTTTCGAAGATGATACGCCTTCCTGTGGACGACGTCACGAGAATGGGGAGGGGAAAGCAGGTTGACTGGCTCCTCCTCAGCGAGGCGAGGAAAATTGGGGAAGTGGCCCCAAACCCTCCCGAATATGCGGAAAGTTACGAGGGTGCCTTTGTTCTCGAACCTGAGAGGGGACTGCACGAGAACGTTGTTTGCTTGGACTTTGCGAGCATGTATCCCTCGATCATGATAGCCTTCAACATCAGTCCCGACACCTACGGCTGCACGGAAGATTGCTACACAGCCCCTGAAGTTGGACATCGCTTCAGAAAGTCTCCAGATGGATTCTTCAAGAGGATACTGAAAATGCTCATCGGCAGGAGGAGGGAAATAAAGGCGGAGATGAAAAAGCTGGATTATGATTCTCCAGAGTACAAGTTGCTGGACATAAAGCAGCAGACGTTAAAGGTGCTGACTAACTCCTTCTACGGTTATATGGGCTGGAATCTGGCGAGATGGTACTGCCACCCGTGTGCAGAGGCAACAACGGCGTGGGGCAGACACTTCATCAGAAAATCGGCTGAGATAGCTGAGAAAATGGGCTTCAAAGTGCTTTACGGGGATACGGACAGCATCTTCGTCACAAAAGATGTTGGGATGGACGAGCTTAAAGTTGAGGTTGAGGAGCTGATAGAGAAACTCTCCAAGGAGCTACCAATTCAGATTGAAGTTGATGAGTACTACAAGTCCATTTTCTTTGTTGAAAAGAAAAGGTATGCTGGTCTGACGGTTGATGGAAGGCTGGTGGTGAAGGGGTTAGAAGTTAGAAGGGGGGACTGGTGCGAGCTGGCCAAGAAGGTGCAGAAAAAGGTTATAGAGTTCATACTCAAAGAAAAGGATCCTGAAAAAGCTGTATCGTATGTTAAGGGTGTTATCTCCGACATAAAGTCTGGCAGGATCTCTCTTGAGGATGTTGTGATCTATAAGGGACTGACGAAGAAGCCATCAAAGTACGAGTCGATGCAGGCCCACGTTAAGGCTGCACTAAGGGCTAAGGAGATGGGGATAGTTTATCCTGTCTCATCCAAGGTAGGTTATGTGATAGTTAGGGGATCTGGAAACATAGGGGATAGGGCGTATCCAATAGATCTGATTGAGGAGTTTGATGGTGAGAACCTGAAGATCAAGACGAAGAGTGGTGTGGAGGTTAAGAAACTGGACAAGGACTACTATGTGGATAACCAGATAGTTCCATCAGTGTTGAGGATTCTGGAGAGGTTTGGGTACAGTGAAGCGTATCTTAAGGGTACATCCCAGCTGAGTTTGGACTCCTTTTTCTGATTTAGTGCGAGTATCCTTCAAAATTGGGAACTCACAGTATAAAATCAAATTACCAAACCTCCTTAGAATGTTCAACCCTGCACAACCCTTAAATCAAGAAAATTAGTGGGCTCGCCCGGATTCGAACCGGGGACCTTCGCCTCGTCAAGGCGACGTCATAACCCCTAGACCACGAGCCCCCTGTGAACTGTTGGGCGAGTGTCATATGAATTTTGCGGTAGATATAGTAGGACATGCTAACATAACCTCAAATGATTATAGTACCACATGAACAGCTTACAGAACAGATTCCAGCATCTAACCGGTTTCTTTGGCGATAATAGATGAATAATCTTTATTTGCTGTTTAAACGAGCTGAAAACAGATTCAACTAAACTTCTTCTCCCGAAACCCTTCGTGCTCGTATTCTAATCCCAAGCTCTTGAGAGCTTGAATTAACCAGGGAGCTTTATCTATAAATTTCTCATTCTCGCAGTATTTCAGCTTCACGAAAGATCTCGTTACCAACCAGTTTCTTTGGGTAGACTTTCATAAGAATTAGCTCGTTTCTATCAACGTTTACCTGAATAAACGAAGTAGTGCTTTTTGTTTGCCTTGGCAACTGTTTCATCCAAAGCTCATTTTATGCTTTCTCTCCGTTGCGATAGGTAATTTCCCCGATAGGTAATTTCCCCTCTTCTTACAGCGTTGTATGAAACTAGATACAGTTCTCCTGAATCTTGCCTGAAAGATGATGTCTGGAAGTAGATTGCTATGCCTAGGATCTTAATTTCTTCACTGTCTCATTGTCACGCATCTTTAATCACCACACATTTTAATTCTGCTGTTTGCAGCTTTGTCGAAAATTATGGACAATCAGTAAACACCGTGATTTGCTTAGCTTTTTTTGTAATTTTGATTCCCGTGGGAAGCTCATTTCCTCTCTCACTTTAACCTTACTCTCCAATTCACCAATGAACTCTCCAGCATTTTCTGGAGCGATCAGGTAATTTTTGTCTGCCCTAACCAAAATCAAATCTTCCATCTTTCTTGCGTACACCCATGTCTTGTCACCTTCTACACTGAAAAGCCCGAAATAGCCGAAGAACCCTCCAGATCCAAAAAGTCTTAACATCCTTGGTTTGCCTAAGAAAGTTACCTCCCTTATCTTAGTATATGGAATTTCAACGCTACCAAAAACCCTCCCAATTACAACCCTATCATCTTCAAGAACGATCTTTTTTGGGGAGAACAGGTAAGCTATAACCAGGACGATTAAGATGGAGGCAGATATTGCAGGTATTACCGGCTCCGAGAGGATTCCAAAATAAGTAAACAATGCAATTGGGGATAAAGTGCCTAAAATGCCCAACACTGTGATTATCTTTGTAGTTTTGTCTGTCGGTAAGTCATATTCCTTTTTTGATTCTGATGATGTACTCATACGTCTTTTCAACCCCCGGATGGATTATAACGTAATATTTCCCGCTTGCATTTATCACCAACATGTTTTCGCTGTTTTTATATCTGAAAACTACCGCCTTAATCCCATTTTCAAGTCTGAAATATCCCATCCCCAC
>CBEUCM010000033.1:0-23100 GCA_965541645.1 uncultured Archaeoglobaceae archaeon | reverse complement strand
CTTCCAGTTCTCCTCATTGGTTATGCAGAGCCAGTAAGGCATGTTGTGTTTATTGGTTTGAGCTTTTATAATAGTTATCATTCTCAAAAGACTGAAAATTGCGCTAAATTTTCGGATATGTTTTTGCTATCAAGTCATTGCCCTCTCGGATAATGTTTACTTTAGCAACTCTATTCATGTTACTGCATAGTTCATTTTCGAGTTTAAGTTTAATTGCTCTCGTCATGGAATAAATAACGATTTCATCATCCCCGTAACACTTAGCCAGGTTTGGGAGACGGATTTCAAAAATGGACCTCCCCTCTTGGTCTACTTGATTTATCCTAAGTAATTTTGCAACTTCATCAGTCAGTTTTTCTGCATCTACATTGATTGAAGGGTTTGCTAATTTTGCCATTCCGCGCTTTTCGAGTTTTATTCTCCTCTTCATCCTTCGCTCCTTCTCTGAATTCCGATGCGCTTAAAACTACGTATCCCGAAGTGTAGAGCTTTGTAAAAGAGAATTCGAGATTCTCAAACTCCTCTTCCACAACTTTCAGAAAATCCCAATAGGGTTGATACTTACTGTTTACATTGCTGTATTCGATTTTATCAGGTACAGGATCTTTAAAAGTTAGTTCCTTGCCCGCTATCCTGATCTTTCCGTCCTTTCCGAATCTCTCCATAAGGTATTTTCTCGTTCTCAAAATCATTATTTCGTTTAGGACTTTGTTTTTAATCTCCTGAGCCTTTAAAATGAGCTTATCCTCCTCCTTTGGATTCTCTTTCCACTTCTTCTTGATTTCTTTGTATTGGTTGAATAGCTCGGTGATGTGAACACCTTTATTCTTGAATGATTCGAAGTTGTTATCGCTGAAAATTCTTATCAGGTTGTAAATGTCCCAGATTGTGTTGTTGACAGGTGTGGCCGTCAGCATTATGAACTTGTTTCTGAAGCTGTTTGGATCATCTTTTCTCTTGAACCTCATGGCTCTTGCATTACGCCACCGGTTTCTCCATCTATTCCGAAATTTGTGAGCCTCATCTATTAGGATGAGATCGTATTCTTCGTTAAGTCCTTGAGCATAAACATCATCTTCACTCATCCTGCTAAAGATGCCAAGCGAAAGTAAAGACACTCCACCAATCCTCTTGTACCCTTCGGGGGTGTTTCTCAGAATTTCATAGGTAACGAATTTGTCATCTGAACTCGTTTTTACTGCTGCCAAATCTCCAGAGAAGAAATAACCGCTTTTAAAAAGTAAATGTTCCCATTGTGGAATCAAAGAAGGTGGTAAGATCAACAAAGCTTTTCTTGCCTTGTTGTATCCGTTGCTATTGGGATCCCATGCTGGATACTTCCCACGAATGTATTCTTCAATTACAGCTGCCCCAATAAAGCTCTTCCCAAGCCCAACACTATCGGCAATTATCACACCGTTGTGTTCAGAGATCATGTTTACTGCGTTTACAACTCCAATAACCTGAAATTCTGCAAGAACGTCCTTTCTCTCTATTGGTTCGATTCTTCCGTCAAGCCATTTCCATGCAAGGTATTTGAAATAGGGTTTTTGGATCAACGTACTTTCCAATTGGAATTAACTCTTCTGGTTTCTTTGTTAAAATACCTGAAGCGTCAATAATCTTTATCAGTTCATCCCTGAACTCCTCTGAATTATCCCATAAAT
Organism: uncultured Archaeoglobaceae archaeon; assembly: GCA_965541645.1. Classification (GTDB taxonomy): domain Archaea; phylum Halobacteriota; class Archaeoglobi; order Archaeoglobales; family Archaeoglobaceae; genus Archaeoglobus. The sequence continues at coordinate 21,433 of CBEUCM010000033.1, read as the reverse complement.
GCTTGAACCAGTTGTAGAGAAACTTGACGCTGTTCCTATCGGTAAGCAAAACGTTTAACTCCTTGTTTTCGAATGTACCAGGAATTGTGAAGTTTGATGAACCAACTATCGCCGATCCGGGAGAATAAGAGATAGTATCCTCTAAATATTCAGGGTGATTTATAAACAGGTACAGCTTTGAGTGAAGCTTTCCGTCTATAAATATCTTAAAATCGACAATACCTTCTTTAATTAATTTATACAACTCTCTGATTTTACTTATGTCTTTTATTTCGCTTAAATCTTCAAGCATTTTTGTCTTTAATCTTAGCTTATACCCTCGTGAAATTTCTTCATAAGTTGGATAATCCAGTTCCCTTCCAATAAGAATTTTTAAGAATCCTGGTTTAGCTTTATCGGGCAAATCTTCTTTTATTAAGTCCCATCCGTTAAGGAAGAAATATCCTACAGCAAAACAGGCTTCCTTGGAGTCTTTTATGTGTGCTTTAATCGCGTTAATGACCTTCCTTTCAGGAGAGTTATCAAGAACCTCTACCATCTTTAACCCCCTTTTATTTATCTATCACTTCATTCAAGTTAGTTTTCTCTATTAAATATATCGCCAATCTTGCTTACTTAGACTAATGCTGAGGGGAGAAAAGTGCTTAATCAGCTCTGGTATTGGGTGGAGAAGTAACAATTTTACATTACCAGGTTCTATGTGACAATTCGGATTGAAAGTTTTTAGGAGCATAAATCTAAAAAATTTTCATAGTAAGCTTCTAATAAATTCAGGGCGGTTAGGTGGGGGCTTTAATACTGCTCAGAATTTCAATTCTTCAATCTAAAACAAACAAAAAGAAAAATCAAACAAAAGAATTCAACTCAACCTCATCCAGCACCACTCAGCTTCCCTCCTTGCGTTGTCCTCACTGTAATCGATCTCGCGTGGCTCATAGACTTCCTTAAGCTCCTGAAAACGAAGAATGTTGTACATCTTTTTCTCCTCGGCGGTCATTTTATCACAGTTCTCGATGCAGGGCATCGCATCTCCAACCTTTCTCTTCCTAATCACGACTTTTTTACCCCTAACCACGACCTTAACCTCAACTCCTGGCTTGACGAGCTGTCTGAACTTCCTGCACCCTCCGCATTCACCCATCAGATAGGCAAGGACGTTTACAGGAAAGCTTTGAATATTGAGAATGAGAAGTCTGGATGATATGTGTTCGTTAATATTTTTCTCCGTCTCCTGTACTATCTCCTGAGCAATTTTTCAGCGCAACTTCTCATCGATCCTCAAAATTCTAAGCTGATAAAAGAAAAAGTCCCGCCTCCCGGTATCGGTAACGTGGGGTTCAATACCTGTTTTTGAGCGATGGTAACATCTCATGCATGTTCTTATACTCGTAGGTACAGAAATATTACATGGGTTCTAATCTGAAGGTGAGGCTGAAGCGAACTGGAGGAAGCTTGAGCGTCACCATACCATCGCAAATACTAAAAGCCCTCGGATGGCAGGAGGGCAAGGAGCTAACCCTTGAGGTTGACACGAGGGCGGGAATCGTGGTGATAAAAGGGTGATAAGATGCAGGAGCTGGACACACCGCTCGCCGTTAAGGAGAAGCTCGGCCTAACCAAGCTTGAGAAGATCCAGTGCTCGGTCCACATCTACAAGGAGTTCAGAGACATCCTGGCCGAGAACGCAATCTCGCTGAGTATGGCCGTCAACATAGGCCTCGAAATGTTCCTGAGGTCTAAAGGGCTTTACCCTCGCTAACCTAAGTTTCTCATCGCACTTCGTATGAGGTTCCTGATCTGTTGTTCGGAGAATGTGCCAAAGTCTTCCAGCTTCTCTTTAATCTCGCTGATCGAGTCTCCAGCTTGGTACCGCTCCGCTGCGTACTGGCTGACGGCAGTCTTATCTCCGTTATCCCTGCTTTCGATGACGGGCTCAGTTTGAGCTGCGAGGGCTTTGAACTCCTCCTCATTCAGGCTTTGCTTGAGGAAGTCCAGAATCCTCTGCCTGTCAACCTCGTAGATTACCTCGCCGTAGAGGGGTTTGAGGACCCTGATGAACCTGCCGTTGAGGAGAAACTGGATATACTTGTTCCTTGTCCGTTTGTCGCTGCCGAAATTTTTCATGATGTATCTCTCGATATCCGACTTCGTTATCTCCTTGAAGGTTACCACATGTGAAAGTAGGGCAAGATGCCTCTTGTTGGGTTTGCTTAAAATTTGCTGCACATTTTTGTTTGTGTGTGCTGCCAGAGAGAGTTTAAGGTATTCGTCCAAGGCGCGGGTTACCTCCTGACCCAGAACTCCGTGTAGCTTGCCGTATTTTTGGAGTACGTAGTTTTTAAAAGTGTACCAAACGTCATCGTCAACCTCAATGTGAATTTTAACCATAAGAAGCGACCTCCACTCTTCTTTTCTTTTCGTTAAGAATTGTGAAGAATGAAGATATGTACACGATTGCAAGAAAAAGTTTGCAGTTATGTACACGTGTACACAGTTGTGTAGTCGTGTACATAACTGCAATATTAGGTTCTTTATAATAAAGAGACAATAAGAAAATCTTTGCAGCTTTGATCAATTCTACACGCAGATAAAAATCCTGAGGCGTTTTCTGAACACCCTTGGGATACGCATTCGCGGGATGCACACACAAACATTTTTTGCATGCAAACTTTTTGTGCACCCTCATGTTTATTACCCTTTCGCCTTGGCCTGCCTGACGAGTTCCTCGAGGACCCTCTTGATGACGTACTCGGGCGACCTTACGGCGATACCGCATCTTGAGGCGACCTCCATCAGATCATCGATAAGCTCCTGCTCAAGGTAGAGGGTAAGCCTAACAAGAGCGTGTCTCCTGTTCTCTTCCTTGAGGAAGACTACCTCCTGCATAGAGCCTCCTCAATCATCTCCACGATCTCGTGGGTAAGGCAGATGGTGCAAAGCTTATCTCCGACCTTGACTTTGATCTCTACGGACTTGGTGAGGGTTGGGGATAGCCCAACCTCTACCACCGCCTCCTTCGCCACACCCTCTATGTTAATTTCAAGGTTATTGCCCTTGATTTCGAGGTAAACCCCGGAAAAGATCTCGTCCTCATCCGTCAGCTTCTTTCGCAGGATGCGGGATGTCGGTTTGATGATGGTCTCGGGAGCGAGCATTCAAATCACCCCGAACTCACTCAGCGTTTTAACTTCCGCCTCGTTGATCCGAGAGATGATCGAGGTTACGGATTTGTTGAACCTTTTAGCTGCCCTCAGCAGCCGTAAAATGTCATCGTAGATGCTGTCTCTGCTCTGCATCAGAAGATACAGCTCAAGAGCCCTGCTAACTTCCTCACCTAAAACTCCGTGAAGCTTACCGTGCTTGTTGAGGACGTAGGTCTTAAACTGCCCCCAAACATCGCCATCTACGCACACATGCACATTTTCCTTCATGCGGAAAGCACCTCCGCGTCGCTCAAAATCTCGCAGTCTCCTTCCTGCTGCATCTTCTCCCACTGCTTGAGTCGGGCGATGGCCCTGTCGAGTTCCTTCTGGGCGGCGACGTACATGAAGTCCGCTGGGGCTCTGTAGAGCTTCTTCTCAACCGCTTTCTCAATCATCTCGGCCATCCCTTTCGGGATGCGTACCAAAACCGCCTTTCCTTCCTCTTTGCTTTTGGGCATATGTCAAACCTCCTAACTTTTACTTAGTTATGTATATCAAATAATCTACTTAAAGCTTTCGTTAAGTATATCAATTGTTTAAAGTTAGATAAATAAGGTGAAAATTATTAAGAGTAGTTACGTTTAGATTACTGAAATGCCACGCAAAAAAGAGACTTTGTTTGACTTTTTGGACGAACCAAACATCCAGATCATGAAGAATTTGAGAAATTCTCAATTAGGATATACGGATCTTATGAAGTTAGCACCAGTCTCTCCAGGAGCTTTTAACAAACGCCTCAATGACTTAATCAACCTTGGTTTGGTCAAAGCTCGATATAACGAACGTGAGAGAAGACCCCTATACATGCTCACACCAACAGGAAAACGCATCCTCGAACTTTTGGAGGAGATTGAGAGGGTTTACAGGGAAGAAATCGAGGAATACCAGACCTCCAGCAAGTAATATATACCTCTTCCAACCATGTTTACATGATATGTCCACAACAACATATAGTGTACGGATACCAAAGGATATTCGCGAAGCGATGGAAAGGATGAAAGACGTGAACTGGCAGGAGGAGATCCGGAAGATGATAATCGAGAGAGTTCGTGAAGAGGCAAAGAGGAGGCTGCTTGCAGAGGCGAGGGAATTGAGAAGCAAGATGAAAACCTCGAAGATCTCTGAAATGATAAGAGAGGATCGAAATGCCAGATAAGGTAATCCTCGACTCCAATGTCATCGCAGCAGTTTTCTTCAGAGAGGATGACGTAGCTTCCAAGGCAGAGAAGATAATAAAGGAATCCAAAGTTCTCTACACTCTCGACCTCGCAATAGCTGAGATCACGAATGTTGCGTGGAAAAAGGTCGTCTTTGAGGGTGAATCTGCAGACATCGTGGAAAAGGGACTGAGCAAGTGCATTGAGTTTATAGACTCCGTCTGTCAGATCATCCTTTCTGCAGAACTCTACGATCTCGCATTTAAAATCGCCGTTGAAAAGAGGATAACAGCATACGATGCCCTCTTCGTTGCTGCATCCGAGAAGTACAACGCTCCTCTCGCCACCGCAGACAGAGACCTCGCCGGAAAGATAAACACAGTCATTCTTGTGAGGTAGTCGCACCGAGCCTGATTTTTTTCAACCTTTCATAGAGCGTCTTCGGCGTAATCCCAAGGATCTTCGCTATCCTCACCTTCGGCAGCCCCAACTCAAGCAGTTCGAGTATCTGCTCCGTGATTATGTCCTCGTTTACCTTCCCATCGACCACCAACCTCTCCGCCCTCTTGGCCTTAAGCGCCGACCTGACGCTCTCAAGCTTGCCCCTCACGAACTTCAGCCTTATCCTCTTGTACTCCTCGTGCACAGGGTAGTGCTTTGGAAACACGTCGTAGGCTTCCTTTCTCACGTAGCTCTGGAACCTCGGCGTGAGGTTGTGCCGGTATATCACCGCCAGCCTGTGGCTGTTGGGGTCAACCCTGTAACCCATGTTCTGGAGCGTCTCACACATGTCGGCGTTTATCTTCACGATCTTCACCCTGTACATGATCTCGTTGGAAACCCTACCTATTATGTTGTTTCCAGGCGAGTTGAAGATGATGCAGCTGCAGGCCGACCTTATCAGGTCAAAGAGCTCCCCGAACTCCTGCTTGCTCTCCTCCCACCAGCTCGACTTGCTCAGCCAAACTCCAGCGTCGTCCATTATCATTACCTTTATCCTCTCGTCCGCCTCTCCGCTCTCCAGCACCTCTATCCTCTCCAGCATGGCGTCTATCGCATTAGTCGGGTCGAAGTACAGGCTTTTCAAAGCTAAATCCCAGCTCCCGTAAACGTCAGCAGCGACGTGCAGACAGTAGCTCGTCTTGCCCACACCCTGTGGCCCGTAAACGAAGGCCGAAACGAAACCCTCGCTCCTGTGCGCCTCCTCTATCAGCCTGCTCAGGTAGTACCTGACCATTTACACCTCCTCCTCAAGCTCCCCGGCGACGGGGATCTCCCTGAACCTCTTGAGCAGCCCCTTCTCGATGCACTTCTTTATTAGCTCGGTCTTGAGCTTGTTCAGCGCTGCAAGCGTTTCAGCCGTCGATCCGGGAGCGTAGGCGGTCAGGGCCTTCACGTGCAGCTCCACCCACTTCTCCTGCTCGATCACTTCTATTCCTACAGTCCTGCAGATTTCTATCATCTCGGCCAGCACCTCCGCCTTCGCGGGCAGTTGCATGTACACGCTGTAGAGGTAGTCGAGCTGTTCAAGCTTCTGTGAGATGACTTCTTTGTACATAGCAAATAATATCACTTGAGATGTTTATTTCTACCTGATACAATACTTTTAGAACTTAAAGCTCTTTTAATATAAAGTTGGAAAATTTAATTTTTACCCGTGAGAAATCTTGGCGAAGGAGGTGAGAGCCGGTGTTTGGTGTGAACTGGGCTTGGGACGTTGTGGGCAGGTTCGGAGTGACGCCGGAGAAGGTCGAGAAGACAAAGATGGAGTTCCTCGCATGGCTTGGAGAGAGGAACATGGACGTCCCACAGGACCCCCACAGATTCCTGGAGACCTTTAGGGCCTTCAGGGAGGACACGGCCGGTGCCACGAGCATAACCGACTGGATCCTCGGAATCATCATCGCCGCCATCCTGGGTGTCGGAGTGGCTTTGCCCATAGTGATCGAAACTGTGCAGACCGCAATGCAGAACGCCAGCGGAATAACGGCGACGGTGATTGGCGTGATTCCAGTGGCGGTGGCTATCTCGCTGCTGCTGGTCTTCCTCGGGAGGTAAAAGGAGGATGGACTTCCTATTTTTTACCCTGTGCACGGCCGTGCTCGTAGCCCTGGCCTTTGCAGGCTCCTCCTCGACGAGGGTCGTGAGCGGCATCGGCCTGATAGTGCTCGGAGCTGTTGCGATGGGAGAGGGGCGTGCAGCTGACGTACTACTTCGCAGACAACGGCAGTGTTGTGAACGTCACGCACAGCCTTGCTGGAGATTCTCGTTTCATATTCCTTCCTGTTGCGTACATTTTCGGCGGGATAACGGTTCTGGTCTCCTCAATGGATGAAATAAGAGGAGGAGGTGGTGGATCTGGCGGATTCGTCTTTGCCGATTGACCCGAGCAGGATAGAGACCTACCATCCGATACAGTTCCAGGCCCAATATGCACAACCCGAAAACCCCCTGCTCACGACCGACCACACGAGGGCAATTCTTGGTGCGACGGGCTGCAACCTCGTGAGGCGCTTCACCATCAGCCTCGCAAACCTCTTCAACGCCAAGGGGATGAGGGCGTGCGAGGAGCTTGTTAAGAACGTCACCGGTGCATACGCCTTGGCCACGCTCGGCATGGGCAACTATGCAGCGATAGCCGTTCAATATGTGTGGGCCACCAGGAACTTCCTCCGCCCGGACGAGCAGGGTGATAACATCATAGAGGCCGTGAAGAAGTACGTGGGCAAGGTAGGGGGACAGAGGAGATGGCGATGAAGGCCAAGCCCGAGAAGGTTTACGTGCTGCGCTTCTCCCAGGACAGGACCATCAACCTGCTGAAGGCTGTGAAGCTCAACAGCCGCATAGTGCTGTGCAACAGGTGGGCCTACTTGCGGTACAGCGCCAACGACGGCCTGAGGATGTACCTGCTCAACCGCCTGAAGCGGGAGGAGGGGAGCGAGATACCGCTCGAAGACGTTTACAGGGACTACTTCGACTTCTGCAACGAGCACGGGCTGCCCATAATGCCAGTGGACACCTTCGTCAGGAAGTTCGGAGAGTTCGTGGAGATAAGGGAGGACAGGGCTGTGGATGTGGCTTTCACGGACAGGACGGTTAAGGTTGCGAACGACAGCGACGTGTACCTATTCAAGAAGGGAAGGAGGAAGATCCCCGTTTACCTTGTCATCGAGGGCGTTCCAACGACCGTGACCTTCGACACGCTGAGGGGCTACGCCCTCAACTCCGACGGCGAGCTCGTAACCTTCGACGACGAGACCCTTGCGAACGTGATAAGCGAGGCCACCACAATGGGCGCAACTCTCGGCACCCAAAAGCTCTTCTGGGACGTCAAGGTGCTCGTGATAATCGCGATCGTGCTGGGCCTAATCTCGCTGTACATGGCATTCCAGAACAGCATGATGCTCGACAAGGTCGTCAAGATGCTCGGCAAGATGCTATGAACCCCTTAGAGCCCGTAAGGGTGGGCTGGGAGTACGCCTGGATCGTCGGCCTCCTGCTCTTCTCGCTCTGGCTCACGCCGCTCGCCCTTCTCGCAGTCAAGACCCACCGCATCGCAGAGCACTGCAGGCGGAGCGGCGAGGACGAGGTTGACGTGATTTTCAGCAGACATCCTCTCGGCATCAGCTGGTGGAGGAGCCTGCTGGCCTGGATAGGATTGACCGTACTGTGGATGGTGGTGTGATGGTCGTCTCGAAGATTAAGGAGGCCGTAAAGGAGGCCCTTGAGGAACACAGGGCCGAGAAGAGGATCAGAAAGGCGATGGAAGAGGCGGAGGTCAAGGAGAGGGCGAGGAAGCTGGAGAAGAAGTTGAGAAAGGCGGGAGTTGAGGTGAACCCGCAAGACATCGAGAGGTACGCCAGAAGAGAGCTGAGAAAGGAGAGATCCGAAAAGGAAAAGAAAAAGAAATCAGGAATTAGAAAGGGGCTTCAAAGAGTCGGTAGAGCGCTTGAAGGCTTCTCCGGTGTCGGTGAGCTCGGTTTCAGCTCCGTCAGTTCTGGAAGGGGTGGCTTTACCGTCAGCTCGGGCATCTCCGGTGTCGGAGGTGTGAGAGGAGGTGTTGGTAGTGGGAAGAAAAAGAGCAGGGGGAAGAAGAAGGGGGAAAAGCGGAAGGGCGGGAAGAGGAAGGGCAAGAGCAAGAGGTGACAGGTGGATCCAGAAGGCCGTGAAGCGTCCGGGCAGGGTGAAACGCTATCTCAGGAGGCTCTACGGCGACAAAGCCTTCACGAAGACCGGCGAGATAAAGCAGCAGTACCTGTACAAGGCCAAGAGGCACGTTCAGCAGTCGAAGATGCCCAAGGACAGGAAGAGGAGCCTCATTTCTGCCATAAACCTCGCCATCCGGCTCGAGAAGATGAGGAGGGACAAGAGGTGATCACCGCAAACTTTGTCGTGGCCCTTGAGCTTATGAGGGAGGTTAACGAGGAGGAGCTGAGGGAGTTCACGGAATGATACTCGACGTCCACGTCACGACGAGGTGCAACCTCCGCTGCAGGCACTGCTACCTAAAGGATCTAAAGGATCGCAGGGACATGGATCTGGATCTGTTCGCCGATCTTCTCATCGATGCGTCGCTGCACGGCGTTAGGACCTTCATCCTCTCCGGAGGGGAACCGCTTTACCACAGAAACATCGACGAGGTCTTGGACGCCTACAGGCTTTACTACGGCAGCCTCGCCATGGCGACGAACGGAACGCTGATCCCCGATCACATCGACCTCTTCTCGTCAGAAGACAGGGGGATCCAGGTCAGCCTCGACGGGGACGAGGAGTTCCACGACTGGCTCAGAGGGGATGGCGTGTACTCAGCAGCGATTCAGGCGATCGAGGAGCTGAAGGAGCGCAACATAACCCCCAGCGTGGCCTTCACCGTTGCGAGGGAAAACCTGCACTGCGTTGAGCACGTCATCGAGCTCTGCCACCGCTACGGCATCAGGCATGTGAACGTGAACATGTACATGCTCCTCAGTGGTTCTGAACTCACACCGCTAACGCTCAGACAATTTTTTGAGGTCAGGGAGAGGTTCAGGGCCGCTGGCATCAGGGTTTCGGAGCCGTGCTACTTAAAGCGATGCATCGCTGGCGTTGGTGTTCTCTCGATCCTGCCCGACGGCGAAGTCTGGGACTGCAGCCGGTCGAGGATCCGACTATCGAGAGAGTTTGCGGAGATGGCTTTGTCTGGGAGGGTAAGGCTGGAGAGGGAGAGCTGTCTCAGCGCGAAGCCAAACAACCTCTTCGACTACCTGAGAAAAGAGCTTCCGCCGGTGAGCAGTCCGGACGCTCTGTTTTACGTGGACACCTTCAAGAGGTACGACGTACGGGAGCTCGAGGAGTTCGAGTCGGAGCTGAGGGAGAGGATCAGGAAGACGGGTGGCACCGCGCTCTTCTCTGGAACCCTGAACTGCCTGTTCATCCTCGATGTCCTCGACGATGCCGTGGCGTACGTGAACGACAGGTTTCTGCCCGAAACGGCCGAGTTCGTCAGGAGCGTCTGCAGGGATCACAACATCGAACTCCACGAGGGGACGTGTGAGGGGCGGGATCGCTGCGACTACTTGGCTTTCCTGAGCAAGATCGAGAGGCCGGTGATAGGCTGCTGGACCGCCTGCAACTCCGACGAAAGGAACGGAAACGTCATCGAAGCCTTCAGGGGCATTGATGGCAGAAAACTCGACAAGGTGCTGATATACTGGTACCGCCGCAAATTCGGCGAGCTGCCGAAGTGGTGGCACTTCTTCATGTGCGACCTCGCCTGCAAGGACGGGATCACGGAGAAGAAGCTCAGGATCCTGAAGGAGCTTTTCGGTGGTTGAAATGGGTGGCTGGGGAGATTGGGCCGGAGACTGGAGCGACTGGGGCGGAGACCGGTCAGATTGGGGTGCCGACTGGGGAGCAGATTACGCCTACATGGCCCTGCTAACCGGAGCAGAGAGAAGAATGCTGTACACGCCGTACGAACCGCCGAAACAGGAACCGTATAGGGCTAAGAAGAGCAAGAGCTGGTTCGAAGATGTTTTTGGCAGGGTTACCGGTGCCTTCCGGTTCAGAGAGGTTACAGGAGCAACAGTGTTCGGAGATGCAAGGATGCTCGACCCGTTCTTCAGTTCGCTGCGTGCTGGAATCCCTGCCCTGACGATTTTCGAGGCTGCAACGGGGGTAAGCAAGGGCATGGAGTATCATCGCACGCTGGAAGAGTATCGGAACAAAGTCAGCGGGTTGCAGGAGAGAAAAAAGAGCATTGAGCGGCTGATGGAGCAGGGAGTGCAGCAGGGGAAGGCGGAGTGGGTCACGGAGGATGGGGAGAGGAAGCTGGTGGTGAAGGACGAGAAGCTCTACAACTTGCTGGAGGACATGATCAGCAGATACAACTACGCTGCCGAAGAGGCCGGGAGACTTGAGGAAAAACTGAAGTCGATGGAGAAGGAGATAACACCGCCGTACTCATCCAGGGATTACCCCGTCATAGGAAAGCAGCTCTACGAGGCGGAGAAGTCCGCGGTGGAGTGGCTCAGGGAGAAGACGGGTCCGTTTGGTGCTGCCGGTCAGTTCGTGTCCGGTGTCGGAGCCGGCATAATCGGTCTGGTGGAGACCCCGGCGTTTCTGTCGAGCCTCGTGACCAAGCCGGAAACCATAGGGGCATCGATGACCGTCCACGCCCTCGAAAATCCAGCGGAGTTCGCCGGCACGCTTGTTGGAGCTGCTATTGGCGGTAAAGCGGTCGGCTTCGCTGTGGGTAGGGGGGCTGGAGTAATCGGTAGAGGGGTTGAAACGGTGAGATCCGCTCTGACCGAGCCCAGACCAGTAAAGCAGACTGTAATCGTTGGTGGCGAGGTCGTGTACGAGGGTAAACCCCTTAACAGGCCGCTCATCACCGAATCAACGAGGATCGTGGATATGGAGCCCGTCAACATCAGGGTTGAGAAGTCGGCGGTCGAGTATCAGGGATTCAGGGCGGAGATGACTGAAGTGGAGAGCGGGGTGACGGCAAAAACGCTGAGGAAGGGCAAGATCTTCGAAGAAGAAGAGGTGGCAACAGTCTATGAGACAAAGAAGGGGGCAGAGCTGAACGTGGCTGCAACCCCCGTCAGGGCTGCGAAGGTTGAAACGGTGGAGCCGGCCTGGAAGATCACGCTGAGGAAGCCGGCGGAGATCAAAACCATAACCGAGTACCAGAGCGTAATCGGGAAGCTTAAGGGAGAAAAACATGTGGTGGTCAGCGAGACGAGGGGTGGCGAGACAACTGCGACGCTGTTCAAGAACCTCAGAAGTAATGTTGCGGAGGAGATCTACATCTCTCTCCCTGAGGATCTCGAACTCATTTACAGAGGAGAGATTGGGGGTGTGAAGACTGTCAGGATCTCGGCCGAGACTGTAAAGAGGATAAAATCAAAGGTTCTGGAGGAGTTCGAGCTGCCGGAGTCCGACACGGCAGTAATTACAAGGCCCAAATCCGAGACGAAGGTTAGACCGAAAACACCCTTCAAGATCGACAGCGTTGTCAGGGAAAGACTTGAGAGGGCGAGGGCTGCGAGAGAGGCTAAAGAGGCAAAAGAAGGGACAAAGGCTGAAGCAGAAGCCAGGACCACAACAATCAAAAGGCAGGAAGGAGCAATCTACGTGCCGAGAACCGTTACCGACGTCACAGCCGATGTCGCAGCCGATGTCGTCGCCACGCCAAAAACAACGCCGAAAACATCTCCGATACTGCCAGCTCTGTCTTTGACCGGACCACAGATGAGGTTGCCGGCACTCACGGTCTTCAAACCGAACATCCAGCTACGGCCTGAGGACGTATACGAGCCTATCAGCAAACCTAAGCCCGAACTGAAGCCCAAGCCGGAAGAGGAAACTAAGGAGTTTCCGATTATATCCATTGTCCCATATGTTGCTCCGATCGTGGGGGGAATACCGAAAGTTGAGCCAAAGGTCACACCAGTAGTGGAACCAAGGGTTGAGCCCAGGGTTGAGCCCGTAACGATATCGCTGCCAGCGCCAACACCTCCGTTTTACTTGCCCATGCTGACACTACCGCAGTTCCCAAGTGGGGGACGGTTGCCACCGACTGGCAGAGGAGGAGGGAAAGACTGGTGGACAGGCCTGATGGCGGGCTTCAACGTCCTGTCGAGATACGAGCTCGCCGGACTTGCAGAGGGGAGGAAAGGCGTGCACATGCTGATCCCCGAAATTGCCAGGCCGTACTGGGAGAGGTTCCTGCTGTCGCCCGGCTTCGCCTCGATCCCTGTTGCGCAGCAGATGGTGGGGAGGAAGGGTAGAAGAAAGAAGAGGGGGAAGAAGAAAAAGAGAAAGAGGAGGAGATGATCGTGAAAACCGGCGTAAAAATAGGTTTTGTGGAGGGTGTGATTCTGCTCGGTCTGATCGCAACGGTCGTAACTGCTGCCGTAAAGCTCAGCAGCCTCTTCGTCCCGCTCTTCACGCTGCTGCTGGTGTTCATCTACCACAAGGTGCTGGAGGCCGAGGAGGAGGTTAAAAAGGAGATGAGGGAGGAGCTGAGGAGGGAGATCGAGAGGCTGAAGAAAGACGTTAAGGGACAGTTCACCATCGCCGGCCTCTTTGCGGTATTCATCATGCTGATCGTGACGATGAAGCTCATGCCCGACATAGTTAGCTACTGCGACGACATTGCCGCAACGCTCGATGAGAACGGCTACACCATAGCCGCCTTCCTCATCAAGCTCGTTCCGGCGTCGATAGTCATAAGCATCCTGTCAGCCATATACTACTACGCCAAGCCCATAATCCTGAGGGAGGGGTGATGAGGGTAGAGAGGCTGGCCCTGCTCTTCGTGCTGCTGTCGGTCTGCGACGCCACCTTTACGGTGTGCTTCATCCTGGGAGGGTACGGGACGGAAGCAAATCCGCTGCTGCAGGGTTTAACGGGCCACCTGTACGTGCTGCCCATCGTGAAATTCGTAACCGCCGTGGTGATCGCCTCGATCGCCGTAATTGCTGAGAGGCGTGGGCAGGCGTGGGGGAGGTACGGACTGGTTGCGTGCACGATCTTTTACGGAGGGGTCCTGCTGTGGAACTACAAAGAGCTGCTGGAGGTGCTTCCATGAAGTTCAGGCTTATTTTTGCTTTGATTTGCTTACTTCTGATTGTTCAAGCGGTTTCAGCGGAAAATGTTATAACTAATGGAGACTTCGAGACAGGAGATTTTACTGGATGGGATGTTACTACTACTTCAGCAAATGCAGATGCGTCTGTGGTAGAGGAACCTCACAATGGTTCATATTCGGCTAAATTACATGCTACAGGAAATGATGAGAATTTGCAAACTGCAAAAATTGAGCAAACAGTTAATTTATCTGATGTTGAAACACTTGTGTTTTACTATAAAAATACAGAAGCATACGGTGCTGTAGAGTTTGAAGTTAGAATAAATGGCACAGATGTTTTTTCAAAAGGGGGTACAACAGATGGTTGGCAGAAAGTTGAAATCAATGTAACTACCTACACAGGATTGAACACAATTAGTTTTAGGGTATGGGCACGCAAACCATTTCCTAACAGTGTTACTGGAATAATAACAACTTATGTGGATGATATTGTTGCCGAGGCTGGAGGTGGCGGGAGCGGAAGCGGGAACGTAACCGAGGAGGAGGGGAATACCACATGGGTCGTTAGCTTCAAGGTCTACCGCTGCTTCAAGCCCGTTGTGAACGTGCCCGTCGTGGTCAGCTACAACGGGAACGTAACGGGCAGCGGCTACACAGACGATACTGGAAGCGTAGCCTTCAGGCTGGACAGGCTGAAAAGCTACGTTGTAAACGTGAACGACAGCGAGAAGGTGGTGACGGTCCAGCCCGTTGAGAACAACTACGTCATAACGCTGCCCTGCAACCTCTCGCAGGAGTGGGAAACCGCAACGTACAACGTCACGACCGGCAGCTACCCGTGGGATCTGCTCACGACGGCCCAAAACCTAAGCTCCCAGCTCTCCCCCTCTGCAAGGGGCTTCCTGAGCGGGCTGGTTGCTTGGCTGGCCATGTACGGAGTGTCGGCCGTGGGCGTCAACGCCGCCCCCGTTGGCGTGATCGCCCTCGTGGGGCTGGCCGTTGTCGGCTTGGCCGACTGGGTTGCGGTGCTGCTCTGCTGCGTCTTCATGGTGGCGATGTACATCATCAGGAGGGGGATCGGATGATCGGCACGAAGATCATCGTGATGATGCTGTGTGCAAACATCTTCCTGGTGCTCTCAGGTTTTTCAGTTACCGGAGTTAACCTGATGAGCTCGGCCGAGCAGATGATGGGCAACGCCAACCCGGACGTGGTCAACTCGGCCACGATGTTCTGGAACCTGCCAGGGCTGTTCGTCGACGTCATCGCCGCTCCATACGCACTGCTGATGAGCGTTCAGGTGCCGGTTGAGGTTAAGCTGGTTTTCGGCCTGCCCTATGCGACGCTCTACACGCTGGCGATAATCTACTGGGTGAGGGGGAGGTTGTTATGAACGTCACGGAAATTCAGGATCTGTTCTGGACGGGCATGGTGAACGTTTTCGGCTCAAGTTTGATAGTGCTGCTCGTGGCGTTCGGATTCCTGGCCTTCCTGTGCATAACCAGTCGCATGACTGTCGAGCAGTCGGCGATGGTGTTCATCCCCGTGATATTCGGGGTTGTGAGCGATGGGTGGCTTCCCGTGTGGGTAAAGGGCCTGTTCGTCATGGCGATGGGCATGCTGTGGGGCCTGGCCCTCATCAGGCTGGTGAGGTGATGGGATGCCGACGGAGGTTGCGGGCTACGAGGCCAAGAGGTTCGTGCTGAGGTTCGAGGAGGACGGCGAGCTCTACGGCTTCAAGTTCGATGTCTGCATACTGAGCCGAAACGACGGCGAGGAGTGGGTGGAGGTCTTTCAGGCGGAGGAGGACGGCGGCAGCACGGAGGCCAACAGGCTCGTGCTCTCCGCACCGCTGAGCGAGGTTGTGGAGCTGCTGGAGAAGGTTCTCGCCTTCCTGCGGAGGTGATGCGAATGCTGAGGGTTAGGGTGTACGTGGAAGATGTGAGGGGCAGGGGTGTTTTCAGGTACAAGGCCACCGTTCCCAGGATTGACGACGTGGTGGAGCTGCTGAGGAAGAAGTTCGGGTAATGGCGAGGAGGATATTTTGGACAGGTCAGATTGCGTCTGAGGGGGTGCTGGTGTTTGGTCGGGATGAGTTCGAGGTAATCATCGAAGCGTGTGAGATGGTCCTCGGTGGGTCGGATCACCACCAGGTGAAGAGGGGAAGACGTCCCTACCCCCGCTCCCTGCTCACGGCCGTGATATATTTGGCCCTCAGGGAGGGCTGGAGTTTGAGACAAGCTGAGAAGTGGTGCCAAGAGAACCTTGACATGCTGAGACAGCACGGGTGGACCTACAGGAACCCGCCCAAAAAGAGCACGCTGCACAACGTGATGAAGAGTGTTGACGTGGCGACGCTGCAGAGGATCTCGGCCGTGGTGAGGCACCTGAAGGGGGAGATCTATCTGCCTGTTTAGTCGCCTGAAAGGCTCAAGATTCTGCATATCATCAGGGAGGAGCAATTTATTTTTGTTAAACAAATTTTATATATCCTGCTGACATCATAGGATTGATGTCGGACCCGAATGACAAGGTTATGATCTTTATCGATGGGTCTAACTTATTCCATGCTTGTAAAAACTTTAGAAATGGGTTTAAAGTTGATTACAAAAAGCTAAGAGATGTCTTAGCTGCAGGGAGAAAACTAATCAGAGCATACTATTATGGATCCTTCAACCCATTCAAAAAAGAAGTGGCAGATAGGCAAAAGAGGTTCTTTCAGGCTCTTCAGGAAATGGGGTTCGAAGTTGTGGATAAACCACTGAGAAAGAGAAACGAAGATGATGTGATCGAGAAGGGGATAGATATCGCACTGGCTGTGGATATGCTGTCATTAGCGTTTCGAGACGCTTACGATGTAAGTATACTTGTTAGTGGGGATGCCGATTTTATTAGAGCAATCGAAGTTGTAAAATACTTGGGGAAGAGAGTGGAAGTTGCAATGTTTAAGGACAACCTCAGTTCTGAACTCAGGAGAAAAGCCGATAAGTGCATAATTCTGGACGACATTGCAGATGAAATTGAAAAGAAGTAGTTTTTATTGCGGGTGGCCGGCTCTGTGGCCGAAGTGGGGGAACGCCCCCGCCACCCGCAGAGGTCTTATCAAAGCTATAACGGTTATAAACTTAATAAAACTTTCGTTTTTTACCAAAATATGATCACTGCTTGTGAGGCATTTGAGGGGAGAGACCTGTCTTCCTCAATACCGGGTCTAAGGATATTTCCTGTCCCTATGCACTATTTTCCCGTCTCTATGTCTAATGTGGAGGTGCCACACCTCTCTTACCTTTCCATTCCTCGCATCTCTTATTTCAACGATAACGCTCATTCTCTCGATCCCTATCCACACCGGAATCGGCTGGAACCTCAGGCTTACAACTATCAGCCTGTCACCCTCTCGCCACATCGTCTTGAATGCCATTATACTAATATGGTTAGTAGCTGTATATAACTATTTCGGTTAGTAAAACTTAAATATCTTTACTTACTACATTAGTATATGCCTATGGTGGTGGTGAGATTCCCAGAAGAGAGATGGAGGAAAGTTAATGTGAGTAGGTTCCTCAGCAAGTTCAAGACCGTTCCCGTAAGCAAGGTAGTCGAGGTGCCAGATGAGGAACTCGACAGGGTTATTGAAATCTTGAAGAGGAACAAGTGTGAGGTTAAGGTGGTTGAGCCAGTAAAGGATGATATCGAAGTCAAAATCCTGAAGGACATCCTGAGAAAAATCGAAGCAATAAGGCTCGGGCTTGCCGAGCCCAAAGAGCTTGAGAGGTTAGCTGTGGACAACATCGCCAAGTTCAGCCTTGCCAATCTCAGTGATGATCTCTCAGACATCCTGCATGACTGCATCGACTTTGCCGAGAATCCTACCATAAGCGACCTGAACGATATAGAGCAGAGAGCCAAGGAGCTTCTCAAGCTCAAGTTTGTATAACCAAGAGAGACGGTGGGTCTAAATTCATTCTGAATGAATCGTTTTTTGCTACAAGACCACAGCTTACAACTCCCTCCCAACCTATGTGTAGATAAGTTTTCACTTGCATCCGGGGGTTCAAAGCTTTATACCCGCGTGGGTAGAGATATTCATGAGCCGGGATGATCGGATTGAGAAGATGTACAGGGAGAAGCAGGAGCGCATAGCCCGGCACACAGCCCTGAAGCTGGCTGTGGAGGTAGTCACGGTCTCGGAACAGTCGAGGCTCAGCAGCCCCGATAAGAACGCCTCGAAGGTGGTGGAGGTGGCGGAGAGGTTCTACGAGTGGCTGAGGGGTGAGAGGGATGGTTGAGGAGCTCGAGAGGGAGGACTACAGGTTCAGGGTCATTCTGAGGGTTAGGGGCCGGGACGAGAAGGTGGAAGTTGATGCAAAGGTGCTGCCCGTGAAGGAGGCCGTCGGTCGCCTGTACGGGCTGTTCTACATGGACTTCAAGAGTGCCAGGATAGAGATGGGGCAGGACCTGCTGGACGACATATTTGAGGAGATGATTTGGTTCGTGACACCTGAGAGGGTCAAGAGGGCGGTGGCGGAGTGGTATGAGAAGAACTACTGAGAAAAATTTTAAATTTGATAAATCCACTTTTATTATGCATCGCATAAGTTTGCTGATTGGAGAACTCCCCGACTCGGAGAAGATCTATTGTCCCTGCTGTGGTAGAGAGTTGGTATTCTCCCTCACCGAGGGATGTACTGTTCATCATTTTGAGTGCAAATACTGCCAAACCAAATTGCTGCATATTGATCAGCCTGAGATGCTGGATTCTATAGTTGAAAGAGTGTATGAGATGGTGCTATGATTTTAAAAAGAGAAAAATATTTATCCTTGGGGATTCCTTGGGGTAATGGTGAGAACATGTATAGAAGAAAGGTCCAATACCACAAGGGTACTTTCTACATCGCTCTTCCCAAGGAGATCGTCGAGGCTTGGAATTTAAAAAAAGGAGAGGACGTACTCATGGAATACTCTAACGGCAAGTTAATAGTGGAAAAAGACACCTCATTCAAACCAGCCTCCGAGCTTCTCGGAACGAAGAGGCATGGTAGAGTATACACCATTGGCTACGAGGGGAAGACAGTTGATGAATTCATAGATGAGCTTATTGAGCACAATATCGTAAGGCTGATAGACGTTAGGGAACTCCCCCTCAGTCGAAAAAATGGGTTCTCAAAGAAAGCATTGGAAAAAGAGCTTAGATTGGCTGGAATAGAGTACCTATCCCTGACCTCTCTCGGAGCGCCCAAAGAGCTGCGGCGTGATTTGCGATCTAATTTAATGAACTTTTTCGAGTTTGCAAGATTGTACAGAAGATATTTAGAGGAGCATATAGAAGAACTAAAGGTGTTGGAGGTCTACATTTCCACAAAAACCAGCGCTCTTATGTGCTTCGAGGCAGACTGGCGTGAGTGCCATAGATCAATCATAGCTGAGTTCCTTGAGAGAGATGGTTTTGAGGTGGTGCACCTTTGAAGACTGAGAGATTGTTAGTTCTGGCCAAGACGTACCCCACTGTAAGCCAGAAGTACGAGCACCTTGTTTGTATCGCTGGTCTTACGGAAGACAACGAGTGGAGGAGGATCTATCCTGTTCCTTGGCAATTGTTCTGGAAGGGAAGCGAGCAAAAGTTCAAGAAAAAAACATGGATCGAATACAAACTGGAGAGTGATGAACCATCCGATAGGAGGCCGGAGAGTAGAAAAATAGATTGGAGCTCGATAAAAGTTCTCGATGAGGAGGATTTTAGGGAAATTAAGAGACGTTTGGACGAGAAGCTCGTGAACTTAGATGAGATCCAAGATAGGTCAGATAAGGAAGTATCACTTTGTGTGATCAAGCCCACAATAAAAGATTTTGTTTGGACAGACAGTGAGTATGGTGCAAAACTCGTTAAAATGTCTCAGCAATTGACTCTTACTGATGGTAAAAGTGCAGTGAAAATAAAACCCATAGACAAGAAATTTCAGTATGTTTTCCGTTGCTGTAAGGAGTGTCGCAAAGAGCATAGAATTATGTGTGAGGATTGGGAACTCGGAATGTTGTACTTAAACACATTAGAAAAATATGGACCAAACGCACCTTTGAAAGTCAGGGAGAAATTTTACGAGGAATTGCCAAAAAGAAAGCATCTCTACTTTGTTTTAGGAACTCACAATATCCACGGTACTTGGTTGATAATTTCAGTTGTCTACCCAAGGAAGTCAGACATTGAAAAGCTCAGTCAACCGAGTATCGAGGATTTCTTTTCTACACAAAGATCGTGTTAGGGCCCCCGCCTACTCCATCCCATCCCGTTTACACGGGCATCATCGTTTCGGCGGGAGGGGGCAGCACGGGCTGCCCGACCTTACCCCAATATCCTATGAGAAGAGACATAATAACTTTACCGAGCAGTTAGAGAACCCTAACCGGGATATCTATATAGCACCTCGCTGGGGAGGTCTTAGTTCCCCTCCCTGTTGCCATCTGAGTTCTGTGGGCTCCTGAACCCTTCACAACCTCCCTGTCCGAGATACTCCTCGCAACGAGAACAAGCTTGAGGCCCACCATGACGTATTCCGGGTCCCTAATCTCCTTCATCGTACTCCTCCAGTGGTTGCAGTTTGCCCTCCTCAATCAGCTCCAGAACCAGGGAGTGGGCAACCTCGTAGGGGATCTGCAGGTCCTCGGAAATCTTGAGCGGAGAGGTAACCTCACCTTTTTTGTCTTTGAGGTAATCGAGCAGGAGCTTCTTTGCCTCATCGCGGGAGATTTCACGGACGACTAAAACTTTGCCCTTGACTATACTTTCCAGCTCCTTAACTCTCCTTTCCAGTTCCTCTACACGCCTTGCGAGGTTAACATCAAGCATAATTATACCTCGGATTGGATTAAAAATATTGATTACTTTGGGTAATAACGCGCTTCAAACGATGTAGGCTGATAGAAATACTTTGTTTCAGGCGATTCGGCAAAATGAATTTGTTTCTCTCTTCTTTTTATCGAATTATGTAGCTTATTGAGCTTCTCCCTATCAATCTTAATTGTTAGGCTCATACCCATCACTCCGGGTTTAGTTCCCTTCTATAATAATGTTTCCTCTTAACCCATTTAAAACCTTCGTGTTTAGTTATTGCAGCGATTTCTATGGGTCCGCCGATAGAGGGTGCACCTGGTCTGAATCTGGCATATTTAATAGCCGTGTCCACAAGGAAGTCTGCAAGATCTATTGCATCCTGAATCGGCATAGCTGGGTGAACTAGAGGAATGTTGTATTTGCTGTCAAAATACTCAAGGATTTTTTGAATGTCCTCATCTGATACACCCAGTTCCTTGAGTAAGAAAGGGAAATGTTCAGAATATCCCAAAATGATTCTGGAAATTATCTCTTTTTCTCCAGCCCAGACTATAGGGGAGTTCACTTGTGCCATTCTCCAATCTATACCTCCTCCTATACCCAATTCCCAAACTTCAGGATGATCACTATTCGCAGAGTATCCTGCTATAAGAAATCCAGTAAATGGTGAGTTTGGATCCTTTGGGTCGCCGATCTCTTTTTTGTATTTTAGATCTCGGATGAACAGTTTAAATTTCTCTGCTATCTCTTTAAGACTGTATTTTTTTGGGTCCACTTTCCAATCCTCGTCCTCAGTCAGCAATTTTCTGAAGTCCTTAACAAGAGTTGATGTGGAAGCTTGACCGATGCCACCATGGCCCCACGTGACCATTCCTACGGGGAGACTTTTGTAGATATTGAAGACTTTATTAGCGTAGATATATACTTGCTCGACATATCCTGAATCAGTTTGGAAAAATACCGTAGCTGCACTGTCTGCAGCTAAAACCACACCGTCGTGAACCTTAATACAGATTGCAATCGTCATACTCCACCTCCTCACTCCTCAACAAAAGCCCTCCCCCTGGGCGGGGCCTTCCGCATCTCCTCCTCGTAGATCTGCTCTATTTCTTCGAGCTTTTGGAGGATTTTGAGGCCGAGTTCCGTGAGGGCGTAACCTTTCTTTCCA
>CBEUCM010000032.1:0-23201 GCA_965541645.1 uncultured Archaeoglobaceae archaeon | reverse complement strand
CTTTATCAACTCTCAATCAGATACCCGTCGTAAGGGTTCCAACATAGGTGGATACTACATGTGCAGAGGTTTTACCAACACCAAAATACAAACTATTAATTTGTATCGCTTAAATTTTTGTGTGAAATTATTTTACAAAGTCAAAAACCAACTATGCCAATGAGATAAATTTTTAAATCAATGGGTTGTTCAGCTTCAGATGGCTTCACTCAAGGCATACGTGATAACAAGGTTTCTGATGGTCATTCCAACGGTGCTGATCCTCCTGACGATGGTATTCCTGATTCTCCGTATAATTCCCGGAGATCCGATAACCTCAATGGTTGGGCAGAAAGTGCCAGAAGAGGTCCTGCAAAAAATGCGGCACGAGGCAGGGCTTGATAAGCCCTACCATATCCAGTACATCGAGTACCTTCAGGGAGTCTTCACCGGAGATCTGGGAAGATCGATGATATGGGGAAAGAGGCCCGTCATTGATGAGATCATGGACCATTTCCCAGCAACCCTCGAACTCACCATATTCGGGTTCGCCCTGAGTGTCCTGATAGGCGTTGTAACCGGATCCATAGCTGCTTTCAGGAGGGGATCAAAGACAGACTCCGGGATGAGGGTGTACAGCATAATCGCCTACACCCTCTTCATACCCTGGTTCGGGATGCTGCTCCAGATGATCTTTGGCGTGTATCTGGAGCTCTTACCCATTGGAGGCAGAATAACTCCCGGAAATGCACCAGCAACGATTACAGGGCTATACGTACTTGACAGCATTCTAACCCTCAACATCCCGGCACTGACGGACTCCTTGGCCCATCTCGCCCTACCCGCACTAACTCTCGGCATAGTGCTGTCAGGCGCATACACCAGGCTTGTGAGAAACAACCTCATCGACGTGCTGAGCCAGGACTTCATAAGGGCCTACCGGGCGAGGGGGGTTAGGGAAAGGAAGGTGATCTTCCATGCAATGAAAAATGCCTTCATCCCCGTGGTGACCCTCATGGGTCTGCAGTTCGCAATTCTCCTTGCCGGTGCCGTGCTTACAGAGACTACATTCTCATGGCCCGGAATGGGCACCTTCCTCATTGAGAGGATCGAGTACAGGGATTACACGTCCATACAGGGTGCGATCGTATTCTACGCCATGTTCGTTGCTCTGATAAGCCTGGTGGTCGATGTGATCTACGCATTGCTTGATCCAAGAATAAGGTACTGAGGTGGTGAAATGACAGAAGTGAAAAATCTTGCAACAACGATATTCAGCTTCCTTCCAGAAACAGAGGGGCGGTACATGGTCATAACAGGGCTTGGAATAGTGCTGACCGTAACGCTCATGGCGATACTCGCTCCGGTCATTGCACCCTACGACCCAATAAAGTCCAGCAAAGATGTTCTGCAGGCTCCAAGTCTGAGTCACTTGATGGGCACGGACAATCTCGGCAGAGACGTTTTTTCAAGAGTGGTTTTCGGTTCGAGAGTCGTTCTGGCAGTCGTTTTCTCAGCTTCACTCGTTTCGATGTCCGTTGGAGTGCCTCTGGGTTTGATATCGGGCTACTTTGGTGGAAAGCTTGACAGAGTGCTATCAATGCTGATGGACAGCATGTACGCCTTTCCGGGGCTTATACTGGCCATAGCCATAGCAGCGGTTCTTGGGCCAAGTGTGTTCAATGCCGTTGTTGCCATCTCAGTCGTGTACGTTCCAACCTACTTCAGGATGATCCGTGGACAGACCTTAAGTCTCAAATCCCTCCTATTTGTCGATGCCGCAAGGGCAATAGGGGCAAGCGACTGGAGAATAATGAGGAAGTACATCTTCCCCAACCTGATACCCACCCTTGTCGTCGTGTTCTCCCTGAGCGTTGCCGATGCGATATTAACTGAAGCCGGATTGAGCTTTCTTGGATTTATAGTCAGCGCCCCCACACCCGACTGGGGGTTTGAACTTGCATCCGGCAGGCCCTACCTTCCGGCAGGGTACTGGTGGATGATAACCTTCCCCGGATTGATGGTAATGCTCCTGTCACTGGGCTTTGCACTGGTTGGTGAGGGGCTGAGCGAACTCTACGCACCAAGGAGGGAGAGATGATGCTGCTGGAAATAGAGAACTTAGTAACCCTCTTTCACACGAGAAGAGGTGTCGTGAGGGCCGTGGATAACGTATCACTATCGCTGGAAAAAGGGGACTTCATATCAGTGGTTGGGGAGAGCGGATGCGGAAAATCGACCCTCGCCTACTCCATAATAAGGCTCATCGACCCTCCCGGAGAGATTGCCGATGGGAAGATACGGTTTGACGGTAAAGAGCTTCTAAGCCTGAGCGAGGAGGAAATGAGGAGGGTGAGGGGTAGAGAAATAGGAATGGTCTTTCAGGATCCGATGACCAGCCTGGATCCCCTTGAGAAAATTGGGGATCAGATTGCAGAAACCCTGATGGAGCACACAGACGTCACAAAGAAGGAGGCCTGGCAGATTGCAAGGGAAATGCTGGAGAAGGTGGGTTTGCCGGGGGACAGAGTTGAGTCCTACCCCCATCAGCTCAGCGGGGGGCAGAGGCAGAGGGTTGTGATTGCCATGGCTGTCAGCCTAAACCCAAAACTCCTCATTGCGGATGAACCTACAACGGCGCTGGACGTGATAGTCCAGGAGAAGATAATGGACCTTCTTAACGAGATGAGGAAGGAGGGTAGGGCGATTATCCTCATAACCCACGATTTCGCCCTTGCAGCTGAGAGGAGTGACAGAATAGCGGTTATGTATGCGGGATGGATAGTTGAACTCGGCGAGGCGGAGAAGCTGACAAAAGAGCCTCTGCACCCCTACACGATGGGCCTAATAGAGTCCGTCCCAGATGTGTGGATAGACAAAAAGAT
The DNA here is from genome assembly GCA_965541645.1 of uncultured Archaeoglobaceae archaeon. Lineage (GTDB taxonomy): Archaea > Halobacteriota > Archaeoglobi > Archaeoglobales > Archaeoglobaceae > Archaeoglobus. The sequence continues at coordinate 20,337 of CBEUCM010000032.1, read as the reverse complement.
TAAACCACTTCCAGGCTTCCCGCCAGACCTCGTGAATCCACCAGAAGGCTGCAGATTTAGGCCGAGATGTCCACTTGCATCTGAAAAGTGTAAATCAGAGCCGCCCTTGGCCAAGGTAAACGGCAGGCTTGTGAAGTGCTGGCTTTACGGGGTGTGACAATGATAAGAGTTGAGGGTCTGAAAAAATACTTCCCGGTGCAGAAATCCTCGATAGAGGTGCTCCTATCAAAGAGAAGGGACTTCATAAGGGCAGTGGATGGTGTGAACTTCGAAATAAAGGAGGGAGAGGTGCTATCCTTAGTTGGGGAGAGCGGATGCGGGAAGACGACGACGGGCAGAATTCTGGTTGGGCTGGAAAGGGCCACTGACGGCAAGATCTTCTTTAAAGGCAAGGATATCACAAAAATGAGCAGTAAAGAGTTCAGGCGCATGAGGAGACACATCCAGATGGTTTTTCAGGATCCCTACGCATCCCTGAACCCAAGAATGAAGATCGGTGAGCATCTGGAAGATGCCCTCGCCGTTCACGGGATCGCAGAAGGGGAGGAAGCTAAGGAGCTTGCAATGAACATGCTGGACAGAGTTGGACTTCCCGGAGAGCAGTTCTACAGCAGAATGCCCTACCAGCTCAGCGGGGGGCAGAGGCAGAGGGTTGCGATTGCGAGGGCGATGATCCTGAAGCCAGAGTTTGTAGTCGCTGATGAACCCGTTTCCATGATTGACGTCAGCCTTAGAGCATCGATCCTTGACCTGCTGATGTCCTTCAAAGAAGAGTACAACCTCAGCATGCTCTTCATAACCCACGACCTATCCGTTGCGAGGCTTGTTGGCGATAAGATTGCCGTCATGTATCTCGGAAAGATTGTGGAGATTGGTGAGACCAGAAAGGTCATACACAACCCCAAGCATCCCTACACGGCAGCCCTTCTCTCATCGGTTCCAAGCTTTGTAAAGAAGGGGAAAAGGGTGGAGATAGTTGGGGACATAGCCAACCCGATAGACATACCGGCAGGATGCAGATACCACCCCCGCTGTCCCTTTGCCAAGGAGAAGTGCAAGAAGATTGAACCAGAACTGGAGGGGGATGGGCATCAGTTCGCCTGCCACTACCCCCTCGATCTGACCTTCTGAACAATGAGTGTGCAGGTGTAGGGCCTAAACGCAAAGCTTATAAATTGACACTTTGAAACCAAGTAGCATGAAGATCGGGAAGAGGATAAGAATTGAGAGGATAATAAATAGAGATACTGGTAACACGGTCATCGTACCAATGGATCATGGAGTGTCGATGGGGCCGATTGAGGGGCTTAAGGATCTTGCAAAAACCGTAAATGCCGTGGCTGAGGGTGGGGCGAATGCTGTTGTTCTGCACAAGGGTGTTGTTGGCTTTGGCCACAGGGGCTACGGGAAGGATGTCGGCCTGATCATCCACCTGAGTGCCTCAACTTCCCTCTCCCCAGACCCCAACGAGAAGGTGCTTGTGTGTACAATAGAGGAGGCAATAAAACTGGGTGCTGATGCAATAAGCGTGCACATCAACATCGGAAGCAAAACGGAAGCCTACCAGCTTAGGAAACTTGGTGAGATCTCGGGACTTGCCTGTGAGTGGGGCATGCCCCTCTTGGCGATGATGTACCCAAGAGGTGAGGGTATAAACCAGTACGATGAAAAGGCGGTTGCGCTGGCTGCAAGAGTTGGAGCCGAGCTTGGGGCGGATATCGTCAAAACGAACTTCACTGGAGATGTTAGCAGCTTTAAGAGGGTTGTTGAGGGCTGTCCGGTACCAATTGTGGTTGCCGGTGGGCCGAAAATGGGCAACAACGAGGAGATACTCATGATGGTTAGAGCAGCGATGGATGCAGGGGCGAGGGGAGTGGCTATAGGAAGGAACATCTTCCAGGCTGATGATCCAACAAAGATGACCAAAGCTATATCGATGATCGTGCACGAGAACGCTGAGGTAAAGGAGGCACTGGAATTTCTGGAGAGCTAACCATTAGCTGATGTAGTTGGCCAGGTCACTGATCTTCCTTCCGCAGTAATGGCATCTCGCCGTTACTCCCTTTTCCTCAATTTTTATGTAAAATCTCGATTTTATTGGCTCCCTTTCAGCGTTGGATATGCACATCGGGTTGGGGCATGTGAGTATCTCTTCCACAACTTCCGGGGGTTTTACCTTAAACTTCCTCTCTATCTCGTAGTTCCTCACTAGGTTGATCGTGGCGTTGGGCGAGATCAAAGCAATCTTGTTGAGTTCCTCCTCGTTTATGTACATCCCCTCAACCTTAACGATGTCCTTCCTGCCCATCTTGTTGCTCGGCACGTTCATGGCCATTGAGACTGTTTCCTTCGTTCCAACATCAATCCCGAGTATTCTCAAAACCAGCAGAGCACGTCCAGCATTTATGTGATCTATCACCGTCCCGTCCCTTATTTTGCTAACAACCAGCTCCTTCACAGCATCACCTCGCTCAGGATTGCCATCCTAACAGGCACTCCGTAAAAGGCCTGCTGGAAGTACTTGGCATGCTTGGTTGCATCAACCGAGGAATCGATCTCATCCACCCTCGGGAGCGGGTGCATTATGATCATGCTGTCCTTCGCCCTCTCGATGCTCTCCAAGGTAATCCTGTAGCTGCCAGCCACCTTCCTGTACTCCTCCTCGTCGGGAAATCTCTCCTTCTGTATTCTTGTAACGTAGAGAACATCGACATCGGCAATGATGTCATCAAGCTCCGCCCTGCTTATGTCTCCCTCAATCTCCTCAAGCATGTCCTCTGGAAGAGCTAAGGCGTCGGGACTCACCAGATAGATCGTCGTCTCGAAGAGCGTTAAAGCCCTTATCAGAGAGTGGATCGTTCTGGAGTACTTGAGGTCACCAACCAGTGCTATCGAGATCCCATCAAGCTTCCCACATTCCTTTTTGATGGTGTAAAGGTCAAGGAGTGTCTGTGTTGGGTGCTGCCCCGCCCCATCGCCAGCGTTTATCACCGGCACCGTAGAGTTCTCCGCTGCGAATCTCGCAGCACCCTCAAGAGGATGTCGAATTATGATGGCATCACAATACCCCGACACAACCCTTATTGTGTCGGCCAGCGTTTCTCCCTTCGCTATGCTGCTTGCCTCCTGAGCAGTCATGTTCAGAACTTCTCCCCCAAGCCTCTTCATCGCCACCTCAAAGCTCATCCTCGTTCTCGTCGAAGGCTCGAAGAACAGGTTTCCGAGAATCTTTCCCTCAAGGATCTTCAGCCTTTTTTCCCCCCTCGCAACGTCCTCAAACCCCTCAGCCTTTTGCAGAATGTACAGGATGTCCTCCCTATCAAGATCATTAATCGATATCAAATGCCTCATCAAGGAGAGTCGGATACTGAATATATAAAAATTGAGCACCACCCTTAGATATGGATCTCTTAGATCTGATCGACGAGGCTGCAAGCCTGATGCCGAAGGAAAAAATGCTGATCCTCGATGAAGAAAGGATAACGGTTGTTGGAGACGTCCATGCGGATCTCGAAGCCCTGCAGATAATCGAAAGGAGTATTGAAGGTCTGGCAGTGTTTCTTGGAGATTATGCAGACAGGGGGGAGCAGCCAGTTGAGTGCTACGAAAGGATCCTGAGGATGTTTGTTGATGGAAGGGCCATACTTCTGAGGGGGAACCACGAGAGCACAGGGGTTTACCCACATCAGCTTCCCTACCAGCTCAGAGAGATCTTTGGAACGGATGAGGTTTACGAGGCTTTGGTGAAGCTATGGAACAAAATGCCCGTTTCGGCACTCATTGAGGGAGAGATCTGGCTTGCCCACGGTGGTGTGCCGACAAAGAAATGCAGAATAGATTACGAAGGAATAAAATTTTCGGAAATTTCGAAACCTGATGACTACACGATGCTGGAGATCATGTGGAACGACCCGTGGGAGAGGGAAGAGTGCGGGGAGAACTTCAGAAGAGGTGTAATGTACTTCTACGGAAAGAGGGCATCGGAAATTTTGCTGTCAGAACTGGGTGTGAAGGCAATAGTGAGATCGCACGAACCCCAGAAGGTGCTTAGAGTAGAGCAGGATGGAATGGTCGTCACTGTTGGTTCATGTGCAAACCCCTACTCAATAACCCGGTTCGCAGTTCTGCAGATAGATTTCAGCAAAGGCTTTAGAGATGGTCTGGATCTTGCAGAGAAGTTCGGCAGGCGTTTCAATTTATAACGTTTAAACTTTTACTCTAAGTAGGACAGGCCGCCTTTCACTTAGTTTAGTAAAATTTATTAGTTTGAGCTTGGGACTTCGGGACATGAACATCGAAACAGTGATAATTGCTGTGGCGGGCGTTTTTGCAGTCGCATCATCTGTCGGTGTTCTTCTGACGAGAGATAACTTCTACGCAGCACTGTACATGTCGGTAACGATGCTATTCGTCGCAGCGATGTACGCAGCTTTCGATCTCCAACCAGTGGTGGTAATCATTGCACTGATATTCGTCGGTGCAGTTGGTATTGTCACCGTAGCAGTGGCAGCGACATACAGAGGTAAAATTGCACGAGAAGTGAGCTTGCTGTGGGTTGCTCCGGTTTTTGTCGTTTTTGCGATTCTTGCCTACGCCTACTACAGCCTCGCTGCGAATAACATCGAAATCAGCGGTCAGGAAACGTTCTCCACCATCCCAACCGATTACTTCTCTGTTATAATACTGCTCTTCTCCCTTACGGTTTTAATGATGCTTTCTGCGATAAAACTGGCAAGGAGGGCTGAACTGCGATGAATGTGGAGGTATCTCAGCTTGCCTTAATTTTAACGATTTCTGGGGCAATACTGTTCGTGGCGTATTTAACCGCAATCTCAGCAAAGGACCTCGTGAGACTGCTGATCAGCCTTGAACTGATGTTCGCTGCGGTGTTCCTTGCAATTCTGCCACTGTTTCAGTACAATCCAGCCATGGGTTATACGATTGCAATAATCACAGCTTTCACGAGCAGCAGCGAGCTTCTGGTTCTGATAACCGCAATAATACTGCTGGACAGAAAGAAGAAGGGTATCGAGATTGAGAAGGTCGCTGTAGGAGGGGATAGCCTATGATCGAGGCTGCAATTGTAATTCCCCTAATCGTGACCTTCATTCTGCCCTTTCTGAGGTCGAAGATCTCAACATGGGTGTCTGCAGTATCATTTCTGATCCCGATGGCCGTCTCCCTTGGCTTACTGCTTACTCCAAACACCAGCTACGAAGTGCCAATAATGCAGCTACCACCCCCAATCGGTGACTTCTACCTTCTTGTGGACCCGATCAGCAACGCCTTCGGCTTTACAGTGTGCTTGGTCTCGGCGATGGTAGCTCTTTACTCCCTTCCCTACATGAAACACAGATTCGAGGAAATGATCGAGGATGGTGAGATAAGGGACATCGAGTGGGAGTTCAAGAAATACTGGTTCCTGTACAACCTCTACGCCGTTGCGATGCTCTGGCTGGTGTATGCGGGGAACTTCATACTGCTGTACATATTCCTTGAGATCTCCCTTCTCGCGTCCTTCCTGCTGATCTACATGTATGGTTACGGAAACAGGCAGTGGGTTGCTGTGCTGTACTTCGTCTGGACGCACATTGCCGGAGTTCTTGCCCTGCTGGGTATCCTGCTCATGGGATTCGAGAACCAGAGTGCTGCGATACACAGCATAAGTGCTGTTGGTTTCACAGCATGGCTCCTGATCTTCCTCGGAATGCTCGTAAAGCTTCCTGGGCTTGGACCTCACATCTGGCTGCCATGGGCACACGCTGAAGCGCCTACACCTGTCAGCGCATTGCTAAGTCCCCTAACTGTCGGTCTTGCAGGATACGTCCTTCTCAGGGTTTACATGCTCGACTCGTCCTTCATAGATCAGTACAGAGACATAATAATTGCCTACGCCATAGTATCCAGTGTTTATGCCGGATTCTCCGTATTCAAGCAGACGGACTACAAGAGGTTGCTTGCCTACTCAACCGTCTCCCAGATGGGATACGTGCTCATAGCCCTCTGCCTCGGCAGCTACGGAATGATAGGTATCGTCATCCAGTACATGAGCCACGCCTTCGGGAAGTCTATCCTCTTCATGACTGCAGGAGCCATCATAGCATCCTTCCACGGGCTGAGAGATGTCAAAAAGATGAGCGGAATGCATGAGTACATTCCAACCGTGGCAAATGCGGCGCTTCTTGGATTCATGACGCTCAGCGGAATACTGACTATCGGTATGTTCGGTGAGTTCTTCATTCTCGTCGGACTTACGCACATCTACGGCTTCAACCTTGCAGTCATACTTGCTGTGGTACTGGTCTTCACAATCTCAGGCCTTTACAGCTTCTACACGATGAAGATAATCTACTACGGAAAGCCCGCTGAATACGAGAGGCCAAAGCTCAACAGACTATTGGATGCTCCTCTCTACTTCATCGCCTTCTTCAGCGTCGTTTTCATCTTCCCGCCCCTTTCAACTGCGCTTCTTGACGGGATTAAGTTTGCACTTGGAGGTGGATTGCCATGAGTGCTACTATGAGTGCTGCAACCGACATGTCGGGGCTTCTGGCCCTTCTGTTTCTCACTCCAATCCTCGCCAGCTTCCCGATAGCGATTGCATGGGGAATGGATCCAAGACCAGAGTGGGCACGAAAGCTCCCCGTACTTTCGGTGATGGGGCTCTTCGTTTCACTCCTTGTAGCTCTTCACATCCTGTTTAACGTTGGAGAGCTTTCACCCGACGCCGAGCCTGTCAAGTACGTGGTTTACTGGCTTCCAGAATACAACATCAACTTCGTCTTCATCTTCGACTACCTCAGCAAGCTGATGGGTGCCTTAACCGCTGTGATCGCCTTCCTCATTGGTGTTTATGGCCTTGAGTACATGAGAGACGACTACAGACTGGGATGGTACTGGTTCTTCTTCAACCTCTTCACAGCATCAATGCTCCTCGTTGTTTACAGCGACAACCTGCTCATGCTCCTGATCGGATGGGAGGGGCTGGGTATAGCCTCTTGGGGACTGATCGGGCACTGGTTCAGGGATGACGATGAGCTCAGCTACGTTGGAATCCTCGGCAGAAAGATTGCAGGGCTCAACATGTTCTGGTCACCCAGCACCGGTGGGTGGAGGGCAATTTCAACGATCAGAGTTGGAGATATGCCGATGTTCTTCGCAATAGGTGCCCTCTTCGCCCTGACTCACAACCTGAACATCAGTGAGATACCATGGGCAGGGCTTGAGGAAAAGATTGGCATTGCAGGCATCGTGATACTGATGGTGGCCTTCCTTATGGGGCCATTCACGAAATCAGCTCAGCTACCCTTCAGCGAGTGGTTGATGACAGCCATGACCGGCCCAACCACTGTCAGTGCACTGCTCCACTCAGCAACCATGGTTGCTGCGGGAACATACCTCTTCATGAGGCTGAGCTGGTACATACAGCCATGGGAACTGCACCTTGAAGGATATGAGTACGTCTATGCCTTCGTGCTCTTCCTCGGCCTGATATCATCGCTATACGGTGCACTCGTCGCAACAAGCTCTCTTGAAAGGAAAGTTCTGCTGGCAGCGTCAACCATGTCCAGCCTTGGACTCATGTTCGCCTCTGCAGCGGCAAGCTACTGGGTTGGGAAAATTGCCCTGCTTGTGGCCTTCTGGTACCTCATAACCCATGCCTTTGCCAAAGCTACCCTCTTCCTTGTGGCAGGTCATTTGATCCACGAAACTCACGACAGGTTCTGTGGTGGAGACATTGAGGTCGCAAAGAAGCTGAAGTTCGCCTTCATAGCCACGGTTGTAGCTACAATATGCCTCTCAGGAATTCCGCCCTTCACGGCCTACTGGGTGAAGTCGGGGATGGACGGGGTTATGCACCACCTCGAGCACCACTTCGGCTACCTCCCACTGGTACTGCTGGTGCTGATATCTGCCATATACTCCGGATTCCTCGCAAAGTTCCTCAGCCTGAACTTCTACAAGGGCAAAAAGGTGCATCTGCACCTCCATGGCGGAGGAATAATGAGCACAGCCTACCTGATAATGGTTTCAATGCTCTTCGTGATCCTTGCCGTAATACTGACCTCCCATGAAGAGCCCTTTAGCCACTTCGTGGAGGAGGGATTGATTGCATCGTCAATGACCGTCGGATTAATAGTGCTTGCAGCCTACGCTTTTGGACTCTTCAAGCCGCAGATGCCATCTCCTGTTGGCCAGGTTCTGAGCGACAGGATGTACATGATGTTCCTGAACGACTTCATAGTGCCCAAAGCCGGGTGGGCGATCGCCAAGCTTGTTGATTACGGAAACAGGGCAATAGACTTCACATGTCATCAGGCAATACCCCAGATGTTCGAGATCTACTCTGCAGGTGTTAGATCCGTGCAGAGCGGAAGCCTTGAGAAGTACCTGAAAATAGTGATAGGCTTTGTTATGCTTGTTGTGGTGGTAGCAGTAGCAGCGGGGTGGATAGCATGATTATGGAGGCTTCATTGCTTATTTCCCTGATTATTTTAACCATAGCAGCAGCTGCAAGCTACAAGGACTACAGGGTGTCATTTATACTGAGCATTGTGGCTCTGATACCGGTACTCACTGCTGGCAACGCTGCTTTTTCAGCTCTCGTTATAGCGGTCGCAATTCTCAACGCACTGTCACTGCTCGTAATAAGGGAGAACCCCATAAAGGGTGTTGACTATGCTCTGATTGCTATGATGTGTATTGCAACTTTGCTCGTGTTCATTGCAGACGATCTTGCCCTAATGCTTGCTCTCTTTGTCGTTGTTTCAGTGCCAACCTACCTGCTGATCATGGTCAGCGACAGGAAGCTGAACGTCGATGTCGGCATTAAGTACGTAACGTTCATGGTCATAGCAACAGTGCTCTTCATAATTGGAGCAGTCCTTCTCTACTCATCACCCAACACCCTGATATACTCAATAGCCTTCCTGATGCTGATAACTGGCCTGAGCATGGAAGTCGGCATAGCTCCAGTGCATGAGTGGGTTCCGGACGTCTTCTCATCTGCCGACCCGATACCGGTTTCGATAGTTGCCTCCATTGCCAAGTTCGTGCCCTTTATAATCGCCTACAAGATAATAACCGCAACTGCAACGGCAGCTCTTGGCCCGCTCCTTCTGATAGTCGGGCTTATAGCTGCAGCCTCAATGTTTGCCGGAAATATCGGAGCGCTGACAACAAACGAGCCAAGCAGGATTCTCGCCTATTCAACAGTTGCCAACATGGGATATATCCTCGCAACCTTCGCTGCCATAACTGCCGGAAAGGAGTACGTGTACTTCGCAATTGCAGGTGGATTGCTGCAGCTATTCGTCAACTCCTTTGGCAAGATCGGCTACTTTGCGAGCATCAAGAATGGGGGCACTTCACCAATAACCGCCTACCTTCTGACCTTCTCCTTCATAGGCCTCCCGCCACTGATGGGATTCTGGAGCAAGCTCTTCATAATTTACTCTCTCATCTCATCAAGCTACCTCTGGCTTGCAGTGATCCTCGTCCTCAACTCAGCGATATCGGTGCCCTACTACATAAGGCTGGCAAGACTGCTCGGCAAGGAGTGGAAGTACACGCTGGCAAATGCTGTAGTTCTCTTTGCATCACTGGCAATGCTGATCACGCTTATACCACCAACGTGGTTTGTGGATGTGATCTCCATGATGAAGGGGGTGTGATGAATGGCCCTGATTGAGAACGCCTTAATAGTGGCAGTAGTGATTGCGGTTGCACTGATAACGGACATTGCCATCTTGGTTCTGACAAAGATCCTGCCAAGATACCGCCCCACAGACGTCAAGACATCCAGATTTGAAGCGGGCAACCCACCGCTCGGTCCTCAGAAGTGGACCCTCCCAATGCAGTACATTGGATTCATGATAATGTTCATGGGCTTCGAGCCGATTCTCGTACTTCTATTTCTCTTCTCAGGATCTCCAGGCGTTGACGTTTTCGCTCTGACAGTAATAGCCTTTGTTATGCTGCTGCCCGCAATTTACGTTGCCTACAACTACTCACTCGAAATTGCCGGATTGAGAGGTGATGTGCATGGATGAATTTGTTAAGTTTATCCACAGCGGACCATTAGCCCCGATAAAGAAGTGGGGAACGAAGTGGAGCCTGTGGCCTGTACACCTCGTCACAGCATGCTGTGGTGCTGAACTCGCTCATGCTTTCGCCTGCGGTTATGATGGTGAGCGTATCGGAGCGCTGAACTATGGTATTGCGAGACAGACCAACCTGATAATAGTTGAAGGGGCTATCACGAGAAAGATGGCAAAGGTCCTGAGAATAACCTGGGAGCAGATGCCGGATCCAAAGTTCGTGATCGTCATGGGTGCGTGTGGTCTCAAGGGAGGAATCTTCTGGAATGGATATCACCTGGTCAACCCCTCAGAGGTTGTTCCGGTTGACTTCTACATCCCCGGATGCCCACCAACTCCCGAAGCCCTGTTGAGGGGGATAAGACAGCTGCAGGAGAAGATTGTGAGTGGAGAGGCAAAGACCTCAGCTGTGTTCCCAGAAACACCGATGGAAAAGGGTAGAAAGCCGACTGTAATTCCGAAGAGTCCAAAGAAGATCTCCAAGGCTCCAGCAATAATAGTAAACATGCCAAGGGAGGTTGAGTGGGAATTCGGAAAGGAGCTTGTTGCAAAGATTGAGGAGGCAATGGACTTTGCAAAATCCGTGAAGATTACGGGGAAGAACAGAATAGCCGTCAAAGTTGAGAGAGATGAGATCTCAAAGGCGGCAATGAAGCTGAAGGAGATGGGGTTTGATCACGTCAAAAATGTGAATGTTATTGATGTTCCCAACGAGGACAAGTTCATCGTCGAGTACCACTTCTCAAGCTACAGTGTGGCAGAGCTGATGCCAGTACTCGTCAACGTCTTTGCCGATGTGCCAAAGGAGGATGCGAGGGTGAAGAGTTTGGCAACGATGTTTCCAAGTGCAGACTACATGGAGAGGGAAATGTACGACTTCTTTGGTGTTATCTTCGAAGGAAATCTGTGGATGGGCAGAAAGTTCCTGCTTGCTCCGGATGCACCAGAATTCCCGCTAAGGAAGGACTTCAAGCTGGAAGAGGAAGTTTACACGGGGTGATACCATGAAGGAGTACGCTCTCGACATCCCGGTTGAGCCGCCAAAGGAGCTCAGATCCCTGTTCATACCCATCCCGCCAGAGTACGTTGAAGAAACTTACAGAAGCGATGACTTCCTGATCCTCGTCGGTCCTCAGCATCCGGGCAGTGGACACATGCGACTAATAGTGAGAGTTAAGGGAGACATCATTCAGGAGGTCATACCCGATCCCGGCTACGTTCACAGATCGATAGAGAAGCTTGCTGAAAACAGACTGTACATCCAGAACATTCCCCTGGTGGAGAGGCCCGCAATAATGGACGCTCCAAACTTCAATCTCGGCTACATCAGGGCAATTGAAGATGCTCTGGACATAGAAGTGCCAGAAAGGGCGAAGTACATCAGAACGATGCTCGCAGAACTCGGCAGGGTTGGTACCCACCTCTACGATGCAGCAATCCTTGCAGTTTTCATCGGCCACACCACGGGCTTCATGTATCCCTTCGGCTTGAGAGAGCTGATATGTGAGGCCTTTGTAAGGCTTACCGGAGCAAGGTTCACGTCATCCTTCATAATACCCGGCGGTGTCAGAAGGGATGCTGACGATTCAACTTTGAAGTGGATATACGACATGACGCTCGCCATGGAGAAGAGGCTCAAGTCCTTTGAAAGAATATTCATCAAGAATCCAACTGTAATAGCCAGGCTGAAGGACGTGGGTGTTCTGAGCAAGGAGGAGGCAATAAAGTACGGAGTTGTAGGGCCTTTCTTAAGGGCCAGTGGTGTTGAGTACGATGTGAGGGTTGTTGAACCCTACGAAGCCTACGATGAACTCGCCTGGGACATGCCCGTAGCCGATGAGGGTGATGGGTACAGCAGATTCCTCGTCAGAGTTAACGAGGTGGGACAGAGTCTCAGCATAATCAGGCAGTGCATAAGGCAGATGCCAGAAGGAAGGGTTATCAGCGAGCAGATTTCAGAAAACGGAAGCGACATAAGAGGTACATTCTTCGACAGCCTCAGCAACATTGTTCTGCCACCGGGAGAGTACACAACCCTGACTGAGGGTGCGAGGGGGACGATCATCTACTCAATAATCAGCGACGGTGAGTCCAACGTGCCGTATAGGCTGAGAGTCATCTCACCTGGCTGGCTTTACCTCAGGGGTTTCATGGAGTCCATGAAGGGAGAGAGACTTGCAGATCTGCAGGCAATTTACGGCAGCTTTGGCTACTTCCCGCCAGAAGCTGATAGGTGAGGTGGTAAAATGCTGGATGTGTTACTTTCAATCTTTTCCTCCAACATGATGGACATACCGCTGATAGCACCAATAGTTGACGCACTGATGAAGATCCCTCTGATAAACCTGATAGTGGCCCTTATCCTCTGGAAGCCCTTCTTTGCAGTCATCATAATGCCCGGACTTGGCGTGCTGATGGTGTACCTACTTTACATCGTGTGGTATGAGAGGAAGCTCACCGCCAGAGTCCAGTGGAGGGTTGGACCGCTTGAAGTTGCAAGACCGATTAGGGGAGCCATACAAACGCTGGCAGACGGTATAAGGTACTTCTTCCAGGAGGCGATCGTGCATAGGGAGGCTCATCGCCCCTACTTCGTGCAGCTTCCGATCCTCGCCTTCATCCCAGTGCTGCTTCCGCTGATTTTCATCCCAGCAGGCAGTGCTGTTGGCATTCGCACTCCCTACGCCATACAGCTCATCGTAACCTTCATCGCCCTCATCCCGATAACGATCGTCGCCATTGGATGGGCATCAAACAGCCGTTTCGCCTACATCGGCTCAGTTAGAGAGGCTTTCATGTACTTCGCCTATGAAGTGCCTTTCATAATTGCAGTGATCTCAATGATATTCATCTACGGCAGCGGTGATGCCTACGTAGCTGTGGAAAAGCAGACGATTCCCGGAGCGTTGCTCAATCCAATTGCCTTCATCGTGTACATCATCGCAATGCTGATGGCGACTTCAAGACTGCCCTTCGATATTCCCGAAGCTGATCAGGAAATAGCCTTTGGACCCTTTGTGGAGTACTCGGGCATCCTCTTTGGCTTGGTCATGGTTCTGGCTTACGAGAAACTCTACATAATGACCCTGCTCTTCACGATACTCTTCCTCGGAGGCTGGAGTGGGCCTGCATGCCCGGTGCTTGGCGATCTGATGCCCCCACTCTGGCTAACCATCAAGACCTTCATAGTGGTCTCGATACTGGTGATCGTAAGGTCAATCTATGCCAGATACAGACTCGATCAGGCTCTCAGAATTGGCTGGACCTCAATGCTCTGCCTGTCGCTGATAGCCCTTGTTATTGGAGGGGCCGTAGGAGTGTGGTTGTCATGATCAGGCTTGAGAAGGTTAAAACCGATCCGGTTGAGATGCTGAAGAGGCATGCCGAAGCGATAGGAGAAGCTTTCAAACAGGCCATAAAGCCCGACAGGATCACGGTTGAATATCCCCGCGAGAGGAGGAGATATCCAGAATGCTTTAGGGGCTTCATCGTGTTTGACAAGGAGAAGTGCATAAGCTGCTTCAGATGTGCCCAGATCTGTCCTGCAAACGCCATACAGATGGAGTACTACGAGAATGCTTACCCAAGCGTTGACTACTCGAAGTGCATCTTCTGCCATTTCTGCATCGACAGCTGCCCGACTGGGGCTATCAACACCAGCAAGGTCCATGATGTGGCCTTCAAATCGCTCGACGAGATGAGAATAAGTGCCAAGAACATGACAAAAGTTCCGGAAATCGTAAGGGAGGAGAAGTTCACGGTTGACTACTATGTGGACAGAAATGTATGGAAGCTTGTCAGGAGTAAGGAACTTGACAAACTTGAGGTGGAGCCAAAGCCTGTTGAGGTTAAGGAGAGGAAGGCTGCATGCGTCGATCCTGAGAACTGCTTGGGATGCAGGCTGTGTGCCAACGTCTGTCCGCAGGGTGCAATAGTGGTGGAGAGGTGCATAATAAGTATTGAGGAGGAGGTAACCGGCACAGGCTGTGTTCTCCGCATAGATACTGAGAAGTGCACAGGATGTGGTCTGTGCGTCAGACAGTGTCCGATGCAGATACTGGAGCTAAGAGAGGTGGGAGAATGATCGCAAGGGAGTGGCAGTTTGCTCTGCCAGAGAAAAAGCACAAGAAAAAGTACTTCGGAAACCTGAGGGCGGAGGTTATCGACACCGGTCTTTGCTGCCATTGTGCAGCGTGTGCATCCATCTGCCCGGTAGAGGGCATAACTGCAGGAGACGCCCCAATCGACTTCCCCAACTGGATACAGGAGTGTGTTGACTGTGGTGCGTGCATCAAGGTCTGCCCGAGGTGGGACTACACGCCAAAGAACGGAATAGGAGACTACATAGAATTTACAGCAGCAAGATCGAAGAGGTTCGTCGGTCAGGATGGGGCTATGGTTACCGAGTTCACAGCCTCGGCCCTTGAAATGGGGCTGATAGAGAGGGCGATATTTGTCGCCAGGGACTCAAACTGGAGAACGAAGATAGTGACTATAAAGAGTCCCGAGCAGCTTTACGACAGAAAGATTACGGGGACAAAGTACTGCTATGCAGACGTTCTGCCAGCCCTCAAGGATGCCGTGCTTGAGTCAGAGGCTGTTGGCTTCGTTGGCACGCCCTGCATGATGACGGCACTAAGAAAGATGCAGCAGTCCTTCAAGAAGTTCGAGAGGGTGAAGCTTGCAATAGGTCTCTTCTGCACGGAGAACTTCTACCACCACGACCTGTACAACTTCCTGCTGGAGAAGGCCAATGCAGACCTGAGAAATGCTGTAAAGACCGACATCAAAAAGGGGAAGTTCATTGTTGAGATGAAAGATGGCAGCAAGGTGAAGATACCCGTCAAGGACTTTGAGGAAATAATCCCCTCCGGATGCAAGGTGTGTCAAGATTTCTCCGCCTTAGATAGTGATGTCAGTGTTGGCAGCGTTGGCAGCGCCAACGGGTTCTCAACCGTTATCGTCAGAACTGAGATCGCCAAGCAGATTCTCGACTATATCAGAGAAAAGGACTACGCGGAGTTCAAGGATCCAAAGCCCGAACTCGTGCAGAAGCTCTGTGACCACAAGATCAAGATACATCCCTGGCCCCCCAAAAAAGAAGATTAAATTTTTTCCATTATTATTTCGAAGGCTCGCTTTTCCCTCTCACTTCCGCATTTCTGCACTATTTCGTGGTAGTACAGTATTCTCCTCCTTAGCTCCTCCCGCTTCCTCTCATCCTTCGTGATAACGTACCTGGTTGCATGGACGAGAGCCTCTATCACCGCATTCAAGCCCCTGTTTACAGCTCTTAGCTCGCTTCCCAAAACCTCTCCCTCAGCAAGCTTGAGGGTTGCATACGCCCCGCTAACATTGGCCTCAAACCTGCACCACGCCAGAGACCCCTTGATGACCGGCGGGTTTAAGCTCTCAAAGAATTCTTCCCCAAGGTCAGTAAAGGATGCGAGGGCAAATACCACTGCATCCCTCGTAACGTTGGCATAGAAAACCCCAGTTCTTGCAGTGTTGCTCCTTGTGTGGGACTTGTACAGTCTGGCCTTAGCCATAATGCCGTCAGCATCCTCCACGATCACACCAATTGGTGCCGTGTTGAGCGTTCCATCCTCATTAAACGTTATCGCTATGATCTCATTTATACCCTCCGTAAAGCCAAAGTCCGAGAGCTTTAGTTTCACACCTTCCACCCCTCAATAAGGGCAAGATATATTGACGATGCGGTGAGATCCGCTATAGTTCCCGGATTCGCACCATCTTCAATAAGTTTTCTGTCGAGCTCTTCAATAGACATGTCTCCTTCCAACACTTTCCTCGCCATCTCCATCACCCCTACTGCATAATCCCTCCCTTTCTTTGCCATGACAAGCGGGTCCGGATACCTGGAGAGCAAAGTGTGATAGAGTAAAACAATTCTCTCGTTCACATCTCCCTCTAAGCTCATGAGCAGCTCAGCTCCCTCAAGGCTTATTCTGTACCCGCCAATCAGCTCCTTAGCAATCAGATTCTCCTCGGGAGCCATTTTCATCCACTCGTATAGGTTGATCCTTTCCTCCACTATTCTGCGCTCCGTCTCGTCATCAGACAAATCCATTTTCGCAGCCTCAACAACCCTCGCCTCGGACATTCTGAAAGCCTTAAGCACAAGCAGGCTATCCTCGTAACTCGTTTTCTTTAGCACATCCACTGCTCCTGCCGCCATCTCCTTCTTCCCACCTTTATCCCATGCAGCAATAAGTGGGACCAGAAGTAAGAAGGCTCCAAAGTGTACGTTCGTTGCAGTGTGCCATTTCCTGCTTTCAACAACTGCATTGTAAATGCCCTCACCCACCTTCCTGCTGACTGAAACTTCCAGAAAGACGGGAAACGCCCCTGCAGCGGAGGCAAGAAAGTGCTCATACCTTAAATCCTCAAAATCATGCTCCCTGTCAACGTTTCCAGCCTTCGGGTTTCCCGACACTTCAAGTAGGAGTGCAAGAGTGGCTGCAACTGCGGCCTCCCTACCACTTACCATGAACAAACTTCTTGATCGATCTAAAAACTTTGTAGGGGGAAAATTAATTTACCCTTTAATCATGATATGTTTCCATGAGACTTCACGAGTACCAGGCAAAGCAGATATTCTCGAAGCATGGAATCAGAATCCCCAGAGGCGAGCTGGCTGAGAGTATTGAAGACGTAAAGAGGATTGCTGAAAAGCTGGGTGGCAGGGTTGTCCTGAAATCTCAGGTGCTGGTGGGTGGTAGAGGCAAGGCTGGGGGAATAAAAAAGGCCACGAGTGTTGAGGAGGCAGTGTCAAAGGCTAAGGAGATGTTTGGCAGCATTTTGAAGGGGCACATTGTCAGTAAGATTTACGTTGAGGAGATGCTGGACATTAGAGCAGAGATGTACGTTGGATTTACAATCGACAGGGCCAGTAAGGGTATAGCTGCGATCATGAGTTCGGTTGGTGGGATGGACATAGAGGAGATTGCGAAGAACCACCCGGAAAAAATTGCAAAAACTGTTATCGATCCCCGGTGGGGATTGTGGGACTACCAGATCCGCCATCTCCTCCTCAACTCAGGAATGCCAAGGGAATACTGGAAAGATGTTACAAAGATTACAAAAACCCTCTACAGCGTACTGATTCACAACGAAGCCGAGCTTGTGGAGATAAATCCGCTTGTAGCCACACCCGATGGGCTGTACGCTGCAGATGCAAGGCTCAACATTGATGACAGTGCTCTCTTCAGACACAGAGATTTTGAAGGATTGAGGGATTACACCGAAGCCGATCAGACGGAAAGAATTGCAATGGAGAAGGGGCTGAATTACGTGAAGCTGGACGGCAACATTGGAGTCCTTGCGAATGGTGCGGGAATGGCCATGTCCACCATGGATCTCATCTATCTGGAAGGTGGGAAGCCAGCGAACTTTCTGGATATAGGTGGAGGGGCATCATCAGAAGTGGTGAGGGAGGCAATGAACCTGATTCTGTCAGACGAGAACGTCAAAGCCGTGTTCATAAACATATTCGGTGGAATTACGAGGTGTGATGATGTCGCCAAAGGTCTGATCCAGGCCCTTGCAGACATCGAAACACCGGTGGTTGTGAGGCTGGCAGGAACGAACGAGGAGGAGGGGAGGAAGATCATGCTGGAGTTTGCTGAGAACAGGAGCAACATCCACATAGTTGAGACCATGGAGGAGGGAGCAAAGAAGGCGGTTGAGCTTGTGGGGTGATGAAGATGGCGATAATAATTGATGAGAACACCAAGGCGATAGTTCAGGGGATAACGGGCTACCAGGGAAGGTTCCACACCGAGAGAATGCTCAACTATGGCACCAAGATCGTTGCAGGCGTTACACCAGGAAAGGGTGGTAGTGAGGTTCTTGGTGTGCCCGTTTACGACAGCGTTAAGGAGGCTGCTGAAAAAACTGATGCAAACGCCTCGGTTATATTTGTCCCTGCCGCCTTTGCTGCAGACGCAGTTATGGAAGCTGCTGAGGCTGGAATGGAGGTTATAGTCTGCATAACCGAGGGAATTCCCGTGCATGACGAGCTGAAGATGTACTGGAGGGTTAAAGAGGCAGGAGCAACGCTGATAGGCCCCAACTGCCCAGGTGTGATAAGTCCCGGAAAGTCCCACCTCGGAATAATGCCCGTCCAGATCTTCACCCCCGGAAACGCTGGGATAGTTTCGAGGAGCGGTACCCTGACTTATCAGATTGCCTACAACCTCTCAAAGCTTGGAGTGGGGCAGTCAACGGTTGTTGGAATAGGCGGGGACAGGATCATCGGAACGGACTTCGTCGATGTTCTGAGGATGTTTGAGGAGGATAATGAGACCGACGTTGTTGTGCTTGTCGGAGAGATTGGAGGTAGAGACGAGGAGATTGCAGCAGAGTTCATAAAAAATGAGATGTCCAAGCCAGTTGTTGGCTACATAGCAGGAATTACCGCCCCACCGGGCAAGAGGATGGGTCATGCAGGAGCGATAATTGAGGGGGGAGTTGGCACGGCCGAGTCCAAGATCGAGGCCCTTAAAAAGGCCGGCGCTGAGGTTGGAAAAACACCGATGGAGGTTGCAGAGATAGTCGCCAGAATCGTAAGATGAGGCTCGACGTTCTGCTGGTCAAGAGGGGGTACTTCAGATCCAGAAACAGGGCCAAAGAAGCGATAAGGAGAGGCATAGTTAGGGTGGATGGCAGAGTTGTGACCAAGCCCTCCGCTGATGTAGATATAGACTCAAAAATTGAGGTACAAGAGGTGCAGGGAGATGTACCAAGAGGATACTGGAAGCTGAAGATGCTCGACGAAGCTTTCAACCTTTTTTCGGGAAAGGATGTCGTCCTCGACCTGGGCAGTTCTGCTGGTGGATTTCTTACTTACGCAAGCGAGAAGGCGAGAGAGGTTTACGGGATAGAGTACAGCCGCGAATTTGAGAACGTTCTGAGAGAAATAGAGCGGCGGAGACCAAACGTCAGGGTTTTTATTGCCAACGCCTTCACCTTCGATGTCAGCATCCTACCAGAGCTTGACGTAATCCTGAACGATCTCACTCTGCCCTTTTCGTCATCGATGACCGCCTTAAAAAGGTTCTTACCACGGTTAAAACCTTCTGGAAAAGTGCTTTTTGTCCACAAGTCTGGTGATGGTGAGGAGGTAGATTTCAAAGGCTTCTCGATTCTCGGCCATCTTGTGTCAGACGAGCGAAGGGAGGAGTACTACCTCCTTTCCTGTTGAACATGATCATAACTATAACATTCAACATTTTTATTTAAAGATTCGAAAAATTTAAGTACTCAGGATTTGCGAAATTTTTAAACATGATAGGAGGTGGAGGCGTGAGGTGGCTTCTGGTAGGGTTAGTAATGATGCTTGCCGTTTCCCCGGCAATGGCCAAGGACTTTAGTATGAACGGCACCGAATTTGCCGCAGCCTTCGTGGCGAATACGATATCAAACCTCGATCTCGCATCCCAGTTTTTGGATGTTCTCTACGCCGCCAACGCTACCGACACAGATCACAACCTCTTCCAGAACCTCTGGGGGATTGTGTATGGAGGCGTACTCACCACAGGATGGAACAACCTGATAACGGCAATAGTTCTCGATGAGCTTGCCGATACTTCAAACACCAACCTCACGGATGCAAGAACGAACATCTCCCTGGCAATCGCCTACTTGGCAACAAACACAACGACCGTGTTTGGCGACACTGCAGGCAGTGAGGGGATGTCCTACCTGCTGAAGAAACAGGTTGAGGCCTTGGAGAACAGGTCCATAACCTACAACGGCGTGCCGCTGATAGAGGCATATGCGAGGGCAACTGCGAACACCATCTACGAGAACGTGCTGTTCATGACGGAACTGTTCAAGGTTCTACCCAAGGCCCTGACATAATCACAAAAGCTATCTAAACCACACTTCAAAATTTTTTGTGGCCCTTGTTGAGGACGTGATCAGATTGCTGGAGACGCAGGATGGGCTTACAGCCAGAGAGATTTGCACAGCGTTAAAACTTGAACCAAAAAGGGAGAGAGACGTTTACAATGCACTGCTGAAGGCTGCAAAGGTTCTGAGAAGGAAGGGCAAAACGGTGGTGATGCAGCCACCAAGATGCAGGAAGTGCGGATTTGAATTTGACAAGATCAGGGCATCAAAATGCCCACGATGCAGGAGCGAGTGGATAGAGGAGGCGAGGTTCTACCTACAGGAACTTTGATGCAAAGGTTTCTGGACTCATTCTGCACTC
>CBEUCM010000031.1:0-24576 GCA_965541645.1 uncultured Archaeoglobaceae archaeon | reverse complement strand
ATCCTGCGGCGTTCGGGACGCCGTGACCCGAGTTCAAATCTCGGCGGCCCCATTAGCTTGAGGGGTGGTGGCCATTAAAGTGAAATTCCCGTTCGAATACACGAGATTTGAAAAGGCGAGAATTATTGGTGCCAGAGCATTGCAGATCGCAATGGGGGCGCCGGTTTTGATCGATACCGATAAGGTTGAACCCCTGGACATCGCTCTTGAGGAGTTCAATAGGGGTGTAATACCAATTACTGTCAGGAGGAAAAGAAATGAATTTGTCTGGCTGGAGAGAAACGATTTCTTCTGAGGTGGTAGCTTGATAATAGAGGACGTCCACTATCGAATAGTCTTTGACAGCAGGGGAAATGAGACGGTTGAGTGCGAGATAATGGCCGGAGATGTCGTTGCAAAGGCGATCGCTCCAAGCGGGGCGTCAACCGGAAGTGAGGAGGCGGTGGTTGTCAGCCCGTACAAGCGTGAGGAAGTCGAGGAGAAGGTGTCCAAGGCCATAATTGGGCTGAGTGTTTTTGACCAGGAAAGCGTGGATGAGACCCTCATTGAAGTTGACGGGACAGACAACTTCTCAAACATCGGCGGGAACTTTGCCATTACCGCAAGTCTTGCAACTGCAAAAGCTGCAGCTGAGTTGCTTGGAATGCCGCTCTACAGCTACATCGGCGGTGCTTTTGCCAAGGAGCTGCCCTACCCTCTCGGAAACGTGATTGGTGGGGGAAGACATGCAGAGGGTTCGACAAACATCCAGGAGTTCCTCGTCATACCTGTTGGTGCCAAGACCTTCTTTGAGGCACAGAGAGCGAACGCTGCGGTGCACAAGCAGCTCAAAAAGGAATTCAAGAAGAGGGGCATTTTTGCAGCGAAGGGTGATGAGGGGGCGTGGGCTGCAAAAATAAGCGATGAGCAGGCTTTCGAAATTTTGAGTTCTGCCGCTGCAGGTGTTGAGGACGAGCTGGGCGTTAGGATTAGAATGGGTATCGATGTCGCAGCCACAGAGCTGTGGGATGGAGAGAGGTACGTTTACGGAGACAGAAAGCTCACAAGCGAGGAGCAAATTGCATACATGGCAGAGCTTGCTGACAGATATGAGCTGCTTTACATTGAGGATCCCCTCCACGAAAATGACTTTGAGGGATTCGCTGAGCTGACAAGGCAGGTTAAATGCATGGTGTGTGGTGATGACATCTTTGTCACAAACCCAAGGAGGATAGCCAAGGGCATCGGTATTAAGGCTGCAAACACTGTTTTGATCAAGCCCAACCAGAACGGTACGCTCACAGGGACTGCAAGGGCTGTAAAGCTGTCGAAAGATAACGGATACAGCATCGTTGTGAGCCACAGAAGCGGAGAAACAGAGGATGAGTGCTTAGCACATCTTGCAGTTGCTTTTAACGCAAAGTTAATAAAGACTGGCGTGGTTGGGGGAGAGAGAATTTCAAAACTTAACGAGCTGATCAGGATCGAGGAATTGATGGATAAACCGAGAATGGTGGTAATATGATGGAAAAAGAGTATGAGTACTTAGTACCTCCGGATGATTACCTTGCAGCGGGAGTTCACATAGGGACGCAGATAAAGACAGGAGACATGAAGAAGTTCATCTTTAAGGTGAGGCAGGATGGACTGTATGTGCTGGACATCAGAAAGCTCGATGAGAGGATAAGGGTTGCAGCAAAGTTCCTCTCAAGATACGAGCCTTCAAAGATTCTGCTCGTCGCTGCAAGGCAGTACGCCCACAAGCCGATCCAGATGTTCTCCAAGGTTGTGGGCAGCGACTACATCGTTGGCAGGTTCATACCTGGCACTCTAACAAACCCCATGCTCAAGGAGTACAGGGAGCCGGATGTCGTTTTCGTCAATGATCCGGCAATAGACAAGCAGGCTGTCAGCGAGGCCACGATGGTTGGGGTGCCTGTTGTAGCTCTCTGCGACACCAACAACTCGGCAGCCGACATCGACTTAGTAATCCCAACAAACAACAAGGGAAGGAGGGCTTTGGCCATAGTTTACTGGCTGCTTGCCAGAGAGATCATGAAAATAAAGGGACAGGACTTCACTTACACCATAGAGGACTTTGAGGCTGAGCTCTAACTATTTTTCTTCGAGGATTATTTCCACAGCCATTTTTGCAGTGTTTCCAACAACCCTTGAGCAGTGCTCGATCATCCCCGAAGATATTGCTTCCTTCATCTCTTCCGGATTCCAGAGATCAAAGGTTCTGCCCATGAGTTTCATCTGAATGTCGTGACACCTGCAACTGCCGTACTCCTCAACAAATCTGTCGTGGAGCTTCTTAACGAGAGCATAGGCCTTCATCGGCTTAAAGATGTCCGCAAAATCCTTCCTCCCCCTGGGGAAAAGGTAGCCAATAACCATTGACGCTCCCACGAGAGCTCCACAGCTACCGTCACCCGTGAGTCCCAGACCATCGGCCAGTCCGCTTGCAGCTTTGAAAACGTCTTCGTTCCACATCCCGAGCGCATCGAAAACTGCCGCAATTACCGTCTGAGCACACCCGGTGTTCTCCTTCTCGTATCTCACCCCAAGCTCGTAGGCTTTTTCTGCAGCATCCATAAAAAAGCTTAAACACAAACTACTAAATATTTGTGAAAAAAAATTAAACAACGATCTGCTCTGGGGCGAGCTTTGTCAGGATCTTCTGGTCGGTTATAACACCAACAGGCTCACCCTTGTCGGTCACAACGAGGATCCTAACCTTCTCGTCCCTCATGAGCCTTATGGCCTCTCTGATCTTGGTGTCCTTCTCAACGAGGACAAGTTTCGGCCTCATTACCTCCTCCACCTTTCCCTCAAGCTTGCCCTGTGCAATCGCCTGAGCAACGTGGTCGAGAGTGAATATACCCACAAACTTCCCATCTTTCACGACTGGTGTGCAGTAAATTCCGTTCTCCGCAAGCACCTTTGCGGCATCGATCACCTTATCATTGGCATCGGCTGTGATGATCGGCGAGGACATGTGCTCTCCCACAGTGTCCTTCGGAAGGGCCACAATCTTCTCGATGTCAAGCACGATCGTGTTCTCGGTGTCATCCCTGCCCACCACCTTGCCGTAAACCATCATCTCATTGACGGGTGTTGGTCCAACAACAACGTTGTCTCCGGGAGCTATCTTCTTAATATCGCCAATTATCCTTATCCTCGCCTGACAGGTGTTTGGATTGGATATGGACGGAAGAACGATTTCCTCAGCGGAGAGCTCATCCATTATCGTCCCGTTTACGATTACCGGCACCTTAACGGATTCTTCGGGTCTTGTTACCGACAGAAGCTCGTAGGCCTTTGCGGTAGGCCTGTAACCACCTTTTGGCCCGGGAACACCTTCAACAAGTCCAAGAGCCCTCAAAGCCTGCATCTGGTTCCTTACAGTACCCGGATTCCTGTTAATCAGCTCTGCAATCTCTTCACCTTTTACGGATCCACCAGCTTTTTTCTTGTAGAGTGTTATAAGTGCATAGAGAATGTCCTTCTGAATCTGGGTCAGATCGAGTTCCACCATCTATACCACCTCCAATTTTTAATTTAAATAGTAGTTAATGGTCGTGAGGGATATTTATAATTTTCTGAATCGACGCTGTTTTATACGTTTAAACAGTCAAAAGAAGTTTTAGGTGACCCAAAAAATGGAGATCAGAAACTTCTAATCTCCTTAACTCTTTCAACCACTTTTGGTAAAATTTCCCCGGCCTTACCGTATATCTTTACATCAAATATTCTGTCTGCCAGTGTCGGTTCAGCATTGACTATGATCATCTTGGCTCCGGAACTCTTTGCGATGTAGGGCATCTCGGCAGCGGGATACACAACCAAACTCGAACCGACAACGATAAAAACATCACATTTTCTCGATTCCTCCATTGCCTCAAAAAGCGTCCTCTGCGGCAGAGGTTCTCCAAACAGAACGACCCTTGGTTTGACATACCAGCTCCCACACTCCCTGCACCTTGGTATTTTTCCCCTCTCAAACTCGTCCATGAAGTCGTCCCAGCTGTACTCCTTTCCGCAATCCAAGCAGTCAAGCTTGTCCATACTGCCATGCAGCTCCAGAACTCTCCTGCTTCCAGCTTTTTGATGAAGCCTGTCTATGTTCTGGGTTATAACGGCCTTCACGATCCCCATCCTCTCGAGTTCCGCAATTGCGAAGTGACCGGGATTTGGTTCGGCAAAGAGCTTGTCCTTCAGCTCCATCGAGAACTCCCAAAAGGCCTTTGGGTTTCTTTTGAAACCGGTTATGGACGCAACCTCTTCAGGATCGTACTTCCTCCACAGCCCATCCTCCCCTCTGAAGGTTGGAATACCACTCTCGGCAGAAATGCCTGCACCTGTAAAAACCACGGCATGCTTGGCCTTCGCAATTATTTCCGCTGCTTTTTCAATCTCCTCCATGCCTGAATTCTGATTTCAAGTTTAAAAAATTATAGTCAGTATATGAGTTCCTCAATCATGTCTTTTTCAGCAGCCATTTTGATCTCTCTGGCAATCCTCCTACCCATGTACATGTTCTCTCCGAACAGTATGTAGGCGTAGGGAGATGCAGGTATCCCCACATTGGTTCCTGCCACAATTCGTGCTGAGATCTCGAAAACGTACATCGTGGCATTCTCATCAAAAATGGACTCTATGCAGAATGCACCCACCATGCCGGGATAGGCTATCTCCTTGGAAACATCCACAATGTTTTTCGCAGCTTCAAAGGCCTGAACAAGGAGGCTCTCCCTCAGCACTATTGGAAAGTTGCCCACTACTGTGTAAGTGGGGCTTATATCTGCTTTAAGCTGCTCCCTTGCAGGCACCTTTCCGATGGCGTCTGCCGTGGACTCATATCGCCTGTCCATGGCTATGAGTTCTATTCTGTTGAATATGGGGGAATAGAAAAAGGAGAAGTACACGTTTGCGCCCAGCACATACTGCTGTATCTCAGCCCTCTCAACATCCTCACTGCTTATCAGCCCCTTCCTGACCATCTGATCCGAGATCTCGTAAAAATCCTCAGCGCTGGAGATTATGAAGTACCCCTTCCCGCCCTTCGCACCGGGATACTTCACTATGGCTAAACCATCAATGTCATCTGGACGGGCGTATCTTTTGGGCATCCTCACACCAGATCTCTCCAGCCATTCTCGCTGCTTCTCCCTGTCTGTTTCCCACACCATCAGCTCACGATTTCCGAAAATGGGTACAAGCAACTCGTCGAACTTTCCGATGTAAGCATTAAAGGAGCCATGCGGGATCAAAATGGCGTTTTTCTCCCTCAGCTTTTCCTGAAGGCTTTGACCGAGAAGATCTCTGTAATCTTCAACAATTATGAACTCATCCGCTACTCCGAAGTTTTCGTAAACCACCTTCTCCCTTTCCCGGCATATGCAGATGGTCCTGAAACCCTCATCTTTCGCTCCTCTGAATATGTTGAGGGCTGAATGACTTCCAATTGTGGCAATGTGCAGCTTGTCAAAGTCGTACTCCTCAAGCACCTTAAGCACTTTGTCCCTCATCAACCCTCTGCGGTGTTGGCGGTATAAATAGGACTCGCCAAAATTAGAAAAGTTTGACAAAAGACTTCCAGTCTAAAACCCTTATACCAGCCTTTTTACCATATCTGTGGATACCCTATCTTCCGTTAGAAGAACTCCGACCTCCTTGGCCTGAGCCATTATTATCAAATCTATAATGTTCACGTCATTCAATACTTCGAGCATATCGTTCATTAAACGATCGTGTTTTGCTGTGTATCCATGAATCTCAACCCTACTATCCCTTCTTAGAATCTCCAGTCCTTTATTGAAACTGCTTAAAACTTTCGAATCTTTAATTTTCAGGATTTTACTTTTGCTTCAAAAATTGATATTTCACTTATATGTATTTTTTCGATTTTTTGAATTAGATCCGCATACTTACCTCTCGAGAACCCATCAATATCGATATCCATATAAAAGAAGGGCATAACGTAGGTTGTATCAAGAAAGATCTCTTTCATAATCCAAGAAACTCAGACATTCTCTCTCTGACTTTCCTTAACTCTTCAACCGATACCTTTGAAACTGCCCCATCTCTCAGTACATCGATTATGCTCTCTCTCTTCCTAATAACAAGCTGCTCACCTTTAACCTCTAAGAGAATATCATCTCCTGGATATAAATTAACCTGCTCCCTCAATTTCTTTGGAATATATATCTCCCCTTTTTTTTCCAACTTTTCCGATCATTCCAACATAACTTCTTAAATTCAAACAAATAAATTTTCCGGAGATTCTAAGTTCCATCAATGACGAAAGGTTAAAATCCCACCATCATTAAGTTATTAAAATGCCAAAATCCAGCTGGGAGGAGTTTAGCGACAGCATAGAGAAGAGCAGAATCTACCACGAGAGGTACCATAAAGCGGTCTCAAATCCTGTGAGGAAAAGAATTCTTAAGCTGATCGCGATGGGCAAAGATGAGGATGAGATTATGAAAGAGTTAAATATTTCCAGAAAGGAGCTTGACTATCATCTGCGAATACTGGAGTGGGGCTTCTGCATTGTAAAGGAGGGTGGAAAATGGAGAATAACAAAGGAGGGGGAGGTTGTTGACTACCTCTGAGAAAATACGAATTGCTTTAGCCCAGCAGAGGATTTTGCCCGACAGAGAGGTCAACATAATGAAGGGTATGAGTTTGATAAAGAGGGCCCTGCAGGTTAGGGCAGATCTCGTCATCTTGCCAGAGGTCTTCAACACCGGATTCTACACGCACAACTACGCCAACGTTGAGCCGCTTGAGGAGGAGCTTGAACTCGTCCTGAAGCTTTCAGCGTCCAAGGACATCCTAATAATCGCTGGAGTTGCGGAGAAAGATGGTGAGGATCTGTACAATTCGGCAGTCATAATCCACAGGGGGGAGATAATAGGGAAGTACAGGAAAACGCACCTCTTCCCTCTGACAAACGAGAAAAAGCACTTCAAGCCGGGCAACAAACTGGAGGTCTTTGACACACCCTTGGGCAAAATAGGGATACTGATATGCTACGAACTCCGCTTCCCCGAGCTTTTCCGCAAGCTCATAAAGATGGGGGCTGAACTCATCGCCATTCCTGCAGAATTTCCAAAGGAGAGGATAGAGCACTGGAGGGTTCTCCTTCAGGCCAGGGCAATAGACAACCAAGTCTTTGTTGCGGGGGTAAACTGTGTTGAAGGAGATCTCGATTACGGTGGGCATTCCATGCTGGTGGACCCCATGGGGACAGTTCTGATCGAGGGCGGAGACTATCAGGAAGTTATGATGAGTGATGTAAGGCTAAAAGAGCTGTACGAGGTCAGGGAGAAGTACCCCTTCCTCAACGACCTCAGAGAAGACATACTATGAGAGTGCTAATTCTACGCCCCCAGGAGCTTCTCGCAGAGACACTGGAAATGCTCAGAAAAAACGGATTTGAAGCGTACGGATGCCCCTTCATAAAGCTGGAATACAACGAATTTGAGGTTCCTGAGCATGACTACGCCATAATCACGAGCCAGAACGCTGCCAGAGCTGTGGTGGAAAGAGACGTAAAGCTGAACAGGGTTATTGCCATAGGCAGAAAAACCGCAGAGGTTCTGGAAAATGCGGGATATGCAGTTTTAAAACCAACAAAGTTCGACTCAGAAACCC
This sequence comes from uncultured Archaeoglobaceae archaeon, assembly GCA_965541645.1. Taxonomy (GTDB): domain Archaea; phylum Halobacteriota; class Archaeoglobi; order Archaeoglobales; family Archaeoglobaceae; genus Archaeoglobus. The sequence continues at coordinate 16,932 of CBEUCM010000031.1, read as the reverse complement.
TCTACGCTGAGTTTTCAGAAAGGCTGAGGGGGGAAAAGGTTGTGGCGTTGAGAAGCAATGCTGGAAGTGCTGTTCTGAGAAAGCTTGCTGAAATTGCGGATTTTACGGAAGTTGAAGTTTACAGGATCAAAAAACTTCAGGGCGAGGAGCAGAGATGGGAGGTTGAAAAAGCAGAGTCAGGGTTCTACGATGCAATTGTGTTTTCGAGCAGCATGATCGCCGAGAGCTTTCTTGAAATGTGCCGTGTGGATGCGATCCGAGAACTGGCTCTTGTTGCCATAGGTCCCCCAACAGCGGGAGTTCTGGAGAGATACGGTTTAAGGGCCATTGTCCCGAAAGAGTACACCTTCGACGGAGTGCTGGAAGTTCTCAAATCCCTAAGAGATGGAGATTCCCAACGCTAACCCTCTCAAGATGCTTTTTTGCTGCCTCGTAGCACTTTTTGACCTGGGCTAAGGGTGTAATTGGCAAGTCATTCAGCCTGTAATCCGGATGAAAGACGAGGAGGCTGTAGGGAACGTTTGGATCAAAATCTGACAAAAATCGGGCAATGTCCTCCACCTCCTTCTCATCCACGTGGTACGGAACCAAGAGGGTTGTGGCAGACACAACTTCAGGATACCGTTCTGCGATTCTGGCAAAGTTCTCAAGAACCCGCCCATTGTCTCTACCTGTCAGCAATCGGTGCAAATTGATGTTCCAGGCCTTCAAATCGAACTTAACTGTGCCCTTTGATTTCCAGCTCAGCTCTGCTGCCTTCATGGCCAAACTGCTGTTTCCTGCTCCATTCCACTCCCAGCAGATCATCAAATCTCCCCTCTCTTTCAAAGCTCTTCTGCTGAATTTAATGGCAAATGGAAGCTGTGGTTCTGGAGAACCGCCAAAATGGCAGATGCACTTCACCCTCTCAGGCATTGCGGCCCTCACGAGCTCTTCGAGCGGCACTATCCTTGCCCTGTCGATCAGCTTGTGGATCCAGTTCTGACAGTACAGGCAGTCAAAGTTGCATCCATAGTAGAAGACCGCAAGATTCGTGCCATTCAGTTCACTTCCCCTGCAGAACCAGGCGTTGCAGCAGTTCGTTGGGAGGGGATCTTCATAATAGCTTAGAGAACCGTAGGCAGGTTTTCCACACAGAGCAACACCCTGGCATTCATTGCTGCAGAGGTTGCAGCTTCTCACCTTTCTATCTGACCACGGTTTATGGATTTCATCAGCAATGATGCTGGCATCATCCTTTTTCGAGCATTCTGGGCAAACTGGAAGATTTTTTGATGGAGTTTTGCTGCCACAAATCACACATCTCATACAAAAAAGCTGCTGTTCCTTTCCTCGCTCCTCTGGGTTGCGATCATCATTGAGAGCATGTTTTCAGCTATCATCCTCAGCTTCTTAAGGTCTGCGCAGAATATGCTGTACGTTGACAGAGCTTCAGTGCATGGAAGATCGAACCTCAGAAGGGGACAGCCGTGACAGTCAAACTCAAGGTACTTGTCGCAGAGCGGGGTGACCTGCAGTGCAACCTCCTCGATCTCCCTCAGGGCATAGACTATCGACTCCCACTTTTTAACGGCAGCCTCGCTCTCCGTTATACCCTCCTCAATGTCCCTGCTTGCATCTTCGTACGTATAGAGCTCCACTTTCTTCATCCCAGAGGAGTTCGGGGAAAGGTATTTAAATTTGACCGATGAAGGTGCAGCAGAAAGTTTAAAATTCAAATCTGGAAATAAACACATTATTAACAAATCGAAAAAGATATATAACAGATAATTGTTTAAAATTTTGAGAGGTGATCGACGTGAAGGTGGCCGTGACCTACTGGGCTGACGAGATCGATGGAAAGGTAGAGCACATGGAAATGGATCTAAAACCCTTTGGATACAGAATGGCCCCCGTGACACAGTGGGAAATCCTAATTGCAGACGAGGACAAGGAAGTGGAGAAGGGGAAGCCCGTCATTGTAAAGATCAAGCCCATTTTCCTGCCACCAAACACGATGGTTGGGCCGCTGAGCATTATGAGACACGCTCTCGGCATAGTTAGCGACGTTGTTGAGTGCGGCATACCCGAGAGGGTTGAGGACGAGAAGTGCATAAGCAAGGTTCTCTTCATCCCCGTTGAGAGTGGGGAAATAAAGAAGGGTGACCTTGTTGGTGTGCTGAAGGTCTTCTACATCAAGACCGGACTTCTCAACCGCCTTTTCAACCTAAGCCCGCCGAAGGTCGAGATAAAGAGGGATGTTACCGAAGTCAATCTGACGTGGAGGGATGACGGAAACATCTACAGAGAGAAGATAAAGGTTGAAGCACTTGGATACGTGCGCAGCCACATTGGAGTCTGGGAACTCTTGGTTGCCGATGAGGATGTTACGGTTAGAAAGGGAGATGTTGTGAGAATCAAGATCAAGGAACTGGAGATACCACCGAGCACTGTTGTCGTTCCATTGAGCACAATGAGAAACGCCTATGGGACTGTGTTAGATGTTGTGGAGCTTGGGAAGCCGAGCAAGGTCGAGGAGGTGAAGAGAATACATCAAGCAATATTTCTGGCAGTAGCAGACGGAAAGATAGAGAAGGGTGACCTCATAGGGATAATAAGCGTCTATTACGTCGGAATGGACGATGTTGAAAAGATTATAAAAGAGAAGAAGCCAGAGAAAGTCAGACTGATATTCAGGAGCGGTGAAGGGATAATCAAGCAGGAGGTTACAATAAAGCCCTTTGGATACAAGAGGAGTTCCGTTGCCAGATGGGAGGTTTTGGTGGCAGCCGAGAACAAGGAATTGAGATATGGTGAGCCAGCAATTGCCAGGGTGAAGACTGTTGCAGTTCCTCCAAATACAATCATCTATCCGCTGCACATCATGAGGCACGCCTACGGAACTGTTGTTGATGTCTTCTGCGACTGTCCACCATGGAAGGTAGAGGAAGGGGGTAGCATAAGGAAGGTTGTTTTCCTGCCGATCATGGATGGAGAGGTTAGGGAAGGTGAGTTACTGGGGGTTCTGAACTTCTACAGTGTGGAGCTCAGCCCTATTGGAAAAGTTAAGCAATGGCTGGACAGTTGGGTTGATGAGATAGGCAAAACGTTTGATGAACCCGACTGGCCACTCTGGTAGCAATATTTTAAAATTCCCGAAATTTTTTGTAGCTATCTTTTTCTTCCTCCTACCTCCTGATTCTCCTGTCTAAAAATTTCTTAATGTATTTCGAATAATTTAAAATATCCTGTTAAATAAGGATAAATTTTAAATACCGAATGTAGCCATTACGAAAAAACAGAAAGGGGGTGAGAAAATTTACGATGTAAAGGGTGAGTTCAATCCCAAGAAGTGGATCAAAAACTGGATTAGGGACATCGAAAATGTTTTTGATGAGGCCGAGTGGCCCTTTTGGTAGTCACCAGTAAGGCCACTCGGTCTTTGCAAAAACTTCTCCGAAGTAATCAATCTGCGAGTTTAGAAATTTAAAAAGTTTAAGCAACATTTTCAACACCCGATGCCCACTTTTCTATACCCTCATATCCATCCCTCGCTATGTACTTCGCCAGATCGTCCTTAAGGGCCGAGATCTTCACGAGATCGAGGAAGGCATGGGCAAAGCTTCCGTGGATAAAGCTCCAGTAGATGGCCAGCATGACAACACCTATGGACAGCGCTATCCCGGTAAGTGGATCAGAATGCGGTATGGATGTTATAAACTGAGGCCACCACTCGGGATCGCGGAACAGCCAGTAGTAGTTTGCGAAGGTTATTGCACCGAAAAGTACGAGTCGTCGAATGTTTCCAGCACCGGTGTGAGCTGAAGCTTCTATTGCCTTATCGAGCAGACCCATTTGCCTCAACTTTCTTCTAACCTGCAACATGGGGTAGCCAACCAGTGGTGTCACGGAAAGCATCGCAATAAGCATTATCGGGAACACCAGGGAGTCAAGCAAATTTACCAGAGACTCATCCATCGTCAGCCAGCCGAGCTTTACTAAGTATCCCGGCACGGCCAGAGCCCTGCTGAGGGTGACAAGAAGCATCACAACAGCCATTGCAAGTTTGATGTAGTACTGTCTCACATAGGTGGTCCCAACAGCACCGATCTGCACACCGATGAGAGACGTGGCGAGGATAAGTGTGGTCAGCCTAAAGTCCACTGCCCCCATGAGGTATATCCACGTAAAAGTCCCAGTTGCACCCATCACAAAGGCTACACCAAGCTCAGTACCACTTGCAACCGCACTCGATGCTCCAATCAAGTAAATCATCGATGGGACACCTATGAACCCCCCAACGGCGATTGTTGCAGCCAGAAATCCAGTACCGAATCCCAGTGGAATGGTCAACCATGCGGAATGTGTCCTGCCGGCAATGCTGAACTTTATCCTTGGCGGCAGCCTGAATTTCTCCTCCAGTTTCATTGCCAGTCTGGGTTCGGTATCTTCAATGCCCATCTTCTTGGCCTTTATAACGTCTCTCAGAAGTAGAAGGGATACACTCGGGAGAACAACCAGGAAGGCAATGCTAACGTAGAGATTCGTACCAGTAGGACCGAGGACCTCAAGTATTCTTTTCTGTACCTGAATACCAACCTGAACTCCGGCTATGGCGGATACAGCCATGAGAACTGCCAACTTTGGATCCAGTTGCCTGAGCTTATATCTCCTGTAGGCTCCAATCATCGCTTTTGGGAATTTATGACACATGTTGCTCGCAACCGCAATGGGGCCGGGAGTGCCTATGGTCATCATACCAGGTGTTAAAACAAATGCACCTCCACTTCCAATAAACCCGCTTAGCATACCTCCGAAGAAGCCCAGAGCAAGCAGGAACACTATTTCAAAAGCCCCTATGTGAATGAACATATCGGGGCTCATCACAGCCCCACCCTGTGCAAAGGCTCCACCCATTCCATGCACCTCCTTATTTTGTTGATTATTTATTGAGTATTGTATTACACCATATGTAACTCACACTGTAGATTTCTTTGAGAGTTACAAAAATAAATTTTTTTATGTTTACACTCATAACTTTCAACATAAGTTAAAATTTTATTTGAAAGAATATGAAATCTTATGAAATCTAATGAAATTTTCATAACATTTATATATGATTTAACATTATTGAATTCGTAACATTTTTATAGCTACATGCAGTAGGGAATCTGATGTCGCCAAAATTCAAGAGGCTGTCTGTTGCTGTGGATGAAACTATCGTTGAAATTCTCGATAAGCTCACTGAGAAGGAAGGTAAAACAATATCCGACATTATACGAGAATCAATTCTGGCATACGCTGAAATTGCGAGTGGAAACACAAAAATATCGGATATCAAGCAGTACGAGGAGCTGCTGGAAAGAAGGGACCACGTACTTGTTGATCTTGAGGTGTGGATAGCGATACTGGATTTCCTCAATGCCAAAGCCGATGAGGAGTTCTGGACACTGATAGAGAACATAGGGTACGAGATGGGTCTTGAGTTCAAACTGCGCAATATGGGTGTTCGCGATCTGCTCAAGCATTTCCAGTTCAAAAACGTGCTCAGCTTTACGAAGGAGGATGGAATATACATCCTCACTTTGGTCTCAAGGAGTGCAACCAACATAGTCCTCAGGATGCTTAAGGGTGCGTTTAGAGCGATGGACTTGGATTCGGAGGTTATTCCAGGAGTAAGAAAAATTGTAATTGTTGATAAAAAAAAAGTAAAGGAGAAGGACTTGAAGAGATGGATTTCCGAGATGGGGAAAAGTTTTGAAGGTTCTGAGTGGCCAATGTGGTAGAGTTTTTTGGGTTTGAGGTTAGCAGTTCGTGTCAGCTCTGGCGAGTTGCTTCATAATTTGTATGTAAATGTAATATCATTTAATAAAGCTTAGTAAAGAATAAATAGGATGTTGAAAAAATTTGATTATGATCCTGCACCTCTTTGGGGGATCGCCCGAAACCCAGTTTTTGCTCGCCTACACAGCGTTCATAGTGGTGATACTTCTCATGCTTCTGTACTCCATCTACCTGCTATACAGAGTACTCAAAAACTCGGATTTTGCATTGAAAGATGAAGAACTCTTTTTCAAAGCAGGGCTCATGACAGGAGAGCACTTCAAAACGAGGAGGTTCTCTCTGTACGATTTGCTGTGGATGCTGGAGGCAAGGGGTGCATTGCGAATTGAGGGATGTGACAGGAGTTCGTACAGAGTTGTTGTCAGGAGGGCAAGTCCAAACTTGGTTGGGGCCTACGTAAGGGGGTTTTTACAATCTTCCGAAACTGGTGGGGGTGTGGTCATAACTAAGAGGAGGGTTCTGATCAATGTTCATAAATAATATGTCCTTTAATTACAACATAATATCATTACATATTTTTTAGTAAGACTTATATAGTATTCAGGTAGAATGAATAAAACCACTTTGAAGGGGGCAAAACTTCCTGAAAAACCGTGGAGGTTTGGTAGTATGCTGGAAACTGCGGCTTGGTGGGTATGGCCCGTCGTCCTCTTTGTATTCACGTTCTTCTTAGGTATCCTCGCAGTGATGGCCGGAGTCGGTGGTGGAGTTCTATTCGTACCATTGGTGAGCGGGTTCTTCCCCTTCCATTTGGACTATGTCAGGGGGGCTGGACTTTTCGTTGCGCTAACTGGTGCTCTTGCAGCCGGTCCGGGACTGCTAAAAAGAGGCTTGGCGAACATTAGACTTGCCATGCCTCTCGCGCTGATAGCCTCTACATGCTCCATACTGGGGGCCCTTATTGGCTTAGCTCTGCCGACCTGGATAACCCAGACGCTGCTCGGAATAACGATCCTCTTCATATCCTTCGTCATGATCACCAGTAAGAGGGTTGAATTCCCCCACGTGGAGAAGGCAGATAGGATTTCCCAGATGCTTGGTATATACGGAATGTACTACGAGGAGTCCATGGGTGAGGAGATAGAGTGGAAGGTTCACAGAACGTTGCCATCCATGGTACTCTTTGCCTTCATAGGAATCATAGCCGGAATGTTTGGTCTGGGTGCAGGATGGGCAAATGTACCAGTACTGAACCTTGTGATGGGTACACCCCTGAAAATCGCTGCCGGTACGAGCAAGTTTCTGCTGTCTATAACAGACACCTCTGCAGCGTGGGTTTATCTTAACAACGGCAGCGTCATACCTCTGATTGCTGTGCCTTCCTGCTTGGGGATCATGCTCGGATCCTATGTTGGTGTGAGAGTTCTGGCGAAGGCCAGTCCGAGAGTGATACGAAGCATCGTCATTGCCGTACTGATATTTGCCGGTCTGAGATCTCTGCTGAAGGGATTGGGAATATGGGTGTGAGGTGTTGGGTATGAGCATGAACATTCCGGAAGAGCAGATTCTGTACGCCAACATACTTTACTACGGTGGTTTAGTGGGAATTGGATTCTTGGCAGTTGCCTTCGCCCTCTACATATCCGGTGTTATGCCGCCCTATGTCCCACCTCAGGAGTTGCCCGACCTCTGGACCCACGACACCCATGAGTATCTTACCAAAACGGGGATTCCAACAGGGTGGGGATGGATCGGGATGGTGACCTACGGAGACATCTTCAACCTGCTTGCCCTTGCCTTTCTCGCAGTCATCACGATAATCTGCTACATCGCAATAATACCAGCACTGATCAGAAAGCGAGACACAATATACGTTGTCTTTGCAGTACTGGAGATAGTGATACTGCTCCTGGCAGCCAGCGGTATCCTGCAGGCAGGTCATTAGCCTTCCATTTTTAAAAAATTTATGGAAAGGTCTTCCCCTCAAGACTTGGATCGTGGCCGGGTATGATGTTCGCCCTCTTCGTTATGGACAACGCCTTAAAGCAGCTTTCGTACCACTCTGAAAGATCGACATGCAGGCCGGGTGGAACGAAGGGTAGCGGGGAAGGTGGAATTTCGAGAGTGCTTCCAGTAGCGTCGGTCATTGTTACTGGCTGTCTTGGTGGGAAGAAGTTGAAGTACGTGTAGAAGTGGTCGGATGCGAGAAGGTACGTCCCCTTCTCGGTCTCAACTGCAACGCCCTGCAGCCCCTTCGTGTGTCCGGGCATCAGCACGAGCTTTATCCCTTCTGCTATCTCCACATCCCCATCAACCAGGCAGAGGTCCATGTTCTCAAGCGGGAGGAACATGCTGGGGTCGTAGGTCTGGCGGTAGTGCAGAGGTGGGTTCAATGCTGACTCCCACTCCCTCTTCTGCACATAGATCCTCGCATTTGTGAAGAGCTTCGCATTGGCCACATGGTCGAAGTGGAGGTGAGTTATGATCAGCTTATCGACATCTTCGGGCTTTAAGTTGGCCTTTGAGAGGGCATCCCTCAATCCCTTCTCCCCTCCACCTTTGCCGGGAAATCCGTGAAACAGCCCATTTTGCGGCTCCTCCACACCAGCATCCACCACTATCTTCTCATCCCCACCATCTATCACCCAGACGTAAATCGGCCCGGTGATCATGGACCTCATATCTCCGAGCATCTGAACCACGCCAAAGGGAACACTTATTTCCGCCATCTTGATTGGCACAATCCTGTACATTCAACCACCTCCCAATCTCTCCTTTCTCTCCTTCTCCTGCAGAACCCTCCACAGGATCTTGCCTGCCCCACTCTTGGGCAGCTCATCAACAAACTCAACGATTCTCGGGTACTTGTAAGCGGCCATTTGCTGCTTTGCCCACTCTATAATCTCCTTCTCTGTAATCTTTCCCTTGTATTCTGGATTCAGCACTATGAAGGCCTTTACCTCCTCCACAACCCTCTCATCAGGAACCCCTATTACGCAGACCTCCTTTACAGCCGGATGTTTGTAGAGTACAGCCTCAACCTCTGCTGGCCACACTTTAAACCCGGAGCGATTTATCATCCTCTTGATCCTGTCCACGATGAAGAAGTACCCGTCCTCATCCATGTACCCCAGATCTCCCGTTCTGAAGTACTTCCTTCCCTCAATTTCAATGAAGGCTTTTTCAGTCTCCTCAGGCTTGTTCCAGTATCCCTTGAAAACCTCCGGTCCTGAAACTACGATTTCCCCCTCCTCTTTCGGTGGAAGTGGCTTACCCGTTTCGATATCAACTATCAGTGCATCAACCCCGAAGTCGGGGATGCCGAGACACTGAAGCTTGGGGTTCTGGGGTGGGTTGAGGTGGGTCTGGGAGATCGTTTCTGTTAAACCATACCCTTCTATGTATCTCAAGCCCGTCAGCTTGCTCAGCTTTTCAGCCACGGCTGCCGGCATTGGAGCACCACCGCCTCCAATTACCAGCAGAGAACTCAAATCCCTGTTTGCAATGTCCGGATCGCTGAGCATGTCAACGACCATCGTCGTTATGTTCACCCAGTGGGTGCAGCGGTACTTCTCAATGGCCTCTATCGCCGTCCTTCTGTCCCACCTTGTTATCAGGACCATGGTGGCTGCAATGTAAACTGGCGCCAAGAGAGAGTGGATCATCCCTGTAACGTGGAAGAAGGGCAGAGTTGCAAGACACACCGCTGCGGGAGTCAGGTTGAACCAGTGAGCGGAGCTGAGAGTGTTGGCCGCTGCGGTAAAATGCGTGTGCATGCACCCCTTCGGCATCCCCGTAGTTCCGGCTGTGTAGGGGATTAAAGCGAGATCGTCACTGTCCACCTCAACTTCTGGCGGATCTCTGTCTTCCATCGCCTTTTCCCAGCTTGTTGCCCCCTCAACATCAACTTTAATTTTTGAAAAATCCGGAACCGGAAGTTCAGGCTTCTCAGGGATGTAGTCCGAGAGATTTCCGCAAACAACTTCAATTCCGAGATCTTTTGCTACGGGCAGAACCCTGCTTGCGAGTTCCGATGTTGTTACAACAATCCTGCTGCCCGAATCTTTGAGGACATACTCCAGCTCTCTCTCAACGAGCATAGGATTCAATGGGACAACAACGGCATTTGCCCTCATCGTACCAAAAAAGGCGACCATGAACTGAGGGGAGTTCTGAAGATACAGCGCTACCCTATCTCCCTTACCAATCCCAGATCTGCTGAGAAAGGTGGCAAACCTCTCACATTCGTCAAGCAGCTGATTGAAGGTTATCTCCTTGCCGTAGTAAACAACAGCTGTTTTGTCGCCAAATCTTCTTGCAGAGCTTTCCAGAAACTCAAAGAGGGGGACTTTCGGATATTCCAAGGTTTTTGTCAGCAGGGGAGGCCAGTGTTTGAACCAGGGTCGTTTCATGCTTATGGTAGTTTTCATTATATTTAATCATTTCTGAATGAAGTGTTAGCTCTTGAAAATTCTGAGGATTAGAAGACCGATCTCGTACATGCAGACGAAAAGAGCTAAACTCGCAAACTGTGTAAGGCCCGTGAAGTCCATTGTCAGGTTCGTGACGAGCAGGAGGATGACGATGTAAAGGGGCAACCTGAGGTTTCGCAGGGTTGAGTAGTCCACAATTCTGAAGTGCACGGCAAGAACCATGGCCAACGGTATCTGGAAAAAGAAACCGAAGGTGATCAGCAACTTGAAGGCGTTGACTATCGTCTTCTCCGCTGAAAGATAGGGATCGTAGGAGGTTTTAAGGGCGAGATCGTACAGAAGGGGAACTGCGAACTTGTACGCAAAAAACAGGCCAGCTACGAAAATGATGTAGCTTGGAATCAGCATGGTTCTCAAAAATTTCCTTTCGTGTTCGTAGAGTCCCGGCTTTGCAAAAAGGTAGAGTTCGTGGATTATGTAGGGGTAAAGGATGACGAGAGAGAGCAGAGCTGAGAAGCTCAACCTTATAACAACCCACTCAATTGGGGAGAAAACGTAGATTGGCAGATCTCCAACAAGAGTGTGCCAGAAGGCGAGCAGTGGATCGTAGGACAGATAGAACATGACGGAGATCAGCAGGATAAAGGCTATGCAGATCCTGAGAACTCTCCTTCTAAGCTCAGCGATGTGCTCGGTGATTTCCATCTCCCTGTCTTCCAAATTCTTGTCCGACATCTTGTACCCTCTGGCAAAAGTATTTATAGGGTATTTAAAGTGTTTATAAACGGTGGTGTTATGGAGGACTACAAAATCAAAATAGAGAATGTCGTTGCATCAACCCAGATCGGGGAAAACATAGATCTTAATAAAATTTCAAGAGAGATAAAGGACTCCGAATACAAACCAAAGCAGTTTCCCGGACTCGTGTTGAGAACGAAGGAGCCAAAGGCTGCGGCTCTTGTTTTTAGGAGCGGTAAGGTTGTATGTACGGGATCCAAAAGTGTTGAAGAAGCAAGAAAGGCTGTAAAGCAGATAGTAAAGATGCTGAAGGAGATAGACATACCCGTAATCGATGAGCCCGAAGTTAAGGTTCAGAACATTGTCGCTTCGGCGGATCTGGGGGTTGATCTGAATTTGAACGCAATCGCCATTGGACTTGGTTTGGAGAACATAGAGTATGAACCGGAGCAGTTTCCTGGACTGGTTTACAGACTCGACGATCCAAGGGTAGTTGTGCTGATATTCGGCTCGGGGAAGATGGTGGTTACCGGTGGCAAAAGTCCGGAGGATGCCCGAAAGGCTGTTGAAAGGATTTCTGAAGAGTTGAGAACCTTGGGACTGATGTGATATGCACCCTCTGCTCAACAAGAAGGGGTTTATAGTGGACATAGATGGCGTTATCGGAAAAAGCGTCAAGCCGATAAGGGAAGGGGTTGAAGCTGTAAAAAGGCTAAAGGAGATGGGCAAGAAGATAGTATTTGTCTCTAACAACTCCACGAGGAGCAGAAGGATACTGCTTGAACGCCTAAGGTCTTTCGGTGTTGATGCAACACCAGACGAGATACTCGTTGCAACCTACGCCACTGCAAGATTCATAGCAAGGGAGAAACCAGGAGCCAAGGTTTTTACAACCGGAGAGGATGGACTGAAGGAGGAACTTGAGCTTGCAGGACTGAAGATAGTGGACTACAACGAGGCAGAGTACTTGGTGGTGGGATCCAACCGTGGAATAAACTTTGACCTGATGACGAAGGCTCTCAGGGCGTGCCTGAAGGGGCTGAGGTACATCGCAACCAACCCCGACAGGGTCTTTCCTGCAGAGGATGGTCCTATACCCGGAACAGGAATGATAATCGGCGCACTCTACTGGATGACAGGTAGAGAGCCGGATGTTGTCGTTGGAAAACCCTCCAAGGTGATAATGGATGAAGCTTTGAGAATTCTTGGGCTTGAGGCCAAAGATGTGGCAGTTGTCGGTGACCAGATAGACGTTGATGTTGCAGCAGGAAAGGCGATTGGGGCTGAGACTCTCCTCGTCTTAACGGGTGTCACAACAAAGGAAAACCTGCAGCAAATGGTGGAGAGGCATGGTATAAAGCCGGACTACGTGCTGGACTCCTTTTACAGCATCTTTGATTGATGAAGCCATTGACGAAATGAGGTGATGAGATGGACACCGCAAACGATTTCAGAATCCTGATGGCCGAGAGGGGGATTGAGGAGTTCCAGAAGCTTGGTCAGTCCCTGCAGATTCAGGGGCGGAAGAAGTTCCTTGATGCTGTGAAGATGCTGGCGTCTGAAATACAGAGCGTTAAGTACTGCTACCTCTCGCCCAAAGACATCCTGCAGATGGACAGCTTTAGAAGGATTGTGGAAACCGCATCATCCCTCAGGGGGAGTCTTACAGAGTTGAAGAATTACAACACGATTGCTGCAGACTACTGGTTGGAGTACCTTGAAGGTTTACCGAAGTTGATGGAGAGGGGGGAGATCAGCAGGGCTTACGAAGCTGTCAGGTACTTTGCGGGCGAGATAACATCGAGGAGTGAGCTTGATGGACTGTGGCTCTGCATTTTTGACTATGGCAACAGACTGGAGGTCGTGACAAACAACGAGGAGTTCAGGCAGGGAAAAAAGGTCGTGGTTAGCTACCTACCCCCAAGAAGATTTGGAAAATCCGTAAGCAGGGGAATGTTCGTCTTGGCAGATGACAGGATAAAGAAAAAGGGAGAACTCACACTGAATGAAATAAGGAGCATCTCAAAGTGGCTTGGAGAGGTTGAGGCTACCGTTATTTCTCTTGTTAAAAAATAATTTTTCTCACGAAAAAATAAATTATTTCTTGGGTGGCCAGTTCTTCTCCAACCATCCCTTAATTCTTCCCGAGTCCATTGGGCCTACAAGCACATTCCAGCCCGTTTCATCTTCAATTGCACCCTGGAGTCTTGCAGCCAGTCCGGGGATTACGAGGTACTTATGGTTGACCTTCTCTGCAATTCCCGTCTCCTCTATCAGCTCTTTGACCTTCGAAGCGGTAAACTGCCCACCAGCTACGCTGACCTCAACACCCAGTCCCTCCGTGTTTAGAACCAAAAGCCAGCCCTTTATTCCTCCACTCGTCAGGTCACTCTCAACTGTGTAGTAGGTAAGGGCGAAGTTTGTCGTTATGAACACCGGGTCGTCTGGACCGGGGTCGTTTATCGCTCTCAAACCAGGTTCAACCTGCACGGGCGTTCTCGGATCAGTGTAGATGTTGAACCTCAAGGTAATCATCGGCATTACAACATGCTGCTCCAAGCTCCTGAATATCATCACGTCTCCGTACTTGACAATGAACATTCCTCCTATCACGGCCTCCCAGTAGGACTTGCTGACCTCATCTCCGTCAATCAGCCAGGCAGCGATGGGTGTCACCATTATCGGATAGGCAACATCCTTATCCTGTCCTGCAATCGCTGCCCTGCGAAGCTGAATAACTCTCTCGAAGGTACCCTTCAGCCCTTCTCCCAGGGGCTCTGTGACGGGATCGAGAACGATGTCCGTAACTCCAGCCTGTTTGAAGGTGACGGCCATGCTCTTCAGCAGATCCAGATCCTTGGCTCTCAGTGTGACGGGCACTTTGTAATCCAGAGCCAGCTTGAGGAACTCCTTCCAGTTGCCCTCAGTCGCAGCATAGATCAGAGGTCTCTGGTCTGCAACTTCTTCCAGTGCAGCCTTCATGCACTCTGGGTCCAAAGCAACGAGGATCATCGGTTTTCCGTAAGTTGCCACCTTTTTCACAACCTCACTGAACCTCTTTGGATCTCCAGAAGTGCACCTCACGGCTATGCCATCCAGAGTCAGGAAGTTTCCGACGTAGAATTTCTTGTACTCGACAACCCTGCTGCACCTCTCCTCTATTGCCTTATCATCCATGGTGTCCCATACATCAAAGAAGAAGGCTGTGGGATTGAAGAAGGTAAGCTCGTGGCGGTGCAGCACCTCTTCGCCACCTATCTTGACAGCATTATCGCCAACGCCAATAACTACCTCGGCAATTTCTGGAGCTGTAAGTTCCAGCAGCTCTTCCAGCTTCTTTTTGACCTTGGGATCCTTTTCCGCATCTCTGACGAGGGGCTTGCAGTCCAAAACTGAAACTGACCTATCGAGGATGTGTGCAGCAAAGCTCATGCAGGTGTCAAAGCCACACTCCCCGCAGTTAGTTCTTGGCAGGTAGTTGTAAACCTCAAGAGGGCTCTTTACCTTCATTGCTCACACCTCCATCGTTATCCACTCGCCTGGATCCGCAACTCCACCGCTAACCTTACCGCCGAGGGTGTTGAAAATCTCCTTAAGAACTGCCACTGCGATCGGGTGCATCATCATGAAGAGGTCAACTCCCGCGAGCGAGAGTGTCAAGCCGGTGATGATCTCCCAGATCGGACCTCTCAGCTCTCTCGGACCCCATGGGGTATCTTCCTCAATCGGAGAGTCTATCATCCATGCCTCTCTCGCTCCCCATGCATTTGTTGTTCCGCTGGATATCGGGAAGTTCAGATCTGTATCACCCTTAAGACCGCTGATCCTGATCCTCTCCATGTTCGTGAAGGCGTAATCCAGACCATAACCAAGTGCAGCGGTTGTTGGATCCATCACGATGCTGTTTCTCGGCACCTCGACCCTCTTGAGCAGGTATCTGTTGAGCGTCTTCTGGTTGTTTATATCCATCTGGGTCCAGCTCAGCACCACATGACCATACTTCTTTGCAGCGTTTGCAATTCTCTCCCAGTCCATGTCGAGGGTTGCCGAGGCAAGCATTATTCTCTCTCCCTCAGCAACCTCCGCAGCCTTTTCCAGCACCTCCGGATCCTTTTCCTTGTTACCGCTACCTCCAACAATTATCGGACAGTCAACAGCCTGCAGAACGTCTTCAAGCACTTTCACGGCCTCGCTTGCAGGGGTATCGTCAAGCAATGGGTCTGTGCTGATCAGATGCAGGGTTACCAGATCTGCACCGTACTTTTTGACACACTTTCTTGCCCACTCAGCGGGGTTGTCGAGAACATCATCATAGTGCATCCTGACGGCCTTTGCAAGCATGGGCCTTCTGTCAAAAACGTCAATCGCTATTGCCGGCAGATTGGGCTGAGGAGCATCGAAGGTGTAGAAGGCCAGGCTCCTCTCCCCACCCAGCGTGACTGTGTAGCCCCTGCTCCCACCATCTGCCTTGGTTGCTCCAAGCACAACCTCTTCAATTTGGGTCGTGTACTCTACCTTAACAGGCTCAAATTTTGATTTTACCAGCTCCTCCGGAAGTTTTAACTCCTCAACAGCAGGAGCTGCTGGTGCTGCTGCTGGTTGCACTTCTGCAGCGGGAGCCATCTGAAAGGGGGTGGGAATTCCAAGCATTGCTGAAAGTCTCTGCAGGTAGCCGAGAGCCATGTTTGCATGATACAGGAAATTCCCGAACTCCGAGAGCATTGAATATAGCGGTGCTATTGCTGAGAGATCAATTGCTGATCCCTCAAACTCTATTTCGAGGTCGCCCTCAATTTTTACGCCCTCAATCTCCTCCACATTATACTTCTTTAGCAGGTCCAAAAATTCTTCGAGCGTGAACTTTTTTGTCAAACCTATCACCTCGCTTCAACCGGTAAACTTAAGAAGAAATCCGAAACCTCCTTCATCCTCCTATAAACTTCAGAATTGTGATCTATTTCAGTCACAGGGTCTCCCCTGAGGTCCACTTCAGCTACATTCTCATCGTAGGGTAGCACGGCGAGAAGTTCAATCCCCTCCTCATCAGCAAATTTTCTTATCGTCTCCTCAGCTTCTCTGCTGGTAATCCTGTTGGCTATCAAGAATATTTTTCTAAAGTTCAGCTTCAGCTCTTCTGCCAGCTCCTTTATTCTTTTTGCCGTCGCCAGGCCCTTTCTGGACATGTCTGTTACAATGATTATGTAGTCAGCACTGTCTATCGTTTTCCTGCTGAAGTGCTCCAAGCCAGCTTCAGTGTCGATGACTATGTAATCGTAGTGCCTCATCAACCTCTTCAGCACGCCCCTCAAAAGGGAGTTGGCGAAACAGTAACAGCCCTCTCCTTCGGGCCTTCCCATAACCAATAGATCGTACCTCGGGCACTCGCATATAGCCTCTGCGTAAATTTTGCCCTCAAGCCACTGCTCCTTGTTCATTGTACCCATCTCATCCCTGCTGACCTGAAAGAGCTCTCTGATATCTCCAAGCGTTTTCCTGATTTCATCGGCAACTCCTAAAGCTTCGGGCAGGTTGCTGTCCGGATCTGCATCTACAGCAAGCAAACTACTCGTCTTTTCTGAAATAAAATTTATGAGGAGGGCGGAGACAAGGGTTTTTCCTGTCCCTCCCTTGCCTGCCACCGCAATTACAGTCATTCTTCTTCCTCGATTATCAGCTCAGGTATGTGTATCTGCGCACCTTTCAGGATCAGCTTTACCTTCTTGACCTCCTCCATTACTTCCCACCCTTCTTCTCAGCCTTCCTGATGACGACCTTGTCGATGGTGATCTTCGCGTCCTTGATTACCAGCTTGATGCCTGCTGGGGCTGCTGATGTTGTCTGGGGCATCTGCAGAGCGGGAAGCTGGAATCCAGGCATTGCGGGCATCTGCATTGGCTGCATTGCCGCTGGCTGTGCTGCTGCAGCTTCAGCGGGAGCTTCTGCAACCTCTTCTGCGACCTCCTCTTCTTCCTCCTCTTCCTCAACCCATCCGTTGGTT